>CAMTKF010000003.1 GCA_947072905.1 uncultured Bacteroidales bacterium
GACGCACATCAAAGAGTGCCGAGCCGCAGGAATCGAAGCGAAAAACGCCGTCGATTACTCCCAATACGAGTTATAACATATCGTCGAAGGCAGACACCCCGGCGACGCGGTTTTCTTTCATTATGTGGGCGTATATCATGGTGGTTGTTACCGAGGTATGCCCCAAGAGTTTTGAAAGAGTGCCAAGGTCGCCGGAGTTCTTTTTGTAGTAAAGGGTGGCGAAGGTGTGCCGGGCAGCTTTCGCGCTGACCGCTTTTTCGATACCTTCACGTTTACAGATTCTTTTTATTATTCTGTTGAACGCCTGGTCCGTCGGCAATTTCCTGAACAGATTGCCACGATACCGTCCGTCGCGGTAGTATTCGGCCAATTCAGCCGCCGGACGCGATAGCGGCATATTTACGCGCGTGCGTGTCTTGATTCTCTGGTAATGGATTTCGCCGCCGCTTATCTGCTCTATCTGCAACGCTCTGGCGTCGGATATGTGCATGGCCGTGAATGTCATAAACAGGAAGAAGCGAAGCACGTCCTGTTCTCCTTCGTCAAGAATGGCGGAGCGATAGAGGCTTGTCAGTTTGTTTAATTCCTGTTCGGTAAGAAATATAACAGCAGGGTCGGCGGCCGGAACCCGATACACCTCGAACGGGTTAACCTTCACTTTCCCGGCTCTCATAGCCGCATAATAGTGCATACGGATAACGCACATATTTTTGCGTATTGTTCCGGCGTTGTTATTGTGCTTATCTCGGAGGTGGGCGGCATATACGCGCAGCCATTCGGGCGTTATCTCGGCTATCTGGAGCCGTGGGTTATAGTGCTGGAGTTTCGTTAACGCCGCTTTGTGGTGCCGGATTGTTTCGGGCTGCATGGCCGTGCGCAGCTCGTCGAGGTGCCGGAAGGCGTATTCAAGAAAATTCATCGTTTCACCCGGACGACGGTAGAGCGCGAGAAAACTGTCTTTCGTGAGTGTTTCGCCCGTGAGCCTCGCCCGGACGAGTATGTCCGAGATTTTCGCTTTCGTGTTGGAAATTATAAGGTTCTTATCTTTTACCTCCTGACCGCGCCCCTTGATTCTCTCCGTTACCGGGTCCCATTCCGCACCCGTTACCGCTATATCCAGAGGGAGGCGGATTTTTATACGCTCGATGTTTAACACCGCATACAGAGCGGCGCGGCCGTCCGCTCTTTCGCTCTCATTTCGCCGCTTGATTGTTACTTTCGCCATTTTGGGTGTGCCAACTTTTGTGACGACATTTTTTGTAACGCTCTGATTTTGAGCCTACATTTGTGCCGACATTGTTTGAAAATTGACTACCGACGGGGCGTAAGTAATCCGCTGATAATCTGCTATATAAGCAAAAAACCCGACCGAAGTCGAGTTTTTTCGTGGTGCCACCAGGAATCGAACCGGGGACACAAGGATTTTCAGTCCTTTGCTCTACCAACTGAGCTATGGCACCTTGCATGCGCTTTTTTATCGGTTTATTTACTGTGACCTATAGGGGTCTCGCGCTTTTGCGTTGCAAAGTTACGAACTTTTTTTGATTCTGCAAATTTTTTGTGAAAGTTTTTTTATTTTTTTTGTTTTTCTCGCCTTTTTCGGGTGTTTTTTTGGGGTGGGTCGGGGATGTTTTGGATGTTTTTTTGTACATTTGTAGTATTCTGTTTCTATTCTTTTATTATCGTCATGTACAAACCTGTCAATCCTAATATTCTTTCAAACTTCAATCGCTACGGTATGTTTGTGCCCTTGGTGCTGATGCTTGCCGCCTTGGTCTCGGGATGTATTTCTTATTGTGATGCCAAAAAGTGCATTGCCGATGATCTTAATGATGCCGTTATGGCTTTGGCTAATGAGAATCGTGAACTCTGGACCCGACAGGATACAATCTCGGCTCTGCGCCACATTCATCTCACCACTCACCAGCCCTTGATTTATCAGGCTTCTGATGTGAATTTCCGAAATCCTCTGCTCAAGGACGAGGCCTTCATTGCCATCGCGCTGGTCGACTCCAAGCTTGCATCTCCTAAAATTCATGGTAATAAAATTGCTTCTGATTCTATAATCATTGTTCCTGAGAATTCTGTTGACGGTCAGGCTATCCAAGTACGGGGCTTTACTGATTGCTCCATGGCTTCGGTCATAGCCTTGTCCGACCCCACCCTGCCGGGAATTCTGTTTTCGCTCTCTATCCTATCCATGATGAGTATGTTTGTATTCCGACGCAGGCTACAGACTCTGCCGGACGCGCAGCGCATTCCGTCGCTTGACGGCATCAAGCTCACGCCAATGCAGCGGCAGCTCACCCGTATGCTTCTTGAGTCCCCCGACATGAAGGTTGACAAAGCCACATTATGCACAACTCTCTGGGGCAACAAGGACAATGCCGACGAGTCGCTCTACACACTGATACGCCGCACCAAGGCGGCTCTTGCTGATGCAAACATTGAGATAATCTGCAATCGCGGCGACTCATACCAGCTCCGCATAAACCGCTGACGCACAGCAATGTCAGTATTTGTCAGACAAATGTCAGACAAATCTTAAGGATTATCACAGCTTTTTTCACTTGTTTTGCGGTCGAAAAATCTGAAACCGCAAACGCATGAAAAAGTCATTCTCCTTTCTCACATTATTACTCCCATTGTCGGCACTCGCGCAGCAGCCTGTGACCGACACCGATTCCATCGCCCGCAGCCTGCAGGAAGTAGTAGTGACCGCCAAGCAGCCGGCCACCAAGCTCCGAGGCACCACCCTCGTATCTACCATCGCCGGCTCTGCCCTGCAAGACCTCGGCACAGCTCTCGACGTATTGGGTCAGCTTCCGATGATCACCGTTGCAGACAACGCCGTAACCATCACAGGCAGGGGCGCGCCTGAAATATATATCGACGGACGTCCAATGCGTTCCGACGACGAGTTGTTGCAACTCCGCTCCGACAATATCCGGAAAGTGGAACTCGATATGGCTCCCGGAGCCATGTATGCCGCCGATACAAAGGCTGTACTTAAGATCACCACCCGGCGAAGCTTTGTCGACGGCATTTCTTTCATAGAGCGTGCCGAGACAGTGGCCCGACGTAAATGGTCGGCAAACAATATGATTGACCTCAATTACCGCACCGGCTCATGGGACATCTTCGCCTCCGGACTGATAGCCCGCAACAACAGCCTGATAAAAGGCACCACCACCAACACCCTCGTGTATGACGGAGTGCAGACCGTAGTAGGCAGCTCGCAGTCCAAGTCATACCCCTCAACTACCGGCGCAGTCAAAGCAGGATTCAACTACGCGGCCGGAGAGCAATCAATTGGCGGCTACTACCGCTACAATCCCGAGCGTGGACACTTCAGCAACATCGGCGAGGAATGGCTCAATACCGACCCTCGCATCTGTCGCGAAATCTACACAGGCGTTCGCGCCCACAGCCATCGCGGCTCGATATATTACGACAATACATTCGCTGAACGGTACCATATACACCTTGACGGCGATTACAAAACCGCCCGTTCCCACAATGATGAGCAAACCCTGTATCCCCAAGGCAATACATCCGATGTACACTCACTCGGCACACGCCGCTCCTCGCTCCTTGCAGCCAAACTCTACCTGTCGTTTCCATTGGCAAAAGGCAGTTTCACAGTCGGCACACAAGACTCCCATACCCGCACCACCCTCGACCACCTGATGCTCAACCCCGATATCAGCGAGTACATACCCTCGTCATTCACCAAGGCCACACAGACTTCAGCCGCAGCCTTCGCCTCCTGGAAAAGGATGTTTGGCAAATTCAGCCTGTCGGCCGGACTCAGATATGAATATGTCGACTATATCTTCACCCTTAACGGTCACAAGGACCGGGACATGAGCCGTACCGACCATTATCTCACACCCGACCTTGCGCTGAGCTATTCACGCAGCGACGATTCACAGATAAGCCTAAGCTACAAGATGGCCACCGTAAAACCGCCCTACTCCCACCTCACCGGCTCCCTGAGCTACGTAGGCATGCACGAGATAGAGGGAGGCAACCCTGCGCTGAAAGAAGAACGCATGCACGACATACAGCTCTTTGGTATGTGGAAAGACTTCATGCTCCAGGCCGACTATACACGCAGCATAGATTCATACGCTTTTGTTAAAAAGCTGTATCCGGCACAGACACTGCAACTGCTCATGCAGCCGGTCAACATAGACGTCTCGGCCCTCGACATGTATCTGGTATGGAACCGCCCCATACGCTCATGGACACCCTCAGTCACCCTGGGCATGCACAAACAGTGGCTCAATATGGAAGGCAACAGATACAACCGCCCCATCTTCTCGTATTATTTCGACAATACCATCGCGCTGCCACAGGGCTTTCTCCTCACACTCAACGCAAACGGACAGACCTCGGGCGACATGCACACCAACCGCTTCGGCGCATCATGGTTCACGCTCAACGCCTCGGTCGGTAAAACTCTGTTCAACAAATCCCTGCAGCTGAAACTCTCGGCAACCGACATACTCAACACCCGCAATAACGACTGGACCATGAACACCTGCGGCATATACGTAAACAAGCGGCAGACCTACGACTCGCGCGGCATCACGCTCTCGCTCACCTACCGCTTTCATCCCCGCAAGAGCAAATACAAAGGCGAGGATGCAGCCAAGACCGAGATGAACCGCCTGTAAGCAAATTTACAAAACGAACACAGTCCCCGGACAGCACAATGTTCAGGGACTGTGTTTTAGAGTGTGTCTGAATTCAGCACACAAAGATTATGAGGGAATCTAAGTAAGCAGTAAAAAAATAGTTTATATCATCTGCTTGCCTTATGAACGCATCTTCAACCCTCTTCATCGGGTTGAATCTGTTGTCCATAAGCCGGCTCATATAATAAAAACTATTTTTTACTGCTTACTTCTCAGCTTAAAGCATAATTAACCAGGAAGCCACGCTTTCCACGAATCAAAATAGTAACGATTCGGCCGTCCTTGCTCATTTTTATTGTCTTTTCGTAAGAATCTATGACCTCGTCAACCTTGAAGCCCTTGGTCTTGAAAGCCTCAACCAGTTTGTTGACATCACTTTCGTTCACCTCGTTTCGGGTATAGAAGTCAATGCTGAACTTATTTATTTTGGATTCGGGATTCCATACATAGTTATAGCCGTATGCACCGCCGCCCTTTCGCTCGGTTAGCGCCATAGCCTTATCGAAGTAAGCCACACCGGTTATACGGAAAGCTCTGCTGCCTATGTTCACGTCTTTAAGGCCGACCGATGTAGAATAACCGTCGCTCGCTTCAGAGCCTTTATTCACCACGTCGGCACTTTCGCCAAATGTATACGCGCCCACGCCATTTTCGTTGATAAGACCGGTAATGGCATTGATTATAAAGTCGATATTATAGAAGTTAGAAACTACTTCACCCACTCCGGGTTCAGCCTCATCCAGATTTGTAATATCGCCCAGCGGCTCTGAATTCTTGGCTTTACCGCTACCGTCAACCAGATTGATTGTACGATCGCCGTTGATGGCAAAATATCCAAACTTACCTGCCGGAGCCATATATTTCACATCGTCAAGAGACTCCACTTCATCGCCCGAGTCATTTATGATGACTATATGCGGATTCTGAGCATAGACCATAGCTATGAATCTGTCATCACCGTCAAAGGCAAGGCTGGCATATTGAGCTTCAACAAGAGTTTCGCCCTTTATATTCATCAGACCGCATTCATTGCGTACATTTTCATAAATGATATACTTATCGTTGTAGTCAATGATTTTGTTGTGATCACCAAGCACTATCACTTCCTTACCTTCCTTATCGAGCAGAGCGCTGTCATATTTCTTATAAACATTGAGCATGCCACACTTGAACATACGGCTGTTCAGGTTCACCTTATATTCATCTCCGAACGATATTACCTTATTGCCGGTTTTGTCAATTACAAAATCTTGCCTGTCACGGCTGCCCTCAGCTTGCTCCATCACAACAGCCAGCCCCTCGGCAAAGGGGTAAGCTTCATAGAACGCAGGGGTTACGACCACCTTGCCCTCAGTGTCCATATAGCCTTTGAGGTCGTTATCCAGTTGTATTGCCATAAGGCCGTCGCTGAACCGGTCAGAGCATTTAATTATCTCGTGGCCGTCTACAGGCTCAAGTGTAAATTTCTCCTTACCGTCCTTATCGAGCATGCTTATACGGCTGTCGGGACGACATACCGGAATCAGACCTTCCGACATATATCCCACATCAATCAGGTTGTCACAACCCTCTATAAGCTCAGGTGTATCGCCTTTTGCCTTGTAGAGATGATATACGCTGCCTTTCTTCATAGAGAACATTCCGTTGATTACCGGCGAAGGCTCATTATCAAGCTCGTTCTCATACTTTATCTTACCGTCGGGAGTAATCATACTCCAGGGGCCCACTTCGCCCAAACGCACCGGCCACATCTCCACGTCGGCAAAATTGCCGTCGGATGATGCCGATGAGCCACATGAGCACATCATGCCGCCAAGCGCAAGCAGCACGGCGCCCAGTTTGATAAATCTGTTTTTCATGATTATTTTTTTCTTGATATACAAAGGTCTTCGTAGCAGATAGTATCTGTATTTGGTTTATATACGAGGGAGGCCGTAAATTTTTCATCTTGGAATTCATCATAACATTCCACCACAGCCTTGTTACCGGCGATAGATTTTACCTTGGTTATTATAACGCCGGTAATTATCCTGCCCGAATTGGGATTGAACTGGCTTATAGTGCCATAGCACAGGCCGTCTTCTCCGCCTTCAACTGTTTTTCCATAGAGGTCAAGGCTGATAACACTGTATATTTCTCCGTAATCTCCATTGCTCTGAGTCTGTTCCCAAGTACCCTTGAAAACCTTTTTGGCAGATGCAGAACTCTGGGCAAAGCTCGCCGGGGCAGCTATCATAGCCACGGCAAGCACAATCATAACAAGAAATTTTTTCATAACGTGATTTATTAGTAGTTTTGTGACGATTTTTGAAGTTGCAAAATTACTAAAGCTCAGAATATGAGTCAATCACGGCAAACCATGATTTTTCACCAACCGGCCTTCTGCGCCTTCACTATCAGGTCGGCCACGTTGCGGGCTCCAAGTTTGCGCAGCATATTACGTCGATGGCTCTCAATGGTATTCTCGCTCACACACAGCAGGGTGGCCATCTCGCACGAGCTGTATCCCTGCCTTATAAGGTTCAGCACCTTTTGCTCGGCCGCAGTGAGCCGTGGCGAATCCTCAAAACTCTTCACTATATCAGCCACAGGATTGTCAGGCGACGGACACTCGCCCTTAGCCACCGACTCTATCGACCTCAGCAGCATGTCTATGCTCGACGACTTCAGCACTATATCATCCACACCCGCATCCAACAGGCGTCTCAGCAATCCGGCCTCCTGATGTATGGTGTATATGATTATCGAACACTTGATCCACTTGGAGCGGATGCGACGTATTATTTCAAATACATCCATTTCGGGATACTCAACATCAAGGATAACCAAATCCGGACGGTCCTTTAGTCCGGAGTCAAGAAAAGCTGCATCAGCCGAAGTACTGATCATATATTCAGGATGATATTCCTGTATAAATTTCTTGACTCCATAAGTCACTATCTCGTGGTCATCAACTATGAGTATCTTCATATCATAAGTAAGCATTGGAAAATAGTTTATATTATATGCGCCGACTTATGGACAGCAGATTTAATACGATGAAGAGGGAGCGTAGCCGTAGCTACGTGACCGATGAAGAGGATTGAAGATGCGTTCATAAGGCAAGCAGATGATATAAACTATTTTTCATTGATTACTTAGTACTATTTTGGTATAATGGCCTTTACAGTCATCACCTGTTTCAATTGACCCTTCCATTGCCATCACACGGTTATTGACAGATTTGAGTCCTATACCCACACCCGGATTCTTTTTGAAATCGCCGTCAGAATATACCGTTACGTACAGTCGGCCCGCGTCTTCCTTCATTTCAACAGATATGTCTGAGCCTGTAGAATACTTCACGGCATTGGCTACCAACTCCTGCACTATGCGGTAGATGTTGGCAGCCTTGACTGCTTCAGGCTCATTTGTGATGGAATAATCCAATTCTATATTCTTAGCCGAGCCTTTTCTGAATTGGCATATATAGGTATAAATCAATTCTCTGAGCGAAGAGCGCTCCATGCCAGGCGAGGCCAGGTCGTGGCTTATGCGCCGTACGTCCTCGCGCGAGCGGTCAAGATATTCGAGCATTTCCTGAATCTGCTCCTGATTATGGGCCAGCCTTCCCAGCAGCTGCACGCCGAGCAGGTCGTTGCACACACCGTCGTGAAGCTCGCGCGATATACGCTGACGCTCCGTTTCAAGGCCCTCAACATACTTACGTGCTGACTCAAGCTCAGCCTTACGCCTGAGGTTGCGGCGTATAAAAACTATGGCCATAACCAGCAGAATCACCAGCATCAGACCTGCTGCCAGAGCAAACTCCACCCGCTGCTTCTCTGCTTTCATACGCTCAATCTCAAGCTTGTGCTCCTGATTTCTGAATTTTGCATCCCATCCGGCAAATGAATCGGCCATTTTCTTATCATGAAATTCGCCCATATCCATATATGCGCTGTCGGCCATGGCGTATGCCTTGTCGTAAATACCAAGGGCGGCATACTGCCCGGCAAGCTTAGACATCAACTCCCGGCGCGGCATTGTTGACACTCCGCTTTCGTACGTCACCAGCAGATTATCCAGAGCAGCCCTATGGTCGCCTTTCCACGCATAATATTCGGCCAGCACCTCATGGTAGTTTGCCACCTCGGGGGTTATACTGCCTATACTGTCGGCATATACCGACCCCAGTTCGGCCAGATAAGCGGCCGAATCCTGATTTTCTTCTTGCACATATATGCTCAGCAGCCCGGGCAGCGGTTTCAGCATCAGCTGCGGAGCTGCGGCCTTGCGGGCTATTGCCATGGCAGCCTTGAAGTCTGACTTCGCTCCGTCAAAATCCTTCATAGCCTTCTTCACACCCGCCCTTGAGTGGAGCGACTGTACACGGTCAACATTATTATCGGGGTATCGTTCTGACGCCTGCACCGCCTTGTCGGCATATAGCAAGGCTTGTTTGTAGCTGTCTGTTTTGGTATACAAGCTGGCAATATTGGAATAAATCACAGGTTCCGGAGCATGATTGCCGGTAGTGGCACAGTACTGTATCGCACGGTCAAAATATACTATTGCCGAGTCATACATATCCTTGGCGTCATAAAGAGCTGCGATATTCTGTGCCATCGAGGGCAATGGTGAAATCACCCCGCAGCGGTCGAGCATGCCTACCACAATCTTGAAATCAGACAATCCGCCGTCTACATCGCCGCGGTAATACTTGATTATACCGCGGGTATTGATCATCGAAGCCTTGTCTACGTTTTCTGTACCGTCGAGCAATGAAATGCCACGGTCCAGGTAATGCAAGGCCGAGTCTTGATCAGCATACAGATATGCCGTGCCCAACTCGTCACACACCTTAGCCTCGCCCTCCTTATCGCGGGCCAAGGCATAACAGCGCATCGACTCTCTCATATTGCTGAAAAAATCAGAACTGCCCTGCGGGTATGAATGTGCCTGATAGCGAAGCACGGCAGCTTACGGCCAACGTCCTTCGTCCCCTCTGACAGCTTCTGCAGCCGGCGCAATGAGTTGTCGTAAATGCTTCCGGTCTCGCCCTCGCCTATCATATAGTCAAGCACCTCGCTGTACGCGGCAAACGATTGTTCTTTCTCCGCCTTGCGATACAGACTGTCTGCAACCGACGAAACACCTCCGGCCCATACGACCGACGGCATACATAACACAATAATAAAATGTAAAATAAATGATATACTCTTCATTTCACAAATATATCTCTTTTTTTGAAAAGATACAAAATTGCTATGTGCAAATTTACATCATCCTGCCGGGCGATACAATAACGGAAAACCGTGATTTTTTCCGTAAGAAAACAAAACATCGGATTGCCCCTCACAGCGAGCGACAATCCGATGTTTTGTTTCAGAGTGTATCAATTCTTGAACTCTACTGCCGATTTCTCGATTTCAAGTCCCTTCTTATAATTTTCGAGATAGACATTGAAGCCTGCCACGTCCTCGGGGGTGGGAGCTATGCTTGTTCCGGTATTGCCGGCAAACACGCAATCTTCCAGATAGTCGTCGAGCTTACGGCCCTCGGTGTTGTTCACCAGATATGAAGCCAGCAGAGCCATACCCCAAGCACCGCCCTCGCCGGCGGTATCCATCACAGATATGGGCGAGTTGAGGGCTGCGGCAAGCACGCGCTGACCCACGCCGGGAGTCTTGAACAGACCTCCGTGGCCGGTGATGCGGTCTACCTTCACCTTCTCGTCGTTGAACAGAATGTCATTTCCTATCTTCAGCACCGCTACAGATGCGTAGAGGTTGGCGCGCATGAAGTTGGCAAGGTTAAACTTGTCGGTGGCCGAGCGTACAAACAGAGGACGACCCTCGGCAAGACCGGTCACGGGTTCACCCGAGAAGTAGTTGTATGACAGCAGGCCGCCGCAGTCAGGATCGCCGTTGAGCGCGTTGTTGTAGAGCTTGCCGAATACCTCGTTCATGTCTACGGGCACACCCAGCAGTTGCTGATATTCCTTGAACAGTCCCACCCATGCGTTGAGGTCGGAGGTGCAGTTGTTGCAATGCACCATGGCCACGAGCGAGCCGTCGGGGGTAGTCACCATATCGATCATCTCGTAGGGACGTGTGAGGTCTTTTTCGAGAACGATCATAGAGAACGAAGATGTACCGGCCGATACATTACCGGTGCGCTGCTTCACGGCATTGGTTGCCACCATACCGGTGCCTGCGTCGCCTTCGGGCGGACAGAAGGGGATACCGGCCTTGAGATGACCCGAGGGGTCGAGCAGCTTGGCACCCTGCTCGGTGAGCACACCGGCCTGCTGACCGGCAAGAAGCACCTTGGGCAGGATGTCGTTGAGCTTCCACTTATAGCCGCGCTGGGCCACCAGGGCATCGAAGATTTCGATCATGCCCGACGAGTAGTTTTTGGTAGCGGGGTCTATGGGCAGCATACCCGAGGCATCGCCTATGCCAAGCACCTTCTCGCCTGTGAGCTGCCAGTGTATGTAGCCCGCCAGAGTGGTGAAGAAGTCAACCACCTTAACGTGCGGTTCCTCGTTGAGGATAGCCTGATACAGGTGCGATATGCTCCAGCGCAGGGGTATGTTGTAAACGAACAGCTGCGACAGCTCGGCTGCAGCACGGGCTGTATTGGTATTGCGCCATGTGCGGAAGGGCACCAGCAGGTTGCCGTTGGCGTCGAAGGGCATGTAGCCGTGCATCATGGCGCTGACGCCGATTGATGCCAGCGACTCTATCTCGACGCCGTACTTGGCCATAACATCCTTGCGCAGGTCGGCATAGCAGTCCTGGAAGCCGTTCCAGATGGCACTGAGGCTGTAGGTCCACAGACCGTCCACAAGCTGGTTTTCCCATTCGTGCGAGCCTTGTGCTATGGGGCGGTTCTCTTCATCAATGAGGACTGCCTTGATGCGGGTAGAGCCAAACTCTATGCCGAGGTTGGCCTTACCCTGCTCTATTGTTGTTTTAGGATCGAGAGCCATGACGAATTATTTATTCAGCATGTAATAAACATCGTTGTAGCGAAGCTCTTTCTTGAACTCGGGGATGGTGGTGTTCTTGTTGATGTGCACCATTTCGATACCGGCCATTTCGGCATAGTCAGCCCAGTAGTCAGCTGTGACGTTGTATGCGAAGCAGCTGTGGTGTGTACCGCCGGCAAGAATCCATGCGCCTGCGCCCACTTCGAAGTCGGGCATGGGAATCCACAGAGCCGAAGCAACGGGCAGTTTGGGCAGGGGCTTGCTCTTGATACATTCCACGTCGTTTACGATCATGCGGAAGCGGTTGCCAAGGTCGATAACTGTGGCTGTGCAGCCTGCACCGGGCTTTGAGGTGAAGACCAGACGGGCGGTCTGAGCCTTGCGGATACCGATGCCGAGGAAGTGAACTTCAAGACGGGGCTTCTGTTCGGCGATCAGGGGGCATACCTCAAGCATGTGAGCCTGGAGGATGGCGCTCTGTGAGCCGTCGAAGTTAAGGGTATAGTCTTCGAGGAACGAGCAGCCGCCCATGCCCTGATTCATAACCCACAGTGTGCGGTAGAGAGCCGCGCTCTTCCAGTCGCCTTCGGCACCAAAACCATAACCCTCGGCCATAAGGCGCTGAGAGGCAAGGCCGGGAATCTGATCGAAACCTACAAAGTCCTTGGCGTTGATATCGTCGGTACCAAGGTCGTCGAAGTTGGTTGTGAAAGCCTTGGCACCCTTGTCTTCAAGGCAAGCGCGGATGGCGAGTTCGGCAGCGGCGGCATTCCATACCGACTTGTAGCCCTCGGTAGCGGGATCTTCGAGTTCGGCAGCGTGATCGTAGAGGGTGAAGTATTCCTTCACGAGTTTTTCGATGTCTTCGGCCTTCACCTTCTTGTAGTACTCCATCAGTTCGCTCACGGGGCAGTAGTCCACGTGATAGCCGAGCTGCATTTCTGCGGCCACCTTGTCGCCGTCGGTAACGGCCACATTGTTCATCTGGTCGCCGAAACGTATCACGAGCATGTCCTGAGCATCGGCCCATGCAGCGGCCACGCGGCTCCACACGGCAATCTTCTCAAGGGTTGATTTGTCTTTCCAGTAGCCTACAACCACCTTGCGGCGTACGTTGAGGCGAGTGCAGATATGGCCGAATTCGCGGTCGCCGTGAGCGCTCTGGTTGAGGTTCATGAAGTCCATGTCCATGGTGTCCCATGGAATTTCGGCGTTGTACTGTGTGTGGAGGTGCAGCAGGGGTTTGCGGAGCTGCTGCAGGCCGTGAATCCACATCTTGGCGGGCGAGAAGGTGTGCATCCAGGTGATGATACCTATGCAAGCTTTGCAGGCGTTGGCTTCGAGCATCACTTTCTCGATGTCCTTTGAAGACATCACGGTGCCTTTGTACATCACCTTCACGGGAAGAACGCCGGCGGCATTGATGCCTTCGACCATTTCCTTAGAGTGAGATTCAACGATGCGTACGGGTTCTTCACCATATAACATTTGTGCTCCGGTTACCCACCAGATTTCGAGATTTTCAAACATGATTTATAATTTTTATGAGATTTATGATTTCGATAGTTGTTTATGATTTTTTCTGGCCATAGTAAGCGTTGGGGCCGTGCTTGCGGTTGAAGTGCTTCTCAACCAGCAGAGGATTCATGGTGAGGTGCGGATTCACGCTGTAGGCCACGAATGCCATCTTGGCCACCTGCTCCATCACCACTGCATTGTGTACGGCGTCGTGCGGATCCTTGCCCCAGGCAAAGGGACCGTGGTTCTTGACGAGCACACCGGGGGTGTGGATGGCGTTGATATTGTCTTCCTTGAAACGTGCCACTATCACGTTGCCGGTTTCGAGTTCGTACTGGCCGCCAACTTCGTCGGCGGTCATGTCGGCTGTGCAGGGTATGTTGTTATGGAAGTAGTCGGCATGGGTTGTACCGATGTTGGGGAGGTCGATACCGGCTTGTGCCCAGGCGGTGGCGTAGGTTGAATGAGTGTGAACCACACCGCCTATTTCGGGGAAAGCCTTGTACAGCACCAGATGGGTGGGAGTGTCTGACGACGGACGCAGATTGCCTTCGACAACATTTCCGTCGAGGTCTACCACCACCATATCGTTTACGGTCATGGTGTCGTAGTCAACACCGCTGGGCTTTATCACCACCAGGTTATGTTCGCGGTCTATACCCGAGACATTGCCCCATGTGAAAATCACCAGACCGTGCTTCACAAGGTCGAGATTGGCTCGGAATACCTTTTCTTTGAGTTCTTCTAACATATATAAATTCTGATTTATATTCTGAATTTTTTATAGCTTTCGTGGTAAATCTTATCGTTGAATTTATACAAGGCGGCACCACGTTTTGAACCGGACTTGTCGATTTGATCGGTTTTTTCTATACAATCCATCTCGGCCACCCGCTTGCGGAAATTGCGTTTGTCGAGGCTTTCGCCGAGTATGGTTTCGTACAGATTCTGCAGCTGGCTCAGGGTGAAGAGCTTGGGCATGAGATTGAAGCCTATAGGCTCGCGGGTTACTTTGCGCCGCAGCCTTTCCAGTGCCAGTGCCACCATTTCCTTGTGGTCAAACAGCAGCTCGGGAAGGTCTTTCAAGGGCACCCACCCTGCATTGTGTTCGGCAAGACGCAAGGGATCGTATTCGTTGAATCCCACCAGGGCATAATATGCCACAGATATCACACGTTCGCCGGGGTCGCGGCCCGGATCGCCAAAGGCTCCGACTTGCTCCATGTATACATCGCTCAGGCCCGTGAGGTCCTCGAGCACGTGCTTGGCTGCATCATCCAGGCTTTCGTCTTCCTCTACAAATCCGCCCATCAGCGACAATTGCCCCTTGCCGGGGTCGAAGCGGCGCTCGATAAGAAGGACGCTGAGTTCACCTTCGATAAGCCCGAAGATGATGCAGTCAACACCTACATACAGTTTTGAATGATTCTGATAGAATTCAGTCATGTCAAGTAAGCTGTAGAAAATAGTTTATATTATATGCGCCGTCTTATGGACAGCAGATTCAATACGATGAAGAGGGAGCGTAGCCGTAGCTACGTGACCGATGAGGAGGGTTGAAGATGCGTTCATAAGGCAAGCAGATGATATAAAATATTTTTCATTGATTACTTAAATTACCAGAAATACCAGTAGAACGCAGCTGTGATACAGAGAATGATTACAGAGTGGATAACATCCCAGTGGTTCCAGCTCGCACGGGTTTCGGCGCGCTGCTCGGGAGTTGAGGTACCGAATACCAGACCGCGTATCTTGTCTTCCGAGGGAGCCTTGGTGCAGAGCGATACCACTACACCTACCACCAGGCAGAATACCAGCATCCATCCGCAGAAGAAGAGCCAGTTGCTGTCGAAGAACACTTCGCGGAAAAGGCTCGGCTCGCTTGTGGCTTCAGCACCGGTATAGTAAATCTTGGCGCCCAGACGGGTCAGACCCACGATAAGGCCGGAAAGAAGTGCCCACATACCGCCAAGGGCCGAAGCACGCTTCCACAGAATACCGATAAGGAAGGCGGCGGCGATACCGGGAGCGAGTACCGACTGCACATCCTGCAGATAGAGATACAGAACGTCGCCAATCGAACGCATCACGGGAATCCAGAGAATACCGAGGATAACGATTACCACAGTGGCTGCCTGACCGATTTTCACAAGTTTCTTGGGATCGGTCTTGGGTTTGAAGCGCTGATAGAAGTCAATGGTGAACAGAGCGGCTGATGAGTTGAAGAGTGAGGCCAGCGAGCTCATGAGAGCTGCAAGAATACCGCATACAATCAGACCCTTGACACCGGCAGGAAGCAGTTTGGCCACCAGAGTGGGGAAGGCTGCGTCGCTGTTGGGATTGCCGTTGGGAAGCATGGGCAGGAAGTCGCCAACGTTCTGATGAAGGGCAAAGGCAATCATACCGGGGATAAGGAAGAGGAACACGGGGAGTAGCTTCAGATAGGCGCCGAAGATGGTACCGCGGCGGGCTTCGCGTTCGTTCTTACCCGAAAGCACGCGCTGCACGATGAACTGGTCGGTACACCAGTACCAGAAACCGATTACAGCCGAACCGATAAGGGCGCCGAGCCAGGGATACTGGGCATCGCGGTTGTCGCGTATGAGGTTGGTCATGGTGTCGCCGTATTCGTTTACTTCAACCGATGAGCATATACGCATCATTTCGTCCCAGCCGCCGAGTTCCTTGAGACCGAGCACAAGGATGATGAGCGAGCCAAGGAGCAGGATGGGAGTCTGGAGCACCGATGTGTAGAGCACCGATTTCATACCGCCGAAGATGGTGTAGAGGGCAGTGATGAGCACAAGGCCTACAGCCGCAATCCAGAAGAAGTCTATACCCCACAGGGTGTCGATACCGAATACCTGCTGGAACACAAGGCCGCCGGCATATACGGTTACGGCCACCTTGGTGAGCACGTAGCTGATGAGCGAGATTGTAGCCAGAATGGTACGCGACTGAGGATTGAATCGTTTTTCAAGGAACTCAGGCATGGTGTAGACCATAGAGCGGGTATAGAAAGGTACGAATACCCAACCGAGGATAAGAATCATCCAGCCCTGGATTTCCCAGTGGGCCATCGCCATACCCGACGATGCACCCGAACCGGCCAGGCCGATAAGGTGTTCAGAACCGATATTTGATGCGAAAATCGACGCACCGATTGCAATCCAGGTAGCGTCTTTACCTCCGAGGAAGTAGTCGGCGGCATTGTTTTGCTTCTGACGCATCACCCACACGATGATGCCTATGAGCATCAGGAAGAATATGCCTATGACAATCCAGTCTAATAGAGCCATGGTAGTGATAATGTATAAGGTTTATATGTATTAAGGATTATTTCTCTATGCCGAAGCGGAATGTGCAATGGCTGCGGTAGGTCTGGCCGGGTTCGAGCACCACCGAGGGCCACTGGGGCTTGTTGGGGCTGTCGGGATAGTGCTGGGTTTCAAGGCAGATACCTGTGCGCTGATTGTAAACTATACCCTTTTTGCCGGTTACCGAGCCATCGAGGAAGTTGCCGGTATATACCTGCACGCCGGGTTCGTCGGTAAGCATTTCAAGGCTGATGCCGGTAGCGGGCGAAACCAGCTTGGCTGCCACCTGCGATGCGTCGCCCGAGGTGTTGAGCACCCAGTTGTGGTCGTAGCCGTTGCCGTTCTTGAGCTGGTCGTAGGCATAGTTGTCTATGCTGTCGCCTATGGCGTGGGGTGTGGTGAAGTCCATGGCTGTTCCGGCTACTTCCACAATTTCGCCTGTAGTCATGAAGGTTGAGTCAACCGGAGTGAATCGGTCGGCATTCAGATATAATATATTATCTGTGATCTGCTTGTTGGGGTCGCCGCCGAGGTTGAAGTACGAGTGATTGGTCATGTTGATCACAGTCTTCTTGTCGGTAGTGGCTGTATAGTCAATGTCGATGGCATTGTCGGCGGTGAGCTTGTAGGTGACTGTGGCAGTTACGTTGCCGGGGAAGTTGTTGTCACCGTCGGGCGACTTCATCACCATAGTGAGGGTTGAGTCGGTAGACTCTGTCACATCATACACCTGATACTGCCAGCCTGTGGGGCCGCCATGCAGGCAGTGGCCGAAGTTGTTCTGAGGGAGCTGGATGGTATCGCCGTCAAGTACGATACGACCCTGATTGATGCGATTGGCATAACGGCCGATGGCAGCACCGAAGTCGCTGCTGTTGTTTTCGGGGAAATAAGCGGCTACCGAATCAAAACCGAGTACAACGTCCACAAAATTGCCGTCGCGGTCGGGAGCCATAACCGACACGATACGTCCGCCGAAATTGGTTACGCATACTTCCATTCCGTTTTGGTTGGTGAGGGTGTAGAGGGCGGTAGGCTTGCCATCGCGCTCTGCCACAAACTTTTCGGGGTCGAGACCCGACTTTGTAAGCTGTGGCTCGGCATCCTTCTGCGCGCACGAGCTCATAAGAGCGGCAGCACCGGCCAGAAGAGCCATAATCTTCATGCTTTTCATGACAAAAATTTAGTGTTTTTAGGTCCTAAAATATACAAGTATTATTTTGGGTGTAAAATTAACACTTAAATTTAAGCTTGTCAAGTATTTTTTATATGTTTAATAACATAAAGAACTATTTAAGAAAAAATAATCTAACAGACACTGCTCTTTTTCATGCTTCGACACTGCAAAATCCGGTAAAAGTGATGAAATCTCCGTATCGCATGTTTTACTTTTGTTAACCTACATATCATAAAATGTAAGTACAATTAACCTATTTTTTACTTTACATCCTTATTTTTGACATATTAATACAATATTTCACTAACTTTAAACTAAAAACTTTTTTACAATTCGGAATTAATGCCTAATTTTGACCCGCAATAATTTTGCAGCACTATCCGCTGCTCTCAAATGTTGAAAATACATAAATCAAAAACTAATCAAATATAATCACAAAAATGGCAACAGAAACTGTTAAGCCTGCTACTGGAAAGCTTGGCGTACTCGTTGTTGGTAACGGTGCAGTCGCTACCACATTCATGACCGGTGTACTTATGGCCCGCAAAGGTCTTGCAAAGCCTATCGGCTCAATGACCCAATATGACAAAATGCGCGTAGGTGAAGGTGCCGACAAGAAATACCTCCACTACAAAGACATCGTTCCTCTGGCTTCTCTCGACGACATCGTATTCGGTACTTGGGACGTTTATCCCGCCAACGCTTACGAAGCAGCTATCAACGCAGCTGTTCTCAAGAAAGAAGATATCCTTCCCGTTAAGGAAGAACTCGAAGCTATCGTGCCCATGAAGGCCGCTTTCGACCACAACTACGCCAAGCGTCTCGATGGCGATAACTATATGAAGGGTGCTACCCGTCAGGAAATGGTTGACAACCTCAAGAAAGACATCCGCGATTTCAAGGCCAAGACTGGTGTTGAACGCGTTGTTGTTCTCTGGGCTGCTTCTACCGAAGTTTACGTTCCCGTAAACGAAAAGGTTCACTACAACCTCGCTGACTTCGAAGCCGCTATCAAGGCCGACGATAAGGAAAACATCGCTCCCTCGATGTGCTACGCTTACGCTGCCCTCACCGAAGGCGCTCCCTTCATCATGGGTGCCCCCAATACAACCGTTGACTTCCCCGCTATGTGGGAACTCGCCGAAAAGACTCAGATGCCCATCGCCGGTAAGGACTTCAAGACCGGTCAGACTCTGGTTAAATCAGGTTTCGCCCCCATCATCGGCACTCGTTGCCTCGGCCTTGCCGGTTGGTTCTCTACCAACATCCTCGGTAACCGCGACGGTCTCGTGCTCGACGAACCCGCCAACTTCCGCACAAAAGAAGTTTCGAAGCTCTCTACACTCGAATCTATCCTCGTGCCCGAAGAACAGCCCGACCTCTACACCGACTACTTCCACAAGGTGCGCATCAACTACTATCCCCCGCGCGACGACAACAAGGAAGGTTGGGACAACATCGACATCTTCGGCTGGATGAACTACCCCATGCAGATCAAGATCAACTTCCTCTGCCGCGACTCTATCCTTGCCGCTCCCCTCTGCCTTGACCTCGTACTTCTCAGCGACCTCGCTGCCCGCGCCGGCCGCTGCGGCACTCAGCGCTTCCTGAGCTTCTTCCTCAAGAGCCCCATGCACGACTACACAAAGAACGAAGTACCCGTCAACAACCTCTTCCAGCAGTACACCATGCTCAAAAACGCTATCCGCGAAATGGGCGGTTACAAAGCTGACGAGCTCATCGACTAAGCAACATAGCTTAACATACACATAAATGGTAAGGCAGCCCCCGCAGGAGCTGCCTTATTTATTTCCCATATTTCCCAAACATCTCAATTCGGGCCGAATGTCAGCACTGAGGGCGTGGTAAGCGTGGCTGCCACCGTGCGTATATCATCGGTGGTGAGGGCTTTGATTGACGATATCACCTCTTCGGTCGGAATCACATAACCGCGGTACAGCACCTGGCGGGCTATGCCAATGATACGGCTCTCCAGGTTCTCCGATGCAATCACCAGCTGACCTAAATATTGCTTTTTATACGCTTCAAGCCGGCGGGCCGTGATTGAACCGGCGGCTACCGAGTTTATCGTATCGAGCACGAGATGGCGGCAACGGTCGTTGTCGTCGGGATCGCAACCGTAATAAACCACAAACTCGCCGCAATCCGAAAATATGCCGGTTGAAGCCTCCACGCTGTACACCAGTCCGCGGCGTTCGCGCAGGGCTATGTTGAGCAGGGAGTTCATGCCCGGGCCACCGAGAATATTGGTAAGCAAAGCTATTGAATAGCGTTCAGGCGAATCGAATCCTCCCGTGCGCGCACCTACTATGGTGTGACACTGATGAGTGTCTAGCGCCTTGTGTACCTCAAACGCAGCCTGAATCTCGGGCACGGTCCTGTGTGCCACAGGCTCATTTCCTCTCAGGGGCGAGAATGCCTTCTCCAGACGGGCAAACACCACATCGGCCTGCTGATTGCCGGCATAGAACACCACCATGTTGGCGGGTACGTACCAGCGATGCAGATATTCGCGGCATATATCGGAGCTGAACGATTCGAGCGAGTCGCGGCTGCCGAGTATATTGTGCCCCAACGGACTTCCCTTGAACAACAAATCCTCGAAATCATCAAAAACCGCCTCCGAGGGGGTGTCGAGGTACGAGTCAATTTCATCGGCCACCACCTCGCGCTCTTTCTCCAGCTCGCGTGCCGGGAACTGCGAGTTGCACACCAGGTCGGCTATCAGCTCGGCCGCACGCGCAAGGTTACCCGACGGAAACGCCGAGTAGACCACGGTCTCCTCCTTGGTAGTGTAGGCGTTGAGTTCGCCACCCACTGTTTCCATGCGGTTGATTATGTGCCACGACGACCGCTTGCCGGTACCTTTGAATATGGTATGCTCCACAAAGTGAGCCAGACCGCAAAGCTCCTCATCGCGGCTGCCCACCCTTACAGCGGCGCCGCAGTAGCCCACCGCCGCGCCCTTAATGTGGAGATGCACCATGCGCAGTCCCGAGGGCGCGGTATGATAACTTATTGTATTTTTCTTCATCAAAAATTACTCTGCCGGCCAGCGGCCATCGTCTTTTATAAGCTGTATCAACTTGGGCAGGGCATCGTCGGCCGGAATGTTCTTTTCTACACATTCCTTGCCGCGGTATATGCTCACGCGGCCGGGTCCGGCACCTACGTAGCCATAGTCGGCGTCGGCCATCTCGCCGGGTCCGTTGACTATGCAGCCCATCACACCTATTTTCAGCCCTTTCAGTCCGCTCGTAGCCTTCTTCACCTTGGCCAATGTGGTCTGGAGGTCAAAAAGAGTTCGGCCGCAACTCGGACAGGCTATGTATTCGGTTTTGGAAATACGGCGGCGGGTTGCCTGCAATATGTTCAACGCCAGCGATTGCAGCTCCTCTGCTGTCAGTGCAGATGCCTTGATGCCTATTCCGGCTATTCCGTAATTGAGCAAAAGGTATCCAAGGTCTATCGAAGCGGCTATCTGCACCTCGTCGGCAGTCATACAATCCGGATAAACAGCCTGCACGCACAGCGGTCTGCCGCTCTGCGCCTGAGCCAGTGCCGACTCGATCACCGCAGGATATTCGGCCCGCGCGGTCACTGCACCTTCGGGCATTTCATCATCCAGACCGAGAACCACCGGAATACCGTCCCAATCACACTCCGGCACTTCAACCGAGGTGCCGTCGGCCTTGGGCAGCGATTCAATATGCTTGAGGATACTGCGTGCCACCGGTATCTCGCATTCCGGATCTTCGGCCAGCGACACCCTTATAGTATCGCCTATGCCGTCTACGAGCAGCGAGCCTATACCCACGGCACTCTTCACACGGGCATCCTCGCCGTCTCCGGCCTCGGTAACGCCCAAATGCAGCGGGAAGGCCATGCCCTCGCGTTCCATCTGCGCCACAAGCATCCTCACGGTCTGAGTCATTACAACCACATTGGAGGCCTTGATAGATATGACCACATCCTTGAAATCCTCATCCACGCATATACGCAGAAATTCCATGGCACTCTCCACCATTCCGGCCGGAGTGTCGCCATAGCGGCTCATTATTCGGTCGGACAGCGAACCGTGGTTCACGCCTATGCGTATGGCCACACCGCGGCTGCGGCACAGCTGAAGGAAAGGCACGAATTTATCTCTGATTTTTTGGATTTCGGCCGAATACTCCTCATCGGTGAATTCAAGTTTTACGAATGTACGCCCGGGGTCTACGAAATTACCGGGGTTTATGCGCACTTTCTCCACCTCCTCGGCAGCGGCAAATGCTGCTGCCGGGTTGAAGTGTATGTCGGCCACCAGGGGCACATCGCATCCGCGGCTGCGCACCGCGCTGCGTATCTGCCCGAGGTTGCGGGCATGAGCGGTAGTCTGGGCCGTAAGGCGTACTATGTCGCAGCCTGTGCGGGCTATGCGTATGATTTGCTCTGCCGAAGCATCGGTATCCATGGTGGGAGTATTGGTCATAGACTGCACAGCCACAGGATATTCAGCCCCGATATGTACGCCGCCTATGTTTACTTCAGATGACCGGCGGCGCTCATAGCCATATTTATGGGTTGGCATCAATCAGTTGGTTTTGAATTTGTAATCATCCACGGCTGCGAGGTCGCGGTTGGCCTTAATCACCTTGGCACTCAGGGTGTCGCACCAGGCCGAGTAGCGCACGGCCAGAGCGGGGTCGGCCAGCGAGAGCATTCTCACGGCGAGAACGGCGGCATTGAGGCCGGCGTTGATTCCCACGGTTGCCACGGGTATGCCCGGCGGCATCATGACAATGGAGAGCAGTGCATCCTGACCCTGGAGAGTTGAGTCGATGGGCACACCGATAACAGGCAGCGGAGTAAGGGCTGCGATAACTCCCGGCAGTGCGGCGGCCATGCCGGCGGCGGCTATGATAACCTTTACGCCACGAGCGGCGGCACCGGTGGCAAATTCTTCCACGGCCTTGGGAGTGCGGTGGGCGCTGAGTGCCTGAAGTTCAAAAGGCACTGACATCAGTTCAAGAAAGTCGGCTGCTTTGCGCAGTACGGGCAGGTCTGATGTGCTGCCCATTATTATTGATACTTGCGGTGTCATATATATTATATGTAACTAAGTGACAGAATTTATCTTATACACATTGCTGCGAAGCAGCATGCAAAACCGAGCAGCAGCCCGGCGAGTACCTGCCCGAGGGTGTGGCGCTGCAGCAGCAGACGTGCCGTGCACATCACTCCGGCCAGCACTATGCCCATGCTGAGCATTATCATCACATTGACATCGGCCAGACCCGAAACGGCAAACCAAAACATCATCCCCACGAGTCCTCCCATCGAGGTTGTATGGGCGCTGATTTTCCATTTGAAGGTTATGACAAGGTCAATAGCAGTGGCTGCGGCGGCTCCCAGGAAGAACATCCTGAACCACGTGGGCGAGCCTATAGAATTCACAAACATTGATGCCCCGAAGTAGCACACGGCGGCCACCGACATGGGTATGTAGCGCTGATTGCGCTGCGACACCGCGCGGTCGCTCACTATACCCAGCTTTATCATCAGCGCTATGGCCAGCAGGGGTATAAGACCTGTGATTATGAACACCATGGCTATCACCAGCCAGCGTGTTTCCTCGGGCACCGCGCGCAGCGATGTCACCCACATGGCCAGTGCCGTGGCGTATGTAGGCACCAGTATGGGCGAGAGTATGTCGCTCACAAGTTGCGCCCACAGGGGTTTGCGTACAGGTGCTTCTGCCACAGGCTTCTCGTTATCTTGTATTTCTTCGCTCATTTGCTATTATGTATCAATGTGTTATACATCAGTTGCGGCGCAGACGGGCCACGGGTATACCCATGCGTTCGCGGTACTTGGCTATGGTGCGTCGTGCCACGCTCAATCCCTGCTCGTTGAGCAGATTGCATATAGCCTCGTCGCTCAGCGGCCGGCTCTTGTCTTCAGAATCTACAAAGCGGCGTATGGCTGCTTCTATAAAATGAGCCGACAGGTTGCCCTCGTCATTCACGCTTTCGCTGAACAATGACTTTAGCGACACCATGCCGCCGGGCATCATGGCATATTTGCCCGAAGTGGCTCTTGATATTATGCTGAGGTCAAGCCCGGTGAGGTCGCGTATGTCGCGAAGCACCATGGGCCTGAGCTTGGAGCGGTCGTTGGTCAGGAAAAAGTCATATTGCAGACGTATCACAGCCTGCATCACCTTGCGCAAAGTATCGGCTCGGCGCGCCGACATGTCTATAAACTCGGCTGCGGCATCGTAGCGTTCGCGCAGGAATGCAGCGGCCTCGGCCACTCGCTTGTCGCCCGGAGTCTGTTTCTCAAGCCTGTCGATGCGGCTTATGCTGAAGTCGGGCGAGATTGTAAGCTCGGGAGCCTCGCTAAGCAAGGTAGCCGATATAGTACCGTCGGGGTCTACCATTATCTCGAAGTCGGGCGAGATGTGGCTCAGGCGGTCTTCAGCGCCGGCTATTTCGAGCAATGCACCGGGCTTGGGGTTGAGCGAGCGTATCAGTTTCATCACCGCGTCAAAGTCGTGCCCCGTCAGTTTCAGGGCCGAACGTATGCGGTCGAAGTGTTTTTTTGAGAAAAAGTCGAAGTATTCTGAGAGTACTTTGATTGAATTGCGCACTACCTCTGTCTCAGGCATGCGGCGAAGCTGAAGCAGCAGGCAGTCGCGCAGGTCGTATGCGCCTATACCGGCGGGGTCGAGACTGCGCACTATATCGATGACATGGCGCACAAAAGCCGCACTCACATTGATGCCCTGCCCCATGGCCAGGTCGTCGGAAATTGATTCGGGCGTGCGCGACAGGTAGCCGTTGGTATCGAGGTTGCCTATTACATAGCCGGCCACCTCGCGCTCCTCGGGCGTTATATCAAGCTCGGCAAGCTGGGCTTCGAGCATCGCCACGCCTTCCGGACCGTTGTCCACTGCCACCGGGCCGTAATATTCATCGTCGGCCGAGTGGTTTGAGATATGGGTACGGTAATACGGAACCTCTTCATCAGAGCTGTAGTCGGCGCGTTGCAGATCGTCGGCACTCTCGGTGAATTCACGTCCCTCGTCATCGGTCTGCGACACGGGTGTGGAATCGCTCTCGGCCTTTTCGAGAGCCGGATTTTCGTCGAGCATCCTTACCACTTCGTCATCAAACTCGGGCGCGGACATCTCCAGCAGGCGTCCGAAACGCACCTGCTGCGGGCTCAACCTAAGCTGTTGCTGCTGGTTTTGTGATAGAGACTGAGATGAAGAGGACATTTTACAACTTTTTTAATTTTCTGATCTACCGGGGATAAATGTGTCGATATGTCTGCGTTTCTTGGCGTCGAGAATTTCGTCGACTGCAAAGAATATGCCGCTCTCCTCCACATTTCCGAATTCGTCGTTTATTGCCGTGCCAAACATGTGCATCGTGGGCGACAGGCTCATATAGGCGTTGACCAGCGGCGGTATGTGGTCGCCGTGAGCACGTACATGGGCATTGAGGATTACGTAATCTTCCTTGAAATCATCGGCTGTGAATATCTTGGCCAATTCCTCGGGGTCGCTGGCTATGGGCAGCGGCTTTATAGGACGTACAAGCTCCTCGGGGTCGGGGAAGTGCTTGTGAAGGAAGTACAGTATAAGGTCGCGGCAACGCTCGGTGTAGTTGGGATACATCGTTACCTTGCCAAACAAATATCGTATCTCGGGATTGATTACCGTAAGGCTGCCAAGCCCGTCCCACAGGTTGTCGAGAGCATACAAGGCCTTGGCTCCGGCACGCGATGACTGGTACTCGGGGCGCACAAACGACCGCCCCAGCTCCAGTGTATAGGGCAGATAGTCCTTGATGAACTTCTCTGAGAATCTGAACATGTGGCTCGTGGCTATACGCGGACGGCCAAGGCTGTCGGTGCGTATGTCCTTACCGCATATAAAGCGGTATCCGCCAAGTATAAGCTTGCTGTCGGGATCCCATACTATAAGCTGCTGACAGGCCGGAGTCATGGTGTCGAATTCGTCTATATCGCACGGCTTGCCCGAACCGCCGCCCGCACTGCGGAATGCGATTTCGCGCAGACGTCCTATCTCGCGCATCACATTGGGCGAGTTGTGGGCATCCACCACATATATTTTGTTGCCCCCTTTGTTGGTGTCGCGCAAGAAGCGCTCCGGGGTCAGTTCGGCTTCAATCAGTTCCTGAGCTACCGGCTCAATTATCTTTTGGTTCATAGTGGTTGTTTTTCATTTTATAAACCGACTCGCGTATCAACAGCGCACCCTGCCGCGCATCGCGGGGCAGACTGCTCCAGGCCACAGCCGGGGCTACGTTTACAGTGAATGTCTTGCCGCGAGCCTTGAATATCTCGCCGGGGAGCAATGCCATCTCCACATTCAGCTTGATTCCCATACGCTTGCGTATATTTGCCCAGCGATAGAATGATGACGAATTCTCGGCATCAAAAAACATCGGCACTATATCGCGCTTGAATTCCACCGCTTTCTGCACAAACATTTTCTTCCATTCAAGGTCGACGACCTTGCCGTTCTTCCGGCGCGAGCACAGCCCGGCGGGGAAAATAATCACAGGGCGGTCTGAGGCAAGAGCCTCGTCGATACCGCGCAGAGCACTGCGGCTTTGCCCTCCGTGCTTGTTCACCGGCAGGAATACCTCAGTGAGCGGCTCCACCGCCATCAGCAGATCGTTTACCACAAACAACGGCTCGCAGCCGTAGCGTGTGGCTATAAAGTCGATGAGAGCCATACCGTCAAGGCCACCAAGCGGGTGGTTCGATACAAATATCGCCCTGCCATCGGCCGGCAGATTCCCGGCTCCGCTTATATTTACCTTAATGCCTAAATGCTCTATCACAGACCTGCAGAACAGCGAGCCGCGATTGGGATAGGCGTAGGCGAGCAATGCGTTCAGCTCATCCTGGCATATCAGCTTTTCGAGTCTGCGCACAATCCAGCCGGGCACCTTTCGGGAGCCAAGTCGAGCCCGCAGTACACTATCCAGATCTATGCGTATGGGGCCTTCAGTTTTTCTGTCGCTTTCTGTGTTCATTTTCAAAATACAAAATTACAAAAAAACCTTGATGTGCGAAAACTATTAATCTTCTATTAATCTTCTTTGAACGCCGCCAGTTTATCAAGATAATACTTGCGCAGTGCCTGCCAGCTGTAATAAGGACCGGTAACAGGCTCGACGGGCAGCGTCACCTCGCGCTCGTTGAGCAGCACTTTCACAAGCCAATCGGCCTTTGGATCGGTGGGTTTGTATATTATCATCTGCATGTTTCCGGCCATGGGAATCAGTTCGTATGAACGCAAGCCGGCAGCCTCGGCTTGTTCTATTGATTCAAACTCGCGTCCCAGACCGTTAAGCTCCATCAGGGTGATGAGATTTATCAGAATACCGTCGTGTCCGTAGCGCAGATTGGCTCCGGGCACAGCCGACATCATGGCGGAATCGGTGCTTTCAATCATATTGGTCAGCAGTTTGCGCTGCGTATAGGGCATGCGGCCTTTGCTCATGGGCGAGTTTATGCTGTGCATCACCCATCCGGCGTTGTCATAGCGCCAAGCCTTAAGTACTTCATCTTCAGAGAATACCTCGGGCAACAGCCACGGCTGCCCTGTGTGGCTCTGTGTGTTGGCCAGCACCCAGTAGAGATAGGGCATGATGCCCGGCGCCACACTGTCGCGGGCAAATTTCTCGTCATTCACCAGGCGCAGCAGGTAGTCGCCGCTCAATGCCTGAGCCTGCTGATATGGCCTGCGGTATATGGAGTCGGCCACGTCTTTCACCTTCCACGCCGGCTTATCGTCATAATTCATGAAATACATGTCGGCATACGAAGCATCTGAATGCACTTTCACGCCGGGTGCCACCTCGCATATTCCTTCAAGGCCGTTGAGCATCGACAATATGCAGCGTATCACCACGGTAGCCTTTGCATCTACATTGGCGCCGTCTGTAAAAATCTCGGGGAAATTGCGTGCCATCCTGCGGCCTATCACTCGGTGCTGCACGGCACCCTTGTCGCTCAGCTCGCCCTCGCGGCGCTCCGATGCAACCTCAATGCCACGCAAGGCTTCAAGGGTTTTGCGACCCAGCGGGGTAAGCTTGCCGGCTCGCTCGGCACGTGTGAGACGTTCTACGGGTGTGGCATAATCGTTATGACCTATGAGCCATCTTGAACCATGACGGCCGTAGTGCTCTATATGGAAGGGTGTATATCCCTCGGGCACAGGTGTCTGGGCCGGCGGCTCTACATCGGTGTACGGATAAGCCATCAAGTTGCCCGAATACTTGCGGTACAATGAATCGTTGTCTGCGGCAAACGATGATGATGCTGCCGACAGTGCAATTGCCAATACCGGCAAAATTTTTGAAATAATCTCTGCAAAATGTTTCATGGTTTTCATATTATATAGGGCAAATTTAATCAATTTTTTTAATAATCCCGTTTACCGATACAACAAAAATATGTACTTTTGCACAAGTGCTTGTTGAACAACCGACATGATATGAAAGAAAAGAGAAAACTAAGAATATACGCTCCCCAATATGGATTTATCCTTCCATACATTATACGTGAACTCAACGATTATGAGGTTGTATGTGAAGGTGAGGCCGACTATCATACCATAATCATAGCGCCCGACGGAACCATTCCTGCCGACGCGCCCGCCCAAGCCACGGTATTACTGTGCCCCAATGTGGTTGGCACGGGCATGAACGGCCTGCCCATGGAGCTTGCAAAGCGCGTTGCCTCAGGCTCTTATTTCCATATCGAGGGAAATGAGGCACACCTGTCCACCATACATGCATCTGACGTAGCCAAAGCCGTGAAGGCCA
Organism: uncultured Bacteroidales bacterium; assembly: GCA_947072905.1. GTDB lineage: Bacteria > Bacteroidota > Bacteroidia > Bacteroidales > Muribaculaceae > CAG-873. The sequence goes on from CAMTKF010000003.1 coordinate 28,566, forward strand.
CTCTTGGTATCGGGGGACGCCACGTGGTAACTGATGGAGCCGACCCCACATTCCACGACTTTGCCGATGCTCTGGCATTCAGAATCAAAGACAAGCGCATAATGCAGCTCAAGCCCATACTCGCCCGAATGATGATTCCCAAGCAGATACGCAGCATCATCACTACCGACCGCACATTCGACGGCACGGAATTTGCCGAAAAGTTCAACTTCCACCCCACCCCGGTCACCGAATATTTACGTACCCACGTCTATGATGAAGAAAGTCTATGAAACAATATCGCTTGCGGGCAAGTCTTTAAAATCCATTGTGAAAATAGCCTTGCAATCGCGCCCGGTGTCTGCTCCCGCTCGGGCTGCAAAACCCGGCAACAGCGTAGTGGTGCTTGGCAACGGCCCTTCGCTCAACAAGACCATAGCCGAATTTGGCGACAGACTCAGGGAAATGCCGTCGATAGCCGTCAATTTCATGGCCAACGCCCCTCAGTTCAAAGACTTGAAGCCCGACTACTACGTGATGGCCGACCCCCACTTTTTCAATGGTCTTGAGAATGAAAATGTAAAGAATCTGTGGCGCGAACTGTCGGCTGTGGAGTGGCCTATGACCTTGTGTGTGCCGGCCCGATACCTGTCGGTGGCCCGGAAACTAACCGGAGACAAGAACCGCTACCTGCGTATGGCAACATTCAACTTCATCGGCGCCGAGGGCTTTGAGTTTATCGAAAAAGCAGCCTACGACCGCCGCCTGGCCATGCCGCGACCGCGCAATGTGCTGATACCGGCCATAATGTGCGGCATTTATGCAGGATATAATGAGATTTATGTAACCGGTGCCGACCACTCGTGGATGGAAACCCTGCGCGTGAACGACAATAATAATGTAGTGTCGGTGCAGCCCCATTTCTATGCCGACTCAAAGGCCGAATTAAAACGTTCGGAGACCGAATACAAGGGCTACCGACTGCACGACATACTGCAAAGCTTCTACATAGCTTTCAGGTCATACCACACCCTGCGCCGCTATGCCGACCGCAAGGGCATCAGGATATACAATTCCACTCCCGGCTCATATATCGACGCCTTCCAACGCAAAAGCATACAATAACAAATCAGACACCCTCCACTCTCCACTAAAAACTCTCCGCTAAAAACGTCAATGCGAAGCGGCATATTCGCGCCAACGGTCGATCATTGCCTGCATATCGGCCGGTATCGGAGCTGAGAAATCCATCTCCTCGCCTGTGTGCGGATGACGGAAGCCAAGAGTGCGCGCATGCAGAGCCTGGCGCGGGCACAGCTCCATGCAGCCTTTCACAAAAGCCTTGTATGTGGCCGACGGCACTCCGCGCAGCACCTGATCGCCGCCATAGCGGGCATCGTTGAACAGCGGGTGGCCTATGTGGCGCATGTGTACCCTTATCTGGTGCGTGCGACCGGTTTCAAGCACACACTTCACCAGCGATACATGCCCCAGACGCTCCACTGTCTCATAATGGGTCACGGCATGCTTGCCATAATCACCTGCCGGGAACACGGCCATCTGCAGTCGGTCGCGCAACGAGCGCCCGATATTTCCCTCTATTCGTCCCTGAGGGGGTTCGGGGCAACCCCACACCACAGCACGATATTCGCGGCGAGTGGTCTTGTTGAAGAACTGACGTCCGAGGTCGGTCTTGGCATCGGGAGTCTTGGCCACCACGAGCAATCCCGATGTATCCTTGTCTATACGGTGCACAAGCCCCATGCGCGGGTCTTTCACATCGTAATCAGGATTATCCTTGAAGTGCCATGCCAGAGCGTTGACCAGCGTACCCGAGTAGTTGCCATGGCCGGGATGCACCACCAGCCCGGCGGGCTTGTTCACCACCAGTACATAGTCGTCCTCATATACTATATCGAGGGGAATGTCCTCGGCCAGAATCTCAAATTCGTAGCGCGGGCGATCCATCACCACCTGCACCACATCGAGCGGCTTGACCATGTAATTGCTTTTTACGGGCTTGCCGTTCACTATGATGCATCCGGCCTCGGCTGCCTGCTGCACACGGTTGCGCGACGACTTCTGCAGACGCTCTACCAGAAACTTGTCGACGCGCAGCAGAGCCTGCCCCTTGTCGGCCACGAAGCGGAAGTGTTCATACAGCTCACGCTCGCCCGAGCCATCTATTATCACCAACGGCGATTGTTCTTCGGGGCTGAGTTCGTCGGCCATGTCGGCCTCATCGTAGATATCAGGATTCAAATTGTCGTCGTTCATTCTTCGGAATATGTCGATGCCCCTGCTTCTTCTTCGCTCATCATCAGCTCTTCGGCCACCTGTTCCTCGGCCGAGATACTGTCGGTATAATCAATGTTTTCAGGCTCTTGGTATGTACCTACCTCAAGCACTACCGATGCGCTCACAGGCAGTACCGAACCTACTCCGAGCGGCCGACCGTCAACGGTGGCACGCTCCACAAGGTCGGGATATTGCGACGGAACATTCACAAAGCGTATACCATTAATGCCCAGCGCATTGAGGTAAGACACAGCCTGACGCACCGACACGCCGGTGATGGGCATGCTCAGAGTAACGTTCTTGGGCGAGAAAGCAGTTACGGTGACGTACACCTTGCGGCCCGACTTAACCTGCGAGCCGGCTTTGGGCCACGATTCCACCACTGTGCCCGGGGGCACGGAGGTGTTGTATATCGAGTCTGAGATAGCAATATCGAGATTGGCACGGTTGAGCGTAGTCTTTGCTTCTGAATATGACAGGTGCTTGACTTCGGGAACGGTGGCATCGTCATTGTGATGTGTCCAGAAGTCAAGGAATGTCATGGGTATGATCCACAGCAGAATCCATCCGACCAGCGCCATCAGGCAAAGCCCCGAGACAAGCGGATGTTTTTTGCAAAATGCTTTGATACGTGTCAGAAAAGAAGTTTTTTCAGCCATTTTCCTAATAGATTCATTTAAAGAGCAAAATTACAAAAATAGCCACTATGCCGAGTGCATATAATGTTAAAAAAAACAAACGCAAATACGCCCGGCTATTGCAGCCGGGCGTATTCCTTTCAAACAGACTTCCTTAGAAGAAGTACTTACTAACTATCAATTGTTGAAGATTACGATGCGGTTCCAGTCGTTTTCTGAGTAAGGCTGAACATCAGAGCCCTGAGGATTGATGCTGAGACGGTCGGGATTGATTCCGTACTTGTTTACGAGGAGGTCGCGGACAGCTTCGGCACGGCGCTTTGAGAGGCCCATGTTGTATTCGCTGGTACCGGTATCCTTGTCGGCGTAGCCACAGATGGTTACTGACTGTTCGGGGTTAGCCTTGAGGTATTCGGCGGTATTGTATACGTTCACCATTTCCTCGTCGGTGATCTTGGCAGAGTTCAGGCGGAAGCGAACTGTTGCCATCAGAGGAGCGGTTTCAACAACCTCGGCAGCTTCTACCACTTCGGGGCAAGGCAGCTGAGCTTCAGCGGCGGCCAGGGCAGCGGCTGTGGTGGCCAGTGCTCCGCGCAGGTCGTTGACCTGACTGTTGAGGTTGGAGATATAGTTGGTGTAGTCGCAGGGATTGTAGCTCTTGAAGTCGGCACCGCCGATGTTGAAGCTGAAGCCACCGATTACCGAGAGGTTCATGTCGATGGGTTCGCCCACGGCAACATTGTTGAAGTTGTCACCGAAGAACTGTGCGCGGCCTTCTGCAAAGAAGTCAACATACTTGCAAAGGCGGAAACGCAGCTGGATACCTGCACTTACAGGAAGGGTCCATGAGGTTGATTTGAGCTTGCCGTTGTTGCGCTTGATCGATGCTGCATCCTTGGGATTGTAATCCCATGTGTAGGCACCGCCGAGTCCTACGAAAGGCACGATAGAGAACACACGCTTGGAGTTGACGCCGCCCAGTGAGTTAAACATATCCCACATGAAGTCGAAGTTGGCGTTTACCCATTTGTTGTGGTTGAAGGTATTGTTTTCCCAGTGCATCGAACCTCCGAGGAAGCTGAGACGCCAACCGATGTATGGTGAGAACCATTTACCGAAGCCCACATTATATACAGCTGTGAGATGGCGGCTTGCGTTGTAGCCCAGGGGATCCTTATGCTCTACGAAGGGGGATGTGACACCGGCTCCAAGCTGGATAAACCAGTTGTCACCTTTTTCAGAGTAGTAGTGGGTCTTGCAAGGAACTTCGGTAAGCGACACCAATTCTTCCTCTACAACTACTGTGTCTTGTGCGTTGGCCTGAAAGCCAAGGGCGGCGATTGCTCCGCAAGCGACCAAAGCCCCGAATAAATTAGTTTTCATCGTGTTTTTATGTTTTGTTAGACTTTATAAAATTTTTAACTTTATCATAAATAAATCGTTGGCGTTTTACATTTTTTATAATTGCTTCACGATATTTGAATGTCTTGTAAAAAGATAACACCGCTTATTTTTAATTTGTTCAAAAAATATGTATCTTTGTGGTGGTGAAAATTAAAGATTTAACATTTGTATCTTCTGTGCTGCCCCGGGTAGGCTCGCGCAGGCGCACGGCGCGTCCGTTGAAGACCCGCCGCCGCTGGCGTGTGGAGATTATAAATGAGAATACGCTCGCGCGCGTGTGGAGCATGAGGCTCTCTGAGTTCAAGGCTTGGATTGCCGGCGGGGCGCTCATCGCTGCCATCGGCTCGCTCATTGCGGTGATTCTGATTTTCACGCCCATTCGCTCATTGCTATCGGGTGAGCTGCCCGGCGACCTGCGCGACCGATACACCGAGCTGGCTCTGAAACTCGATTCTGTATCGGAACGCGCCCGCATCAGCGAGGCTTACTCGGCCAATATCGTCGCCATCCTCACCGATTCTGTCTCGGAAGACGATGTACGACGCCGGGTAGAGACTTCTGTGGCAACCACCGATTCTTTTATCACCGCATCTGAACGCGAAAAGCAATTTGTGCAGCAATTCGAGTCGCGCGAGCGCTTCAATCTGTCGGTTCTCTCGCCCATTGCCGCCGAAGGCATGATTTTCGAAGCTCCCACAGCCACCGATGCCGGCACCGGCAATGTAGGCGCCATTTACCGCGGAACGGTCATTGCTCTCGACTATGGTTCTAACGGATTGGGCGTAATAGCCATTCAGCACCCCAACGATTTTATCTCGGTTTACAGCAACCTCAGCGACACATACGTTGAAAAAGGTGCTAAAATTCTTGCCGGACAGCGTATTGGGGCCTCAACAACCGACGCTCCTCTTTTGTTTGAATTATGGCACTCGGGTACTTTGCTCGATACGCCTCAATATATCAAATATCCCTCGGTGGCTGCCGATTGACCGGCCGCCGGCTTACTACAGATTATAAAAAACAATATATATTATGAAAAAAATACTCAGCATCATAGCCATCGCTACATTAGGCGCTGCTTCTTTCACCGCGTGCAACAACAAGCCGCCGTATGAAAAACTCATCTCTGCTGTCGACTCGCTCAATACAGTGGTTCATTCATACGAAATGCCCATGACCGACAGCTGTGCCATCAAGTACGACGAGCTCACCAACACCGTGAAGTATCTCTACTACTGCAAGGACTCAATCGACTCAAACCGTCTTGACTCAGTAATCGACGACATGCAGCAGCAGTTCCTCATAAGCATCATCACCGGCGACCCCAACATGACCAGAAACCTGCTCGATGCCAAGTCAAACATCCTCATGCAGATGAACGGCCGCGACAACACCAAGTTTGAGATCATGACTGAAAACGATCAGTTCAACGAGCTGTACAAGGAACTCGGAGGCAAATAAGCTTCTAAAAAAACCAATCATTTCTCCGTATGAAAAATATCGCCGTATTAGGCTCTACGGGGTCTATAGGCACTCAAACACTTGATATAATCTCACGACACAGCCACCGCTACCGCGCATCGGTACTGGTGGCCGGGTCGCGTGTTGACGACCTTATAGAACAGGCACGCCGCCACAAGCCCGACCTGGCTATCATAGCCCGCGAGGACCTGTATGAGCGCTTGTCGGCGGCACTCGCACCGCTGGGCATTGCCACCGCCGCCGGCTCCAAGGCCATTGCCGACGCCGTCACAGGCTCCAATGTCGACACCGTTGTCACCGCCACAGTGGGCTACTCGGGGCTCGAACCTACCGTTGCCGCCATCAAGGCCGGCAAGGACATCGCCCTGGCCAATAAAGAGACCATGGTGGTGGCCGGCAGCTACATCACACGCCTGCTGGCATCGTCGCCGTCAAAGGTCTATCCGGTCGACTCGGAGCACTCGGCCATCTACCAGTGCCTGCAGGGCGAGGACCCCGCCACTGTGAAGCGGCTCATAATCACCGCATCAGGCGGCCCCTTCCGCACATGGAGCGAGGAAAAGATACGCACCGCACGTGCCGCCGACGCACTGAAGCATCCCAACTGGGACATGGGCGCCAAAATCACCATCGACTCGGCCACTATGGTCAACAAGGCTTTCGAGATCATCGAGGCACGGTGGCTTTTCGGCATAGATCCCGACAAGATTTCGGCAGTGGTGCATCCACAGTCCATAATACACTCGATGGTAGAATTTCACGACGGCGCCATAAAGGCCCAGATGGGTGTGCCCGAAATGACACTCCCCATAGCATACGCACTTGGCGAGGCTTCGCGCAGCAGCAATGTGGCCGACTTCTGCGACCTCATTGCCACCGGCAGCCTTACCTTCGAGCAGCCCGACACCACCCGATTCCCGGCTCTGCGCCTGGCGCATATAGCCATGGAGCGCGGGGGCAACGCCGCATGCACCATCAACGCCGCCAACGAGATTGCTGTTGCCGCTTTCCTCAGAGACGACATCGCATTCAACGACATTTACAACACTATAACAGCCACCCTTGAGCGCACGCCTTTCATAGCCGACGCTACGTATGACGACTTTGTAGCAACAAATGCCGAGGCTCGCGCCATAGCTCGTTCATTAATCTACAAGTAATTATGGAATCATTTCTCATAAAAGCACTACAGCTGGTAGTCGCGCTGGTCATTCTCGTTACGGTTCACGAGTTTGGCCACTACTTCTTTGCGCGGCTTTTCGGCATAAAAGTCAACCGTTTTTATCTCTTTTTCAATCCGGGATTCTCAATTCTGAAGTATAACCCCATGAAGGGTACTCTGCAACTCTTCAGCAAGAGCGACGATCAGGCACTCGCCACATTTCAGGTTTCCAAACCCCGCGAACCGCGCCCCGACGGCAAACCCACCTGGCGCGACACAATCTATGGTCTGGGATGGCTGCCGCTGGGCGGATACTGCGACATTGCAGGTATGGTCGACGAGACAAAAAGCTCAAAGGACCTCGCCGCCGAACCCCAGCCCTGGGAATTCCGTTCCAAAGCCGCATGGCAACGCCTGCTGGTCATGGTAGCCGGTGTGCTTTTCAACTTCCTGCTCGCCATTGCCATATACATAGGCATAGCATTCCACTGGGGCGACCGCGTGGTGCCATATCAGGAAATTACCGAAGGCATGGACTTCACCGACCCCATGCTCAAAGCCGGATTCCGCAACGGCGACATACTGCTGCAAATCAACGATGAGGATATAGACCCGCGCGTGGCCTCGACCGGCTGGGATATGATTCAGCCCGGAGCCAAGGTTACCGTGCTGCGCAACCACACCGACTCGGTGGTGCTATACCCCGACAACGAGCTGCTCATGGCTCTTGTTGAAAACAACACCCCATACATGACCATGCGTGTGCCTGTTTACATCGACAACATCTCGAGCAACGACGGCGCCGCCAAGGCCGGCCTGCTCTCGGGCGACCGCATTCTGTCGGTGGCAAGCGACTCCACCCCCTCGCTCTCCGAGTTTTTCCCCGCTCTTGATAAAAACAAGGGCAAGACCGTAGACATGCTCATCCGTCGCGACGGCGCCGACATGACAGTGCCCGTAGAGATTAACTCCGACGGCAAGATAGGCATTCAGCTCACATCGCCCCTGAAGATTTACAATGTAAAAGATATCAAATACGGCATAATTGAGTCTATACCCCAAGGATGGAAGAAGGGTGTCAACCAGCTCACCACCTACGTATCGTCGATGAAGCTGCTCTTTACCCCCGCCGGAGCCAAGAGCGTGGGCGGATTCGGCACCCTCGGCAGCCTGTTCCCCAATCAATGGAACTGGTATTCGTTCTGGGAAATAGCCGCGTTCCTGTCGGTGATACTGGCGTTCATGAACATCATCCCAATCCCGGCACTCGACGGCGGCTACACCCTATTCCTGCTCATAGAGATTATCACACGCCGCAAGCCCTCTGAGCGTTTCCTCGAAGTGGCCAACATGATAGGCATGGGATTCCTCTTCCTGCTGCTCATATATGCCAACCTCAACGATGTAATAAGGCTTCTATAAAATAGTATGAAATACAAGACTCTTACCCTCAAGCGCGGCAAGGAAGAATCGCTGCTGCGTTTTCACCCCTGGGTATTCTCGGGCGCTCTCACCGCCATGCCCGACGATGTGGAGGAAGGCGACATAGTGCGCGTGGTGGCCTCAGACGGCCGTCCGCTCGGCGTGGGACACTTCCAGATTGGCTCCATAGCCGTGCGCATGCTCTCGTTCTTCGACATAGAGATCACGCCGCTCTTCTACCGTCAGGCTCTCGAGCAGGCATGGAAGATGCGCAAGGCCCTGGGATTGCAGCGCCCCGACAACTCGGCTTTCCGTCTGGTTCACGGCGAGGGCGACTTCCTGCCCGGCCTTGTTGTTGACATCTATGGCGACACAGCCGTGCTGCAGGCTCACTCGCCCGGCATGCACTTCGCCCGTGAGATCATAGCCGCACAGCTCGTGAAAATCGAAGGCCTCGGCGTGAAGAACGTCTACTACAAAAGCGAGACAACCCTGCCATACAAGGCCAATCTTGATGCCGTGAACGACTACATCATTGGCCACTCAGACAACAATGTAGCTGTGGAAAACGGGCTGAAGTTCAACATCGACTGGCTGCGCGGACAGAAAACCGGATTTTTCGTTGACCAGCGCGACAACCGCTCGCTGCTCGAACACTACAGCGCCGGACGACGCGTGCTCAACATGTTCTGCTACACCGGCGGCTTCTCGGTTTATGCCATGAGGGGCGGAGCCACGCTGGTTCACTCGGTTGACTCATCGGCCAAGGCCGTAGCCCTCACCGATGCCAACATAGAGCTGAACTTCCCCGGCGACACCCGTCACAAGGCTTTTGCAGAAGATGCCTTCAAGTATCTCGACAACATACAACCCGAGGCATACGACCTTATAGTGCTCGACCCGCCGGCCTTTGCCAAACACCGCTCGGCCCTGCGCAACGCCCTGCGCGGATATCAGAAGCTCAACGCTGCCGGTATATCCAAGGTGGCTCCCGGCGGCATAGTATTCACATTCTCGTGCTCTCAGGCCGTGAGCCGCGAACAGTTCCGCCTGGCCGTGTTCTCGGCCGCCGCACAGACCGGTCGCAAGGTGCGCATACTGCATCAGCTCACACAGCCCGCCGACCACCCCGTAAACATCTACCACCCCGAGGGCGAGTACCTCAAGGGGCTTATATTATATGTAGAGTAACTAAACCCTCTTATACAGAATGAAAAAGATATTAACCATCGCCGCCGCTGCGGCTGTATCACTCTCAGCAATGGCTCAAGACAAACCGATTGACTACACCGTCGACCGCTTCGCCGACATTGAAGTCCTGCGCTACGACGTACCCGACTTCAATTCTCTTTCTCTCAACCAGAAAAGACTCGTCTACTATCTGACCGAGGCTGCCATCTGGGGACGCGACATTCTCTGGGCTCAGAACTACAAGCACAACCTCGAGATACGCGACCTTATAGAGAACCTCTACACCAACTATGCCGGCGACCGCAACTCAGAGCAGTTCAAGGCTTTTGAAAAATACCTCAAGCAGGTAGAATTTGCCAACGGCATACACCACCACTACTCAAACGACAAGTTTATCCCCGGCTTCACTCAGGAATGGTTTGAAGAACAGCTCGCCCTGCTCCCCGGCAGCCCCAAGGCTTGCGGATGTGTGCTCAAGGCCATGTTCGACCCCACCGTTGATGCCAAGAAGGTGAATCAGGCCGAGGGCGAAGACCTCATCATGACTTCGGCCGTTGACTTCTACGACGGACTTACACAGAAAGAGGTCGAAGACTACTACAATGCCCTCAAAGACTCCAACGACGCCACTCCCATATCATACGGCCTCAACAGCCGCCTGGTGAAGAAAGACGGCAAGGTGACCGAGCAGATCTACAAGCTCGGCGGCCTGTACAGCGACGCCATCGCCCACATCGTTGAAAACCTCACCAAGGCAATGGCTTACGCCGAAAACGATGCACAGCGCATGACCATAGCTCGCCTTATCGACTTCTACACCACCGGCGACCTCAAGACTTTTGACGACTACTCTATCCGTTGGGCCGACGACACCGCCTCGCAGGTAGACTTCATCAACGGCTTCATCGAAAGCTACAACGACCCCCTGGGCATGACCGGCTCTTGGGAATCTATCGTAAACTTCAAGAACAACGCAGCCAGCCACCGCACCGAGACCCTCTCGCAAAACGCTCAGTGGTTTGAAAACAACTCGCCCGTTGATCCCCGCTTCCGCAAGGACGAGGTTAAGGGCGTATCGGCCAAGGTAATCACCGCAGCCATCCTCGCCGGCGACTCTTATCCCGCTACCCCCATCGGCATCAACCTCCCCAATGCCAACTGGATACGCGCAGCCCACGGCTCAAAGTCTGTCACCCTCGAAAACATCACCCAGGCCTACGACGAAGCTTCGCACGGCAACGGCTTCAACGAAGAATTTGTAATCGACGCTCCCACCCGCGAGCTCCTCGACAAATATCTCTTCATCACCGACAATCTCCACACCGACCTCCACGAGTGCCTTGGTCACGGCTCGGGCCGCATCCTCCCCGGTGTTGACCCCGACGCCCTCAAGGCCCACGGTTCTACCCTCGAAGAAGCACGCGCCGACCTCTTCGCCCTCTACTATCTGGCCGATCCCAAGCTGCTCGAACTCGGTCTGCTCGACAACCCCGATGCCTACAAGGCCGAATACTACAAATATATCCTCAACGGCCTTATGACCCAGCTCATGCGCATCGAACCCGGCAAGGACATCGAAGAAGCCCACATGCGCAACCGCCAGCTCATAGCCGCATGGGCATTTGAGCACGGCAAGAAAGACAAGGTGATTCAGCTCGTGAAGAAAGGCGGCAAGACCTACATAAAGATCAACGACTACGCCAAGCTGCGCGACCTCTTCGGACAGCTCCTCGGCGAAATCCAGCGCATCAAGAGCGAAGGCGACTATGAAGCCGGCGCAGCACTTGTGCAGAAATACGCCGTGAAGGTTGATCCCAAGCTCCACAAAGAAGTGCTCAACCGCTACGCCAAGCTCGACATCGCCCCCTATAAGGGCTTCGTAAACCCCGTGTACGAAGCAGTTTACGACGACAACGGCATCATCACCGACGTTAAAGTAAGCTACGGCGAAGACTTCCTGCCCCAGGTACTCCGCTACAGCAAAAACTACGCCGGCCTCAAGAAATAATCCCGAACCATAATCAACCCAACACTGAGGGCAGTGAAATGGCAAAACCACCATTCCACTGCCCTCTGTCTTTTCCCAAAAGTCAAATTAATTCGTATTAATTCATTAAAAAAAGCTCTTAAACTGAAATTGTAAAATTAAATTAGGAATTGTAGAATTTTTTCCCTAATTTTGCGATGCTATATATACTCAGCACTAACACAAAACATCTTTTAAATATAAGATTATGTCAAAAGTTACAGTGATCGGCGCCGGCAATGTAGGCGCTACTTGTGCAAATGTTCTGGTTACCAATCAGGTAGCCGACGAAGTAGTTCTTCTCGACATCAAGGAAGGCGTTGCCGAAGGCAAGGCTATGGATATCATGCAGACCGCTAATATCCTCGGCACCAACACCCGCCTCACCGGCGTTACCAACGACTACGCCATGACCGAAGGCTCTGATGTAGTGGTTATCACCTCTGGTATCCCCCGCAAGCCCGGTATGACCCGCGAAGAACTTATCGGCGTTAACGCCGGCATCGTTAAGTCGGTTACAGACAATGTGCTCAAGCATTCGCCCAACGCCATTATCGTATGCGTGTCAAACCCCATGGACACCATGACCTACCTCATCCACAAGACAAGCGGTCTGCCCAAAAACCGCATCATCGGCATGGGTGGCGCACTCGACAGCGCTCGCTTCAAATACTTCCTCAGCATCGCTCTCGGCGCTAACGCTACCGAAGTTGAAGGCATCGTTATCGGCGGTCACGGCGACACCACAATGATTCCTCTGACACGCTTTGCAGCTTACCGCGGTCTGCCCGCTGCAAGCCTGCTCCCCGCCGAACAGCTCGAAAAGGTTGCTGCCGACACAATGGTTGGCGGTGCTACCCTCACCAAGCTCCTCGGCACCTCTGCATGGTATGCTCCCGGTGCTGCCGCAGCTCAGGTTGTAGGCGCTGTGCTCCACGACCAGAAGAAGCTCATCAGCTGCTCTGCCCTGCTCGAAGGCGAATACGGCGAATCTGACCTCTGCATCGGCGTTCCCTGTATCCTCGGCAAGAACGGTATCGAAAAAATCGTTGAATTCGACCTCAACGAAGCTGAAAAGGCTGCTTTCGCAAAGAGCGCTGCCGCTGTGCACAACACCAACGCTGCTCTGGCCCAGGCTCTCTAAGATATTCTTGAAAAGGATTGTGGCTCGCCGAGCTGCAATCCTTTTTTTGTATCAAAACTTTTCTGACTGCAAAACGTTTAAACAACATGAAAAAGATATTATTTATGGCAGCCGCAGCTGTGCTGTGCATGGCATCTTGCTCAAAGCAGGCTAATGCCACCGATGCCGAAGAAGCTCAGGCTACCACCACAGAAGTTGCAACCGAAGAAGCCGCCCCTGCCACTGAGGCCGGCAAGGTTGTAGTATTTGACAACGACACAACACTGCGTCCCGGTATGACCGTCGACCAGCTCACCATCCTCGATTTCAACGCCGTATGGTGCGGACCGTGCAAGCAGCTCCACCCCGTGTTTGAAGAAGCCGCCAAGACTTTCTCCGACGTGCGCTTCATCTCTGTTGACATCGACAACCTGCCCCTCACAGCCCAGGCTTTCGGTGTTGAAGCCGTTCCTACTGTAGTTTTCCTCAAACCCGACGGAACCACACAGACATTTGTAGGCACTCAGGACCTGCTCCCCGCCGAGAAGTTTGACAAGCTCGTGCGCGACAACAAATAATTTTCGTAAGTAAAAATTAATAATGAGGAATCGGCAGGTATATCTATCGCCGGTTCCTTTTGCAATAATATGAAACTCGCTTCCTTAATCCGTGAGAAATTCGGCATAGAACAGCCTAATGCCATGCAGCAGGCCGTATGGGCTGCCCGTGCGTCAAAGTTAGTAATCCTCTCGCCCACCGGCTCGGGCAAGACCATAGCATTCGGGGGCGCGCTGCTCAAGCGCTTGCAGCCGGCCGGCGGATATACACAGGCCTTGATTCTGGCTCCGTCGCGCGAACTCACACTACAGATTTTCGAGGTAGTACGCAAGCTTGCATCGGGCTACAAGACTGTGGCCTTCTATGGCAAACACTCGATGGAAGAGGAAGTTTCGTCAATGGCCGTGGTGCCCGACATCATAGTGGCCACCCCCGGTCGCATGCTCGATCACCTCAAGCGCCACACCGTAGATCTCACGCATTGCCTGGCTCTGATAATTGATGAATACGACAAGGCTCTGGAGCTGGGATTCCACGACGAGATGGAACGTATATGCAAACGGCTGAAATCACTGCGCACCGTCATACTCAACTCGGCCACACCCATTGCCATGATGCCCGAGTTTATCGACATGCGCGGCGCCGAGACTATTGATTTTTCACAAAAAACCGCAAATCCGCGCTCGCGCATGCAGATAGTGCAGGTCAAAAGCCCCGTGCGCGACAAGCTGCAGACCCTCATAGACCTGCTCCACTCCATGCCAAACGGCAAGGTGATGGTATTTGTAAATCACCGCGAGGCCTCCGAGCGAGTATATAATGCCTTGCTCGACGCCGATTTACCGGCAGGGATATACCACGGCGGACTCGAGCAGATAGACCGCGAAGGCTCTGTGATACGGTTCAACAACGGCTCGACCCCCATAGTGGTATCAACCGACCTCGGTGCCCGCGGACTCGACATTGACGATGTCAATGCCGTGATTCACTATCACATGCCGTCGTCGCCCGAAGCATGGACCCACCGCAACGGACGCACGGCGCGCGTAGACTCATCAGGCGAGGTGTACGTAATTACCGCAGAGGGCGAGAACATACCCGAATATGTGGTGTGGGAACGCGACTACAACCCAACCGGCACCACAGCCGACCCCATACGCCGGTCGGCCGTGACCCTGTACATCAATGCCGGACGCAAGGAAAAGATTTCGCGCGGCGACATAGTGGGTTTCCTGACCAAAGATGCCGGCATGCAAGGCTCTGACATAGGCAAGATAGACCTGCGCGACCACGCCGCATACGTGGCCCTGCCACCCGAGATGATACAACATGTGCTGCACCTGCCGGCGCCCAAAATCAAGGGCAAGCGAGTACGCTTGTCAGTATTCAAATAGAGAAGTCATCTTGACTAAATTACCATGACAAAAAAAATCATTATCTACCTGATTCTTGCCATTGCCGGCATCCCGGCAGCAAAAGCCGATTTTCGTAAAATTGAAAATGACGTGTTCTGGAATACAGCCGACGGCTCTCCACTTTACAGCCAGGGTGGCGGCATATTCCGGTTTGACACAGAAGACGGAAACGGCCCTAAATATTATTGGTATGGCGTCCGCTACAATGGCGCTGAAGCCTATCGCGCCGATCCGACGCAAACCATCAAAAATCCCGTATTCAGCGGAGTGACATGCTACACTTCCGACAATCTCACCGACTGGACATATTCAGGCGACGTACTCACACCCGCCGAGATAGAGAAACATGGCAAATGTGGATGGATCGGACGCATGGGAGTATGCTATCTGCCACAGATCAGCCGCTACGTATTGGTGATACAATACGGCAACGGGGTGCTATTCGCTACATCAGAACGCCCGGAAGGCCCATTCCATTGGGAATGGGTAAAAGACATGACGCAGACCATCGGCACACCAAACACCGGCGACCAGACCGTATTCACCGATCCCGACAGCGGCAAGTCATATCTGGTGTATTCCTACGGCAATGGCCGCAACAAGATATATGTCTCTGAAATAGGAATCGTCGACGGGCGCCCCGACCTTATAGACTGCACTAAAGTGTTTGAGGGTGAAAGCCGCGAGGGCAACTGCATGTTCAAGCACGCCGGCCGCTACTACATGTGCGCATCCAATATCTACGGATGGGACGGCTCGTATGCCTATTATCTTGTTGCCGACGACATCCACGGCCCATACACCCCTGCCAACGACATGCAGGTGATGAAAGGATGCGAATCAGACTACGCGCATGTGTCGCAGACAGGATTCTTCTATACCCTCCGTGCCGGCAGTGACGGAAAGGAAACCGTGATCTTCTGCGGTGACCGCTGGAGCGATTTCGCAGGAAACGGACTCGGCTACAACGTATGGGTTCCGCTCTCGTTCGGGCCTGACGGCACCCCTTGGTTCAACTCTCTCTCAGCATGGGAACTTGATGAAGCTACCGGCAAATGGCGTGTGGCGCCCGACAACAATTACGCACTCAACGGTAGTTTTGAAGCCGACAGACGCATCATCCCCAATCCTGTCAAGCCCCGACAGGAACACCTGCTGGGATGGGACACAGAAATCATAAGTGGAAACAAAGTGGCCGTAGGAGACTCTCTTTCGCCGCAACTCAACTACCTCAACACCCGTGACGACCGGCGCTTCGTGACCGGAGAGAAGAGCCTTTGCATCAGCGACATCGTAGACTTCTCGCGCAGAGTGAGCCAAACCATTTCCTCCACCCCCTTCGTGACCCTACCCAACGGAGAATATACGCTTTCGGCCAAGGTCAAAACAGAAGGCAATTTTGGAAAATTGGAATTTTTCGCCATAAGCGGCAGCAACGAGACCACCATGGATATTAATCAAAAACACCCGCAATGGGTCGAGATAACCATGAAAGGAATCAAAGTCTCCGGTGGCAAAGTCCGGATTGGCATATATGCCGATGGCAAAGCCAACGCGCGCTGCCTGATCGACGACATCGAATTCAAAAAATCCCGTTAACCAAACCATACACATCAACCCAAAGCCGCCGATAAGTCCATCGACGGCTTTTTTATGCCTGTAATAATTCATTACCGATATGTTATACTGCAAGAAAAGCACCATGCCAACCCGACATGAGAATGGCTTATACGTGCTTTTTTTATCCATGTTATTTAACTACAATCCTTCAAAACCATGGATTTTAATGCAGTCGCTCTGGAAAAATCGGATAGCATTTGCATTTTCGGCGATTGTTGTGTAACTTTGTCAACAGACTATAACCGGTCTTTAAAAACGAAAAATTATGACATTTGCAGAAAATTGTAACAAGATATTCGACAACTGCGTGGTGGCCTACCACGTGAGTGATGACATCGACGCCCCGGTGGCAAATCCGTTTGCCGAGGGTACCACCGAGCATACCCTTTGGGAAAAGAACCTCATCGACGCCCGTCAGTGGCACATGGAGGATATAATCCGCGACCCTCAGATCGACCCCATAGCCGCTCTCGAGCTGAAGCGCCGCATAGACCGCTCAAACCAGGAACGCACCGATATGGTTGAGGAAATCGACGAGCAGCTGCGCCACAAGTATGCCGACGTAGCCATTCTGCCCGATGCCACCATCAACACCGAGACCCCCGCATGGGCCATAGACCGCCTTTCGATCCTTGCTCTGAAGCTATACCACATGAATGCCGAAGTGGCCCGCGAGGATGCCGACGAAGCTCACAAGAACCGTTGCCGCGCCAAGCTCGATGTACTCAAACAGCAGCGCATCGACCTGTCGTCGGCCATCGACTCGCTCCTTGACGACATAGCCGCCGGACGCAAGTACATGAAGGTGTACAAGCAGATGAAGATGTACAACGATAAAGACACCAACCCGGTGTTGTATGGCGCGAAATAATTCACAGAACGGCAACGACCGCGGCCTGATGTCGGTGATGATAGCCCGCTTCTCGGCCATAGGCGATGTGGCCATGACGGTGCCGGTAATATACAGCGCATGCCTGTGTTTTCCCGACATACGCTTTGTGCTGGTCACCCGTCAGTCGATGACCGGTATATTCATCAACGCACCCGCCAACCTCACCGTGGTGGGCGTGGACGTGAAGACCGACTATACCGGCGTGAAAGGCATGCGCCGGCTGGTGAAAGAAGTTTGCGACAAATACAAGGTTGACGCCTTCATAGACCTGCACGATGTGATACGCACCCGCCTGATGGGCATATTCTGCCGTCTGCGCCGCATACACGTATCGCGCATCAACAAAGGCCGCGGAGCCAAGAAAGCCCTCACCCGCCGCAACTACAAGGTGATGCTGCCGCTCACATCGCAGCGTGCCCGCTACCGCGAGGCATTCTACCGTGCCGGTCTGCCCGTGAACGACCGCTTCAAGGGGCTGTTTGGCGGAAAAGGCAAGGCCGACACGGCATTGTTTGCAAAAATCACAGCCCCCAAGCCCGCCGGTGAACGCTGGATAGGCATAGCACCCTTCGCCGCCCACAAGGGCAAGGTTTATCCTCCCGAGCTGATGAAAGAGGTTGTCAAAATGCTTGCCGAGCAGCCCCGCACACGCATATTCCTGCTGGGTGGAGGTGCCGAAGAAACCGCCGTGCTCGAAAGCTGGGCTGCCGAGATACCCCACGTAGACTGCCTTGCCGGCAAGAAATTCGGGTTCAGCGCCGAGATAGCCCTGTTCAACCACCTCGACGTGATGCTCAGCATGGACTCGGCCAACATGCACCTCGCCTCCATTGCAGGAACACCCACCGTGAGCATCTGGGGTGCGACACATCCCTACTGCGGATTCAAAGGCTGGAAACAGAGCGACGACGACATGATACAGCTGCCCATGACCTGCCGCCCCTGCTCGGTATTCGGCGACAAGCCATGCCATCGCGGCGACTACCTGTGCCTGACAGCCATCAAGCCTGCTGTCGTTTTTAACAAAGTAATGGAAAAACTCTGAATGAGAGAAGATTTCGATATACGCGACACCGGAGCATCCTCGGCCGACGGCGATTTTGAGAAAGCCCTGCGACCGGGACGCTTTGAAGCCTTCAACGGTCAAGAAAAGATAGTGGAGAACCTGCGCATTTTTGTGGCTGCCGCCCGTATGCGCCGCGAGGCTCTCGACCATCTGCTGCTTTACGGCCCTCCGGGACTGGGCAAGACCACCCTCGCCGGTATCATTGCCAATGAGCTGGGTGTGGGATTTAAAGTTACCTCCGGCCCGGTGCTCGACAAACCCGGCGATCTGGCCGGCATACTTACCTCGCTCGAAGAAAACGACGTGCTATTCATCGACGAAATACACCGCCTGAGCCGCGTGGTAGAGGAATATCTGTATTCGGCCATGGAGGATTACCGCATCGACATCATGATAGACAAAGGCCCCGGAGCGCGGTCGGTGCAGTTGTCGCTCAGTCCGTTCACCCTGGTGGGTGCCACCACCCGCAGCGGTCTGCTCACATCGCCCCTGCGCGCACGTTTTGGCATCAACTGCCATCTTGAGTATTACGACCACGAAATCCTCAAACGCATCATACTGCGCAGTGCATCGCTGCTCAAGGTGAAGTGTTCGTCTGAGGCCGCCACTGAAATAGCAATGCGCTCGCGCGGCACTCCCCGTATAGCCAACTCGCTGCTCAGGCGCGTGCGCGACTTCGCCCAGGTGAAAGGCACCGGCGAAATAGACATTGAGATAGCACGCTACGCCCTCGAAGCCCTCAACATAGACCGTTACGGCCTTGATGAGACCGACAACAAGATACTCAACACCATAATCAAGAAATTCCACGGTGGTCCGGTAGGCTTGTCAACCATATCAACCGCTCTGGGCGAGGACGCCGGCACCGTAGAAGAGGTCTACGAACCCTACCTCATAAAGGAGGGCTTCCTCAAACGCACCCCGCGTGGCCGTGAGGTGACACCACTCGCATACGAACACCTCGGTGCCAAACGCCACGGCGACGACTTCGGCCTTTTCGGCTGATAAACATTATATAAGAGCCTGTTTAAAAACATTATGCCATCCATAAAATCCTTAGCCAAGGACACCGCCATCTACGGTGTCAGCTCCATCATCGGACGATTTCTCAACTGGTGTCTTGTGCCGCTGTACACCATCTGCTTTCCGGTAGCGGAGTACGGCGTTGTCACATTTGTATATTCTGTGGTCGCAGTGGCTCTCATTATCCTTACCTACGGTATGGAGACGGGATTCTTCAGATTTGCCAACCACGACCGCTGGAAAGACCCCATGGAGGTGTATTCAACCTCGCTGATTTCGCTGGGCGTGACATCCATAGCCTTTGTGGCTCTGGTGGCCGCGTTTCTCAGCCCGGTGACAGTATGGATGGAGTGTGCCGGACATCCGTCGTACGTGATGATGATGGCCGTATGCGTGGCACTCGACGCTTTCCTGGCACTGCCTTTCAGCTATCTGCGCTACCGCAAGCGCCCGGTACGTTTTGCCGTGATAAGACTGGTAAATATCGGTGTAAATATCGGGCTTAATCTGTTTTTCATTCTGCTCTGCCCCAAACTCATGGAGCATGCCCCGGCCACGGTCAACTGGTTCTATCGCCCCGAATTCGGCATAGGCTACATTTTTCTGGCCAACCTCATAGCCTCGGCGGTAAACTTCGTGATGATGATTCCGGAGCTGCGCGGATTTAAATGGAAATTTAATACAGTGCTGCTAAAGGAGATGCTGCGCTACTCGGCCCCGCTGCTCGTGCTCGGCGTGGCCGGCATAATGAACCAGACCATCGACAAAATACTTTATCCCACTCTTGCCGCAGGCCGTGGCGATGCCCTCGAAGGCCTGGGCATTTACGGCGCCAACTACAAGATTGCCATTATCATGGTGATGTTCATACAGGCATTCCGTTTTGCATACGAACCCTTCATATTTGCCCGCGACAAAGGCGAGGGCGACGACCACCGCATGCGTATGTACAGCGACGCCATGAAGTACTTCGTGCTATTCGCGCTCATCATATTCATGGGCGTAATGTTCTATCTCGACATAATCAAGTATTTCATCTCGCCGCGCTATTTCAGCGGACTCAAGGTGGTGCCGATAATTATGGCCGCCGAACTCTTCTTCGGCATCTTCTTCAATCTGTCGGTGTGGTACAAACTCACCGACAAGACAATGTGGGGAGCCTGGTTCTCGCTGTTCGGACTCGCCATAACCCTGTCGCTCAACATCTGGCTCGTACCCAGCATTGGCTATATGGGTTGCGCATGGGCAGCCTTCTGCTCTTACGGAGCCATGATGGTGGCCAGCTACTTCATAGGACGTGGCAAATATCCCATAAATTATAAAGTGGGACGCATATCATCCTACGTGCTCATAGCTGCCGTGTTCTACTTCATAGGCATGTATTGCCTTACTCCGTGGCAGGTGGCCAACTGGATAATACGATTCTTCATACTCATAGCTTTTGTAGGCATAATCGTGCGCCGCGAGGGCATTCCTCTACCCGTCCGCAAATGAAAATCACTCTCGTAAATCACAGCGACACTCTGGGCGGCGCGTCGGTGGTGACATTCCGCCTTATGGAAGCTCTGCGGGCGCAGGGCGTTGATGCCCGCATGCTCGTTGCCCACAAGTCGTCTGATTCGCCCTACGTGGAACAGGCCGCCGGAAATCTGCGCACAAAGCTGCCGTTTCTGGCTGAGCATCTTAGGATTTTCACCCATAACGGATTCTCCAGACGCGATCTTTTCAAAGTCTCAATTGCCACCGACGGCCTGCCGCTGAGCAGGCATCCGCTGATACGCCGGGCCGACGCCGTGATGCTCAACTGGGTAAACCAGGGCATGCTGTCGCTTGATGAAATATGCCGCATTGCAGCCGACAAGACTGTGATATGGACCATGCACGACATGTGGAATTTCACGGGTATATGCCACCATGCCGGCCACTGCGACAGGTATATGAACGCTTGCGGTGACTGCCCGCTGCTCAATTCCTGCGCCGCTCCGCATGATCTGAGCGCAAGTACATTTGCCCGTAAGAAAAAAGCATACGCCAAGGCCGGAATAATATTTGTGGGTGTAAGCTCGTGGCTCACCGGATGCGCCCGTCGCAGCAATCTGCTTGGTGACCAACGGGTGGAACTGATTCACAACGCCCTACCCGTTGAGAAATTCATGACCGAGCCGGCATTTTCGCGCGAGCAACTTGGACTACCCGCCGACAAGAAACTGATAATGTTTTGCGCCGCCCGCATTGACGACCCCATAAAACAGCACAATCTGGCCATAGACGCTCTAAACCTGCTTGCCGACACTCATGGAGAGAGGGCATTCGCTGTATTTGTAGGCGACTTGCGCGACACCGAATGTCTTGCCCGGCTACGCCTGCCCCACGTACACCTCGGACCAATTTATTCGCCGGGAAAAATTCAATCACTCATGGCTCATTCGTCGGTGGTGCTGTCAACATCGAGCTTCGAGACACTGCCCACAATACTCATCGAGGGTCAGGCCGCCGCAGCTGTCCCTGTGGGATTCGTTCACGATGGCCGAGCCGACATTATTCAGGACGGCGTGACCGGATATGCCATAGAATCATCCGACAATCCTGCCGCAGCCGCAGCCGCAGCTATATGCAAAGCACTCGACAAACCCATATCCCCTGAAGCCCTGCGCACTGCCGCCTCACGCTTCTCCTACCGCTCCATAGCCGATAAATACCTGTCACTGCTGAAGTGAAGGGAATGTATATAACCGATTTTGGAAATTATTTTGAAACCGAAATACTTCGGTTATTCAATAAAAAAAGGGTTTAACTCTCTGAGCTAAACCCTTTTTTATTGAAAATCTGTCGGGGTGAGAAGACTCGAACTTCCGACCTCCACGTCCCGAACGTGGCGCGCTAGCCAACTGTGCTACACCCCGATTGACTTGCAACTGCAAAGTTACAACTTTTTTATATTATGACAAGGGATTTTAGCTGATTTTTTTCAATTCCGTCTTATTTTGAGCGTAATTCGGGTATTTTTCTTAATGTTTTATACGTGTAATTTAAACACCCGTTTTTGTTCACAGCAGCTCTGTTAAATTAGTTACGTTATTGTTACATTTACTATTCATTATTACAACATTAACACGCTTGTAACAATGATGTAACAATTGTTACATATTTTATTTATCTGATTTACTGCATTTTAAAAGCCTTAATTCTTAAATTTTATCGCATTAACACTTATTAACACCGAAATACTTGACAAGCCCCGGTTTTTGCCCCAATTTTGCAATGTCACAAGACAAAAAACATTAAAAAACTAAAGTTATGAAGAGCGAAAAATTCCAATCAAACCTTATGCAACTTCAGGGCAACCTGCTCAACTTTGCTTACATGCTTACCTCCAACCGCGACGATGCTTACGACCTGTTGCAGGACACAACCCTCAAGGCCCTCGACAATGAAGACAAATATGCTGAAGGCACAAACTTCAAAGGATGGGTGTTCACAATCATGCGCAACATCTTCATCAACAACTACCGTCGCACCCAGCGCTCGGCTACTATTGTCGACACCACCGAAAACCTCTACCATCTCAACATCTGTCAGGACAGCGGACTCGAAGATCCCGAAGGTTCGTTCCACGCCGGCGAGATCACCGATGCCATCGACGCGTTCCCCGAAGAATACCGCATTCCCTTCTCTATGCACGTTGCAGGCTACAAATACAATGAGATAGCCGAGCACATGAACCTGCCGCTCGGCACCGTAAAGAGCCGTATCTTCTTCGCCCGCAAGAAACTGCAGGAACGCTTTGCCGACTACCGTTGATCGGAATCAACGCTCTCATCACTTCTTCATAAACGATATATCTTATCAATACTATAACCGCACGTTCAACCGACGTATACTCCGGCACCCGCAGCAAGGGTTGCCGGAGTTTTTTATGCGCAGCAAAAAATCATAATTATTCTTAATTTTTTGGCAGTATGCTCAGGTTATAGTAATTTTACAATTTGAATAAGTAGTAATATGATTGTCGCACACGACATACATAAATCTTTTGGAGCGCTCGAGGTGCTCAAAGGCATTGACATCGACGTCGTTCACGGCGCCGTCACATCCATCGTAGGCCCGTCGGGAGCGGGCAAAACCACCCTGCTCCAAATTATAGGCACGCTTTTCCGACCGGACAAGGGCACGGTGAAGTACGACAATGTAGACGTGTTTGCGCTGTCTGACAAGGCTTTGTCGCGTTTCCGCAACGAGAATATCGGATTTGTATTCCAGATGCATCGCCTGTTGCCCGAGTTCAGCCTTGAAGAAAATGTGGCCATACCGGCATTGATAGCCGGCACCGACCGCAACAAGGCATTCGACGAAGCGCGTCGTCTGCTCAAGTTTCTGGGCCTTGAATCACGTGCCACCCACCGTCCGGCCGAGCTTTCGGGCGGCGAATGTCAACGCGGTGCCGTTGCCCGGGCGCTTATCAACAAGCCTCAGGTCATTCTTGCCGACGAGCCTTCAGGAAGTCTCGACTCGCAGAACCGCCGCGAGCTGCACAAGCTGTTCTTCAACCTGCGCGACGAGCTCGGAGCCACATTCCTCATCGTCACCCACGACGAAAACCTCGCTGCCGACTCCGACTACATCATCAATATGGCCGACGGTCGAATAGTTTCCACAACATGCAATAAAAAAGTATAACATTACTACCTGACCAATCAGTAAATTACATCAAAATCAATCAAGAAATGAAATTCATTAACAAAATCCTCCTCGCCGCGATGCTCATTCCCGCAGCATTGCTTTCTTCGTGTCTTGACAGCAACAAGCCAGACACACAGCCTACCCAGATAAGCGCATTCGCCACTCTCACAGGCAAGTCTGAAACCGGCATGACTTTCACCACCAGCGAATACCTGGGTTCGTCAACCATCACCTATACCACACCGCTCTACTCTCAGTTCAAGGGCGAGATAGGTAAACGCTACGTGATATACTTCACCCGCGAAGACAACAACCAGAACCCCTTCGTATCGGGTCCCGTATCGCTGTTCCAGATCAACGATCCCTTCACCGGCACCTTGCAGTACGCCCCCATGTCGGAGATTTCACAGAAACTCCCCAACAACGCCTACTGCCTCTACCGCCATGCGGCTCTTGATTATCTCGACATCTCATTCTACGCACCCATCTACAAGCAGCCCAAGACTTTCTGCGCATACGTTGACGAGGCTACCGCCGACAACGACTATCCCGATGTGTACATCTGCTACGAATCTGACGACGCTCTGCTCTCACAGCAGACTTTCTTCGGCACATTCAACATGCAGAGCCTGCTCGAAAAGACCACCAACCGCGGCTTCAACCTGCACTTCCGCTACTCAAACGGCCTGAAGTACGTTCAGAAAATCCACAAAGACGGCTCTGCTCCCGACGAACCCGTCACCGAGCTTTGAATTTAGAATTTAGAGTTTAGAATTTTTGGGCGCTTATGAATTGATCCTCATTCATATATCCGTCAAATTCAAAAACACCCTGCAATTCAAACAACATAAAAAAATATAACAATCATGGAACAAAAAGAACTTAAAATCGAACTTTCGCCCGAAGTTGCACCCGGCAAGTACTGCAACCTCGCAGTTATCTCACACTCTCCCCAGGAAATCTTCCTTGATTTCGTTACCGTAGCTCCCAACATGCCCCAGGCATCAGTTCAGAGCCGCATCGTGATGACTCCCGAAAACGCCAAGAACCTTCTTTTCGCTCTTCGCGACAACATCGCCAAGTACGAACAGATCTTCGGTGAAATCGAACGCAAGATGGCCAAGCAGGTAAAGACCACCGACGGTCTGCCCAACCCCTTCCAGGCCTGATAAATAAACAGAATACTTCCCGACGCTATGAAAGAGAATAATCTTGTCATCTACAACTCGATGTCGCGCCAAAAGGAGCTGTTCAAGCCCTTGCATCCCGACCGCGTCGGGATGTATGTCTGCGGCCCCACTGTCTATGGCGACGGCCATCTGGGTCATGCCCGCCCGGCCATCACATTCGACATCCTTTTCCGCTATCTTCAGCATCTGGGCTACAAGGTGCGCTACGTCAGAAACATCACCGACGTAGGTCACCTTGAGCACGATGCCGACGACGGCGAGGACAAAATAGCCAAGAAAGCACGCCTTGAGCAACTCGAACCTATGGAAGTGGTGCAGTTCTACCTCAACCGCTACCACCAGGCCATGGATGCCCTCAACGTGCTCCCTCCATCTATCGAGCCACACGCATCGGGCCACATCATAGAGCAGATTGAGTATGTGAAGAAAATACTCGAATCAGGCTACGCATACGAGAGCGAAGGCTCTGTTTACTTTGATGTACCCAAATTCAACCGCGACTTCGGCTACGGCAAGCTCTCGGGTCGAAACATCGACGAGCTGCTGTCTACAACCCGCGAACTCGACGGCCAGACCGAGAAACACAATCCTGCCGACTTCGCCCTTTGGAAAAAGGCCGCACCCGAGCACATCATGCACTGGCCATCGCCCTGGAGCGAAGGTTTCCCCGGATGGCACCTCGAATGCTCTACCATGGGCGAGAAATACCTTGGCACCGAATTTGACATACACGGCGGCGGCATGGACCTCAAGTTCCCCCACCACGAGTGCGAGATAGCACAGTCGGTGGCACACAACGGCGCACCCGCCGTGCGCTACTGGATGCACAACAACATGATTACCATCAACGGCAAGAAGATGGGCAAATCGCTCGGCAACTTCATCACCTTGCAGGAGTTTTTCACCGGCAAGCACGAGCTGCTCACCCAGCCCTACTCGCCGATGACCATACGCTTCTTCATACTTCAGGCCCACTACCGCGGCACCGTAGACTTCTCCAACGAAGCCCTGCAGGGAGCCGAAGCCGCTCTCAAGCGCATGCTCGAAGGCTGGCAGCGTCTGCAAGACCTTAAGCCGGCCGAAACATCGTCAGTTGATGTATCCGACATACGCCGCCGCTGCTACGAGGCCATGGACGATGATCTGAACACTCCCATCGTCATCGCCACCCTCTTTGACGCTTGCCGTATAATCAATCAGGTGAACGACGGCAACGCCACACTCACCGCAGCCGATATCGAAGAACTTAAGGACGTGATGCGCACCTTCCTCGGCGATATTCTGGGCATACGCCTTGAATCGGGCGCCGATGCTTCGGGCGAAGGTTCTCTCAAACCATTTGAACAAGCCATCGACCTGATTCTGAGCCTGCGCAAGGATGCCAAGAGCCGCAAGGACTGGGCTACATCCGACCGCATTCGCGACGAACTTGCCGCCATAGGCTTTGCCGTCAAAGACACCAAGGACGGCGGCTGGGAATGGTCGCTTAACAAATAATAAAGACATCCTTTAACGACATTCAATGACCGAGCGCGACTTCGCCACCGACATTTTAGCACGGCTTCCCTTTGAGCCTAACGAGCAACAAATGAAAGTGGCGCTCGCGCTCGCTCGTTTTTGTGCCCCAAACCCCTCGGTATCATATACCGAAGAGCGTGTTTTTATACTCAACGGTTATGCCGGCACAGGCAAAACCTCGCTCATCAGCGCACTTGTAAAGTCGCTGCACGCCATGCACATAGAGACCCTGCTGCTCGCGCCAACCGGCCGTGCAGCCAAGGTATTCACCGCCGGAGCCGGATTCCAGGCATACACCATCCACCGCAAGATCTACCGCCACTCGCTTGCCGGGTCGCCGTCGTTCGGAGGAGCTTTGCCGCGCGAAAACAAGCTCAAAAATGGCATAATTATCGTTGACGAAGCCTCAATGATAGGCTCCGAGACCGAAACCGGCTCAAATCTGCTCACCGACCTTATTCAATTTGTATATTCATCGACCGGATGCCGCCTTATACTCATGGGCGACACAGCTCAGCTGCCCCCGGTAAACCAGACCGAATCGCCGGCCATGAACCCCGAGGTGCTTCGCTCGTATGGGCTGAAAGTGACCCACGCCACCATGACCGAGGTAGCCCGTCAGGCTGCCGGAAGCGGCATACTGCGCAACGCTACCCGACTGCGCCGAGCTCTGGCAGCTTCGTTAAAAGAAGATTTTGTAGCAGAGGGAATTGTGCCGGTTTCGGCCCGCGGATTCGATGACGTTTCGGTTGTGACGGGCGAGGAACTGCCCGACCTTATCGACTCGCTCTATCGCCGCGATGGTGAAGACGAAACTATTGTGATAACACGCAGCAACCTCAGCGCCACCGAGTTCAACAAAGGCATCAGAGCCATAGTACTCGACCGCGAGGAACAGCTCGCACGCGGCGACCTGCTCATCGCCGCAAAAAACAATTATTACTGGTCGCGCAAAGTAAAGGGACTCGACTTCATAGCCAACGGCGAGGTATTGCGCCTTATCAAGACCGTTGCCACCGAGTGCCGGTACGGCTTGTTTTTTGCCGACGTGATTCTCGAACCGGCCGACCGACCGGGCATGGAATTCCAGGCCAAGGTGATACTCAACGGACTGCACGGCAACGCGGCCGCCCTCGATTATGATTCATCATGCAAGTTGTATCAAGGAGCTTATTCCGACCCCGATTTCATTGAGCCGTCACTGCCCCACGACCTCAGAGTCAAGGCCATGCGCGAATCGCCATACTTCAATGCCCTGCAGGTTAAGTATGCATACGCAGTCACCTGCCACAAGGCTCAGGGCGGACAATGGAAAAACGTATTTGTAGACCTCAGCTACATCCCGCCCGAGCAGGTGGGAGGAGAATTCTACCGTTGGCTGTACACGGCAATCACCCGCGCCCGCGCCCATCTATACTTCATCAATCCCCCGCAGGAGTTGCTCGATTAGCCCGACAAAACACACTCTCAAGATATAGCCAAGCAGGAAATGCCTAACTTTTCCTCAATATTTGCAATGCTTTTAAAACTGAGATTCTCTGTACCTGAGAGCAACTTGCTGACGTATTGTGGAGTAACGCCAAGCTTCGAAGCAAGGTCTGCTCTCTTCATACCATTGTCCTGCATGTAACCAATAAGGATAAGGGCAAGCCTGCGCGACCAACGAAGCCAACTTGCATTTTCTTTGCGCCATACAGCATCTTACACAAAGCGTGATGGAGTCTCACTCTTATGAGTTTCTAAAAAATTAATCGTCTTGCTTGCCATAATATTCATCAATTAATCAGTTCAACAAAACTACCTTGATCAAAGACACCATTAGCTTTCAAATAAGCCTTGCAACGATTGAGTTTATCAAGTTCTATTGCGGTATGCTTGCGCTCTTGCATTGTCCTGCTCAATTTAATTGCGCCACCTGTCACTACATAAACATCAGGCTCTAACCTTATTGCATAGATTCTAAGCCAGCTTGCGTGTCGTTCCCTATTCCAATTACGAGCTTTCTCTCGTGTTAGTTCAGACATTCCGGCATCTGTAATATCCAATGGTTTGAATAGTTCATCAAGATGTTCAGTGTAAGGAAAATCAAGCACCAACTCTTCAAGGACTTCAGCATCTTCAAATGTATCTTCTATTGCATGATCGAGTCTTTCTATTTTGAAGAAAGCTTTTAAGTCCTCAAAGTTTTCCATGAAGAAGTTAAGCAGATATTCTGCATTGTTCCATTTACGAAACAATAAAGTCAGTTCATCAACTTCTTGATCCTGGGACTTGACACCCATAAATGGTCGTATCCAGGTATAATCCTTACAAACTTCATATATTATAAACACTTTATCAATTGCAAAGTTACAGAAAATTATCTTAAAATGCAACTTATAGGCTTACTTTTTACTGCAATACAATATTAAACTGTTTAAGCTTTCGATGAGGTAATACATACACGTTTCGTACGAATATCGTAATATTACTTGGCGATATTGTGAGAAATTGCTACCTTTGCACCATATTTTTGAAAAAAATGACCTCACTCGATAGCATCAAATCAGTAATCGAACCCGACCTCGTGCGTCTCAATCAAATGATTCGCGCGCAATTACTGTCAGATAACTCCCTTATGGACACGGTCATAGAATCATACCTTACCACTAAGGGAAAGCAGATCCGTCCGATTATCGTGATGCTATGCGCACGCATGTACGGCGACATTACAGACTGCGTGCTCAACGCCGCCGCCGCCATCGAGCTGTTGCACAATGCCTCGCTGATACACGACGATGTGGTGGACGACTCAAAGCTAAGGCGCGGAACTCCCACAATAAACGCTTTATGGGACAACCGCATAGCCGTGCTTGTAGGCGACTTCTTTGTATCTACCGCCCTGCAACGCGCCATCGCCACCGACCACACCGCCATCATCTCTATTATCGGACGTCTGGGCAAACTGCTGTCGCTGGGCGAGATTGACCAGATTTACAACGCCCGCACCCACACCGTGACCGAGGAGGCATACTTCAAGATAATCGACTTCAAGACCGCATCGCTCTTTGTGGCCTGCGCTCAGGCCGGTTGCCATGCCGTGGGTGCCGACGAGCAGGGCATAGCCAAGCTGTCGGAGGTAGCCCGTCTGTTGGGTCTGTGTTTCCAGATTCGCGATGACATATTCGACTACTACGAACCCGACAAAGTAGGCAAACCCACCGGTAACGACCTGCGCGAGGGCAAGATAACACTGCCGTTGCTTCATGTGTTGCTCGACGAAAGCCTGCCGCAACACGACGAGATGCTGCAGCTTGCACGCACCGAAGAACTTGACGATGCAAGCATAGCCATACTGCAGGCATACGCCCGCGACAACGGCGGTATAGACTACGCCTACGCCACAATGGACGCCATGCGCCGCGAGGCCGCCGAGGTAGTGGCCACTCTGCCCGATCCGGCTAAAGCCGAGCCTCTGATGCAGATATTCGACTACATTATAGAGCGCGATTTGTAAGCAACACCATTATACTTTTACTCATATACTACTATAATCTCTTACTATTTGCCAAACCACTCAAAGTTAAATATAAGCAAACAAATGTTAAGAAATCATAAATGGGGGGGGTAAAACCTTGCTTTTCCCCGAAATTTTCACTAACTTTGTACTCCCTATAGAAAGGATATTATATTGTAACTCAGTTTGAACCTACAGTATAACCAAATATTCACTCCCACTACAATAAACTTATCATTTCTGCAGGATTTTATCAACAATTTGTTCATTCAAACGCATCTTTTGTAATATTTTATTATTCTAAGATTTCAAGCATAATCCAACCTACTTATGTCAGTCAAGTCTTTAAGCCGAATCAAAGGCATTGTGATAGCTTGTGTCGTGGCAATATGCGGCACCGCCGGTCTCAACGCTCAGACTTTCGACGTCAAAACCAATCTGCTTTACGACGCCACTACCACCATTAACCTTGGCGCAGAAGTAAAGCTCGCTCCCAAATGGACATTCGACCTCTCGGGCAACCTCAATGCCTGGCGCTTCTCTGATGGCAAGCAATGGCGCCATTGGATGGTGCAACCCGAGGCACGCTACTGGCTCTGCAACGCATTTGCCGGCCACTTCTTCGGCGCTCACCTCCTGGGTGGTCAGTACAACTTCGGGCACATAGACCTGCCCAGCTTTCTGGGCAACCGCCTGAGCATGCTCAAGGACTACCGCTACCAAGGTTGGTACGGAGGTATAGGCCTCGCATACGGATACACCTGGATTCTGGGCAAGCACTGGAGTCTTGAAGCCGAAATCGGTCTCGGATGGGTATACACCCGCTTCGATAAGTTCGAATGTAAAGACTGCGGCAAAAAAATAGACAGTAACCACCCTCATAACTATGTCGGCCCCACAAAGGCTGCACTAAATTTAGTCTACGTTTTCTAAACCAACAGCCACTCAGTCAAAAATCATGAAACATCTACTTTCAACACTCTTGCTCATCTTGGCTGCTCTTGGCATGAATGCCAACTCCGTGGCCTTGGAAAATGTAGAAGTCAAGTCGGCGACCGTTTCTCAAAAGGGCGGTCAGTGGTTTCTCAACCTCGACCTTGACATCTCAAACCTCAAGTTGGGACGCGACAGGCAGATTGCCCTCGTGCCCGTGCTCTCAAACGCCGACAGCACAGTGGTGGCCGAATTCCAACCCATCACCATTGCCGGTCACAATCTATATTACAAGCACCTTCGCGACAACGACCTCGACCCTGAGGGAATTCTCGTAAAGAGCGGCCAAAAATCATCGCTTATGTACGTTGGCTCCACTGACGCCTTCACAGCTACCGACGACTATAAGGTCAATCTCAACTACCGTGTGGGTGGTTGTTGCGACGGGCTCATTGCTCAAGGTTCAGAACTCCTTCTCGAACACGAGACCGAGCCGGTATTTGTCCCCGCTTACAATTACATCACCAACATAAATGTTGATTCTGTAAAAGTACGCCACCTCGATGGCAAAGCATATATTGACTTCCCCGTCAACAAAACCGTCATCTACCCCGACTATCGTCGCAACCAAATAGAGCTTGGCAAGATTTTGGCCACCATCGACTCTGTACGCAACGACGCCGACATGACCATTACCTCGCTATCTATCAAAGGCTTCGCTTCGCCCGAAGGCTCATACGCCAACAACGAACGCCTGGCCAAGGGCCGTACCGAGGCGCTCAAAGCATACGTGAACAAGTTATATAACTTCGCACCCGGATTCATCAAGACAAGCTTCGAGCCGGAAGACTGGGCCGGATTGCGCGCCTACGTCGAATCATCGCAGATGGAGCACCGTGCCGAAATCCTTGCGATTATCGACTCAGACCTCGCTCCCGACCCCAAGAACACCAAGATACAGCGCACATACCCCGGCGAATACGCCTTCCTGCTCAAGGAAGTATATCCCGGACTGCGCCACTCAGACTACCGCGTAGACTACAACATACGTTCGTTCACATCGGTTGACGAGATACTCAAGGTGATGGCATACGCACCCGGCAAGCTCAGCCTCAACGAGTTCTTCCGCGCAGGTGCCACCATGCAGCCCGGTACTCCCGGATACAACAATGTATATGAGACCGCCGTACGCATGTATCCCGACAGCCCCATAGCCAACCTCAACGCAGCCAACGCAGCCATGACACGCGGCGACCTCGAAGCCGCATCGCGCTATCTGGCCAAGGCCGATAACAACGACCCCACCACCATCTACGCCCAGGGCATACTCGCAGCTGCAAAAGGCGAATGGGACAAGGCTGAGGAATACTTTGCCACCGCCGCAAGGCTTCGCGTAGCCGATGCTCCCGCAGCACTCGAACAGATTGCCAAAATCAAGGCTTACAAAGAAAAATATAAATAACACCGATTCATAAACCAATTCACCATATCTATGGAGCACCGGTACGATACCGGTACTCCATAGACACAACGAAAATCCAAACAATCATAAATCATAATTTCTGAAGCAAGTATGAATAAAATTTTCACATTACTTTGCGGTGCAGCTGCCACAACAATGATGTTCAGCTGCTCAAGCGATGAGCCCAATGTTAACCCCGGCAACGGGGAAGAGGCTAACGGCGTTGCTTATCTCGCTGTAAACATCTCTGATGCCACCCAAAGCCGTACTCTCGTCGATGATATAGAAGACGGTGATAACGGCGACTACATCTATGGCGACGAAATTGAACATAACGTCACCAAGGCCAACTTCTACTTCTACGATGACAATGGCATCTTCGTAACCGAAGCAAGTGTATGGACCGGCGGCACAACCGGAAACACCGAAAACATTGAATACATCGGTGACAACGTGCTGGTTCTCCGCAACATCAAGGATAACAACTATCCCACATACCTTGTTACTGTACTCAACGCTCCCGCCGACTTCAAGGCAAGTCCCCGTCTCGAAGACATGGCCAAGCAGCAGCTCAACAGCTACCTCGCCGGTGCCAACTTCATCATGAGCACCACCAGCTTTGCCAATACCAAGGGCAACGACAACTACGAAGCAGCACCCCACAACTACTACTTCGCCAACAAACTCAAAGCCTCTGACTTCTCAAAGGAACCCATCACCGACGCCAACGCTTCTACAGTCAACAAGGTTGACATCTACGTAGAACGTCTCGCTGCCAAGTACACCATGAGCGGTCTTACCCCCGACGGCAAATACCCCGTTGACGTTACCATCGCCGGTAATGACAACGACAACGTAGGCGGCACCACTCCCGGTACAGGCGTAGGCGCTACCAAGCTGTGGGTTAAGTTTGACGGTTGGGCAGTGAACGCCACCGAGCCCACCTCGTTCCTTTCAAAGAACCTCGACCTGCACAAGGACGGTGCCAAGATCGGCGAATGGGACTGGAATCACGCCGACTACTTCCGCAGCTTCTGGGGTGAATCAGTTCAGTACGGCAAAACTCCCGTGCTCAACTACACCACATGGGCCAACGCAGCTAAGAAGGACGTTACCAAAGCCCTCTACAGCCTCGAATGCACCAACACTCCTGATTTCATCACCTCTAACGGCAAGCTCATCAACAAGAACGTGACTCACGTTGTATTCGCTGCTACAGTTTACGCTGACGAAGACTGCACTAAGGCTCCCGACCTCGTACTCTACAACGGCGTTTACTTCCAGAAGGACCAGTACATCAAGTATGTGCTCAACTACCTCCAGAAGGCCGGCGACCTCGAATACTACGTTAAGACCGATGAAACAAAGGTACCCGTTGAAGGCTACACTCCCACCGTTGTAAGCAACTACGTTCAGATCTGTCCCGACCAGGTTAAGCTCGTCAAGGCAAGCAACGCTACCGGCGACGTTAAGATCATCAGCGACCTCGCTGAAGGCACTCAGCTCTACACTCGCGAAGGCGATAACTTCGTGGAAGTAGGTGTTGAATCACTCAACAACGCTCTTGCCAACTTCAACGCCAGCAACAAGGCTACTGCCTACACCGGCGGTAGGATGGTTTACTACGTTCCCGTTGAACACCTCCTCAAGAGAGCCAACAGCGATGCTGCAATCGTAGAAGGTAACTACGGCGTGGTACGTAACCACTGGTACAACATCACCGTTAGCAAGGTATTCCGTCTTGGTGAAGGCGTATTCGAACCCGGCGACGGCACAGACGAAGATCCCGGTGAACCCCTCATCCCCGAAGATCCCAACGGCGACACCTTCGGTCTCGGTGCTCGCGTTAACATCCTCTCTTGGAAGATCGTTAACCAGAAAGTTGAACTCTAATTATCCATATTGATAATAATCCGATAAATCAGAGGCACCGGCGCCTCACTGCATCGCACGGCAGCGGTGCCTCTGATTATTTTTTCTCTCTGCATTTACTTCAAAAGACTCTCCCCTCCCCCTTCTCACTCCTCTTTTTTAATTTGACAATTCCGAGCGGCACACACCGCCTCCATATACCCCTACCAAGCATATTCACAGTTAATCACCTTGTAATTTCCATCAGGTAATGCAATTCAAAAATAAACTTATCAACGTCGTTGGCCGAATCATAGCCATCTGCATGGGTATGGCCACACTGAGTTCCTGCGACAGCATGATCTACGATGATGAAGGCGACTGCGATCCCCACTACAAAGTGAGGTTCACATATGATATGAACATGAAGTTCTCTGATGCCTTCCCCGCCGAAGTCAACGCCGTTACCCTTTTCATTCTCGACGAGAACGGAAACGTTATCTGGCAGAATAGCGAGTCAGGAGAAGCCGTCAAGGCCAATGGTTATCTGATGGACGTCGACGTTCAGCCCGGCAACTACACCCTGCTCGCATGGTGTGGCGAAGGCGCAGGCTCGCACTTCGACATTCCCTTCGATGCCACCAAGCACACATCTCTAACCGCTACCCTGCAACGCGAACGTCATACCGATGGCTTCGGCAAGTCGTCGCAATTGCTCAAAAACCTCTATCACGGCAAGCTCGTGGCTCAGGAATTCCCTGCCACCCAGGGCGTGCACACTTTCACCGTTAACCTCACCAAAGACACCAACGAGGTAAACATCGTGCTCCAGCACCTCTCGGGCGAACCTGTAGACAAAGACGACTATATATTCACCATCACCGACTACAACGGCATGCTCGACTGGGACAACTCAATCATGCCCGACGAAAAGATAACATACTTCGCTCACTACAAGGAAATGGGCTCAGCCGGCCTCGACGTTCCCGAAGTAAACCCCGAAAGCCGCTATGTAAGCGCCATGAGCGCATGCGTGGCCGGGCTGTCGGTGTCGCGTCTGGTAAAGGGCAACGACTGCCGTGTAAACGTTCACCACAAGAGTGGCCGACTCGTGCTTTCAATTCCCCTGATTGACTATGCGCTCCTCGTCAAGGGCAGCGTGGGCCGTCCGCTTGACGACCAGGAATTCCTCGACCGTCAGGACAAATACGACCTCGTATTCTTCCTCGACGAAGGCGGCCGCTGGATGAACTCCTACATCTACATCAACTCATGGAAGGTAGTAGTTCAGGATAACGAACTCTAAACCCATATCATTCATAACAACGCCCGTGCCCTCCCCGGCACGGGCGTTGTTATTTTGAATCTTGCCTTTTATTTGCTAATTTTGCAGAAGATAAATCAAAACCTTAAGAGAGTGTTAAAAATGAATCTCATTACCACGAAATTTCTCCTTGCAGCAGGGATTGCTGTACTGCCCCTTGTGGCTCCTGCAAAGGTCGTAGACCTGTCAGGACAGTGGAATATTCGCCACGCGGCTGCCGACTCGGCTACGTCCACACTGATCACTCTGCCCGGCTCTATGCTCACAAACGGCATTGGCAACAATGTGGATGCCAATACCAAGTGGACAGGCAGCCTGTACGACATGTCGTACTACTACGCACCCCGTTTTGAAAAGTACCGTAAACCCGGCAATATCAAATTCCCATTCTTCCTCACTCCCGACAAGGAGTATATAGGACATGCCGAATATACAAAAACAGTGGATGTTCCCGCCGACTGGAAAGGCTCTAATATCACCCTGTTGCTCGAACGCACCCATATCGAGACCGAAGTCTATGTAAACTCGCACCTCGTGGGTAAGGATTCAACCCTGAGCGTTCCCCATCGCTTTGACGTGTCAAAATATATAAAGCCCGGCAAAGCCAACCAAATCACCGTGCGCGTGTACAACGGCATAGAGAACGTATGCGTGGGGCAGGACTCTCACAGTGTCACCGACCAGACACAGGGCAACTGGAACGGTATAGCGGGCCGCATTGAGCTGCAATCGCGCCCCAAGGCCCACATCTCGCGCATGGATATCTTTCCCCGCATACACGATAAGTCGGTGGATGTGAAACTGCACTTGGTCAACGCCAAGAAGAAAGCCGACCTTACCCTGAGCTGCGACGGCAAGGTGAAAAAATACACAGTGACTCCGGCTGCCGACGGCACCGCCACTGTCAACTTCCCCCTCGGCGACAACATCCGCCTTTGGGACGAATTCTCGCCCGAACTTTACACCCTTACCGCCACAATGGGTAAGGACACTGTGAGCGACAAGTTCGGTATGCGCGAAATTAAGATTGTAGACCGTCAGTTCTACGTCAACGACCGCCCCGTGTACATGCGCGGCACTGTAGAGAACTGCACATTCCCGCTCACCGGTTTCCCGCCTACCGATGTTGATTCGTGGCTCAAAGTGTTCAAAAAATGTAAGGAATATGGCATCAACCACGTGCGCTTCCATTCGTTCTGCCCTCCAGAAGCTGCCTTTGAGGCCGCCGACATGGTAGGCATGTACCTGCAGCCCGAAGGCCCGTCGTGGCCCAACCACGGCGTGAAACTCGGCGTGGGAATGGACATCGACCGCTATCTGATCGAAGAAACCCAACGCATGGTGGAGGAATACGGCAATCACCCCTCGTTCACCATGCTCGCGGCAGGCAACGAACCGGCAGGCGACTGGGTGAAGTGGGTTGGCGACTTCGTGGACACATGGCGTGCCACGGGCGACGACCGCCGCGTGTACTGCGGAGCATCGGTAGGCGGTGGCTGGGCTTGGGACCCGCGCAGCCAATACCACGTTAAGGGCGGCGCCCGCGGCCTTGCATGGGATAAAAAACTGCCCGGCTGTGCCGACGACTTTGCCGACGACATGAAAACGGTCACACAAAAAGGCCGCACCGAAACTCTGGTTTTCGATGTAAACGAACCGCGTCTTGGCCACGAGACCGGCCAATGGTGCGCATTCCCCGATTTTGCCGAGATGGACCAATACACCGGCCCCTACAAGCCCTTGAATTTTGAAATATTCAAGGAAACACTTGCCGAGAACGGCATGGACTCGCAAGCCGACAAATTCATCCACGCAAGCGGCATGCTGCAACAGCTGGCCTACAAATACGATATAGAGCGCAACCTGCGCACACCCGACTACGCCGGCTTCCAGATGCTGGGCCTTAACGACTACAGCGGCCAGGGCACTGCACTGGTAGGTGTACTCAACGTATTCTGGAACGAGAAAGCCTACACCGACACTGAATACTGGCAGCAGTTCTGCGCGCCGGTGGTGCCGCTGGCACGCTTCCCCAAATTCGTGTTCACCAACAGTGAGACTCTCAATGTGCCTGTGGAGCTTTATAACGCCTCTGACAGCGAGCTTACCGACGTTCCGGTACAAATATCCGTCAAGGGCGCGGACGGCGCTGAGATGGCTTTAAAACCGTCTTTTGAGAAAACGTTCGCCATAGGCAAGAATCTGCCCGTCGACACCCTGCGCATGTCGCTCGCCGATTTCAAGACCGGAAAATACAATTTTACCGTGAAAATAGGCGACAAGGCCTCCAACAGCTGGGACTTCTGGGTTTATCCCGATTCAGTACAGATGCCCGACACCGGCGACCTTTATATCTCCGACGTATTCGACGACAAAGCCGAAGAAGTGCTTAAAAACGGCGGAAACGTGCTTCTCACAGCCGCCGGCAAGGTAAAGTATGGCAATGATATCAAGCAGCACTACCTGCCCGTATTCTGGAATACAAGCTGGTTCAAGATGCGTCCGCCCCACACCACCGGCGCCACCATAGACACCTCTCACCCCATGTATGCCGATTTCCCCACCGACGACTGGACCAACCTGAACTGGTGGGAACTTGTCAACAAAGCCCAGGTGATGAACCTTGCGCAATTCCCGGCCGAATACCAGTCGCCCATGCAGCCCATCGACACATGGCATCTCAACCGCAAGCTCGGCATGGTGGTTGAAGGCAAAGTGCACAACGGAAAACTACTGATGACAACATTCGACATCACCGGCAAGCTCGATCAGCGCCCCGTAGCCCGCCAGATGCGCAAATCAATCCTTGCCTACATGAACAGCGACAAATTCAACCCCTCGCTCACCATCGACCCGGCCCTCATCCACAACCTCTACGAGAACGAGACAAAGCCTGTAAAGATGTACACCAACGACAACCCCGACGAACTGAAACCCGTTCTGAAATAAACCCGCAATACATACCCCAAACAAACATGAGGGAGTGCCGCAAACCCACGCGCCACTCCCTCATGCTAATATAACCGGATAACACTGGATCCCGTCTGCATAGGTAAAAGCTACCGATAATATCACCCTACCCGACAGCAATTTCATACTTTCAACCCTCTGTATTTTATTTCAATTTCAAGCAATTATTTTCAGCACACCATTTTGCTCATTAATACAATTATAGTAATTTTGTTGTCAAAGAATAATAGGGTGCATAAGTTAAAAATAAACCCACATAAAATAATTATGAATAATACATATACTGAAATCAAAAAATCAGGAGCTACATTTACGCCTGTTCAATTAGCAGATTTTTTAGCAGAAAAAATATTATCTCAAATTGAAAATCACGTTGAACCTCTTACCGTTTTAGATCCTGCGTGTGGTGACGGCTCTTTATTATCAGCTATAAATACAGCAGGTGGAAAAAGAATTAAGACATTGATCGGGTATGACACTAATATTAAATATTTGGAAAAAGCAGATTCGCTCTTAAAGAAGATAAGTAACAATATCCGTCATGAGTTTGTCTGTGAAGATTTCTTAAAGGCTTACCCCTCTGTGAACGAACTGTTTACAGATAAATTAAGCCCTGAATTTGCCGATATAGTGATAGCCAATCCTCCGTATGTAAGAACTCAAGTTCTCGGAGCTGAAAGAGCTCAACAACTGGCCCGGGATTATAATCTCTCAGGCAGAATAGATTTATACTATCCTTTTCTTATGGCAATGACCAATGCTCTAAAAAAGGGAGGAATATTAGGTGTCATAACATCAAACCGATATCTAAGTACTAAAAGTGGTGGCAAAATTCGAAAATTTTTACTCGACAATTATGAAATAATTGAGATTATAGACCTTGGTGACACAAAAATATTTAACGCCGCCGTACTTCCTGCTATTTTTATAGGCAAAAAAAAACAACATAAAAATTCTGTTTCAAAGGCCGGAAAATATATAAGTATATACGAAGCAGAAGGTACACTCAAAAATACAGATTACACCTATAAGAGTATTTTTGACATACTGAAGTCTGATAAACCGGGTTGCTACACAGCAGACGGCATACAATATATCTTGAAAATCGGATTACTGAAACATTCTTCGGATAAAACAGGCATTTGGCAGATGTCTGATGAGCAAGAAAACAAATGGATTGACACGATAAACTCGAATGCAGCTTTCAGAATAAAAGATAAATTCAAGGTAAAGGTTGGCATTAAATCATGTGCTGACAATATATTCATATCGCAATTATGGGATAAAGAAGGATTTGAAATAGAAAACGATCTTCTTTATCCAATGATTTCACAAGAAAATATCGAGGCATGGTCTATAGATAAAGATGCTATGCTAAAAATCCTATATCCCCATTATTCTAAGAATGGAAAACGCCAGGTTTTCGATATTAAAAAATATCCTTCAGCATTGCAGTACTTGGAAAAGCACCGCAAACAATTGGAAAATCGGAATTATGTTATAAAAGCCGGTCGTAAATGGTATGAATATTGGGTGCCGCAAAATCCGGAATCATGGAAATACCCAAAGGTTGTATTTCCGGATATTAGTGTGCGTCCTCGATTCTGCTTTGATGAAAGTGGCGCTATAGTAAATGGGAACTGCTATTGGATGTTTGCCCAAAATGAGGAAGAGAGAGATTTATTATTGTTGATAGAAGGCGTAAGCAATTCAAGCGTTATGATAAAATATCATGACCTATGCTTCAATAACAAATTATATTCAGGTCGTCGACGTTATCTCGCTCAATACATTGAGCAATATCCAATACCCTCACCTGAATTAGAATCTTCCAAACAGATTGTATCTCTGGTTGAAAGATTGAATAAAAGCTCAGACAAAGACGAAAGAGATACCCTTACATCTGAAATTGACAGACTTGTAAAAATCTCATTTGCCATTAAGGATTGAAAGCAGAACTTCCTTTGTAGTTATTGAAAAAACTCATAGGGATAGAACGCTGGCATTTGAAATTAGTATCATTTACAAAGGTGAACAAACTTCCTAATTTCTTACCGGGGCATAAAATGACTCCCTCTATAGCTCCTTTTTCGTCCGTCAGGGCAATCAAATACCTGATATCTTCTGTCGTTAAGCCCAATTCATCATTAACTACAACGGGATTACTCGGAGAGTATTTACCTAAATCAACTGTTGCCGAGTCCTGGACTTTTATTTCCAACAGTTGGTTAGGTATATCAGGATAACCGCCTGTCAAGGTTTCATCAACCTTATAGCCAAGAAAATCCGCCACTATGCGTTCTAATGCCTGGCCTCGGTTCTTGGTATCAGTATTTGCAATATTCTTTCCTAACAAAGAATCAACAACTATATTCTTTATAACATTTATAGATAATAAATTTCCTGACTTTGGTTTTTCAGAAATTTTATCAGATGATATCCGGTACTCTTTCGTTGTATGATATGACATCTTTTCAGTGTCATCAAAGAATAAGCACTTAGACTTACTCTGTGTAATTTCTCTTCTTTTTAAGTCACTTATAATAAGTTGGTACTTCATTGTGGGAATACCAAATTCCCCGAATTTATCTACAATGTATTGAGGGGTCGCCACTACTACAGTTTGGATTTGTTGGGTTGCTGTATCAATTTGCACAAAAATAAACCTTATGTCTCTGCAATTTATACAGTTTGTTGTTCCACTGTATTCTATCAAAGTATTTGAAGTGTTTGGAAACCTATTCCATACTTGCAGATTGTAGTTATCACCTGTTGTTACTATGTACGAGTCAGCCAAACATGCAAGCAATTTGGGAATTCCTTTCTTTTTTACGGGAATTATGACATAATCTTCTTTGTCGGCGGTTTCTATAGAATTGTCATCTAAAACTCTTGTTATTAATTTACGCAACATTGATCCGTCTGTACGAGGTTTATTTGTCAAGATAAACTTCATACCTATTAATGACTTCAACTTATCTGCAAGCTTTTCACCTGATAAAACCTCACTAACATTTTTAGGAGGCAAACTTAGCTTATTCATTTACCACTGCTTTTTTCAGTCATGAATACTGAAAGCAAAAGCCCTCTTCCTATGAAGAAAAAGAGCGTGGTAGATGTTGATACCAAGGCTTAGCACTGCCTACATCAGACAACAACAAAACTGCCACGCTCATAATTAAAAGCGCAGACATCCCATTGTCTTGACTATGCTGATGTGTTCTGGAAGTGCTAATTCTGGTATCTCAGTCGAGTCAAGAATGTCCTGTACTTAATTTTATAGACTTCTTCTTATATTCATTTTTGTTTATACTCTTGTTATTTAACACGTTTGCAATATGTTTCCAAAGGTACGAAAAAAACTTGTTTTATACAAAGGAGACATGCTCTGCATTCTTTCATTTACTCATCTGACCGTCGGTTGCGACAGGCAGCCTTTTACGAACCGCAGCACGCAGGCTTCTGAGAGGCGGTGATTGAACGGATCGGGGAAGCCGTGTTTTCCCTTGTCTATTTTATTGATTGTTATATCCGTTTCAAAATCCTTAAGCCGCTGTACGGTCTCGGGCGAAGTAATGGGATCATCTTCTCCGTACACCACCAGAACCGGTATTTTCAGTTCCTTCAGCTCTGCCTCGGCGTCAATGCCTTTGATTGAACGATAATATTTCTGGCTCATCTTCATGCCCCAGAACTCAAATTGCTCGGGATTGTCCTTGGTGGATTCAAGCATTCGGTCAGCACTGGCCGGAATGCCGAGAGCCGGGTATATCAGTATCAGGGCTTTGTAGGCTCCGGGATTTGCGTAAGCTGTCATCGTGGATACAAGGGCTCCCTGGCTGCATCCGAGCAACATTATCCTGTCACTGTCGATATTCGGAAGCCGCTTTATCATATCGGTAACAGCTTCGAGGTCGGCAACTTCGGTATACACGCTCATGTCGGTGGTTTTGCCGTCGCTGCGGCTATTCATTCCACCTCCGCAGAAATCAAATATGACAGCTGCCACACCATTGCTTGCCATGCACTCGGCATACTTCACGGTTTCGCGCACAGAGCCGTTGAAGCCGTGTGACATCAACACTACGGGCAGTTTGCCTGCGTGTGAATACTGCGATTCAAACGGAAGATATAGCGTACCTCTCACCATTCCCGACGGAGTTTTTACCTCAACATCGCGTGTGCTGTAAAAGAGTGTATCGCCCGCCTGAACACCACGTGAAATCTCGGTAAAGGCATCCATGATACGCGTGGGACGGTGATTCTCGAAAGCTCCCAGAGGGTAATATTTCTCCATCTCTGGCGCCCAGTAGAACACGCCCTTACATTCCTCAAGGGGATATGTGGCATCCATCAGCCGGCGCATGAAGGCATATCCCTCGTTGGGGCGCAGCGACTCATATCCGGTCTCAGCTATCATCACCGGCTTCTTATATTCAGCTGCAAGGGTCTTTATATTGGCCACCACCCGCTCTATTGTCTCAGCTTCATTCCGGGTTCTGCGGGCCTGCATATCCCAGTACGGGTATACACTCATGCCAATCATGTCGTAGCAGGCGCCATATTCATTGAGTCCGTTGAATATGCGGTGATAACGGTCGATGTCGGCGCCACAGTCAAGGTGTACGATACACGTGATGTCGGGATACACGCTCTTGGCGGCCTGATAAGCGGCATCGGTGAATCCTGCATACTGTTTCATATTGGTTTCGGCACGTCCCATATCCCACAGCATGCCGTGGGTAGTCTCGTTGCCCTGCTGCATCCACTTCACATCAATGCCGTTGTCTTTGAGCAGCTGCAAGGTTTCTTTAGTATGGGCTGCAAGAGACTTTTTCATTTGTCGATAATTGAGTTTTTTCCATGCTTCAGGCACCGGTTGCTTGCCCGGGTCTGCCCAAGAATCGGCATAGTGGAAGCACAGCATTATCTCCATGCCTTTTTCCTTTGCTCGCCGTGCGAGTCCGAGCACATATTCCTTGTTGCAGAAACCCTTTTCCGGATCTACCCACACACGCAGGCGCACCGCATTCAGCCCAAGCTGTTTCATCAGCTCCATGCTCTCCGTTTCCTCGCCGAGCGAATTGTAGTATCTGCCGCCTTGAGCCTCAGTGGCAGCGGTGCCGCTGATATCCGCGCCGAGCCAATATGGAGTGGTGCGCGGTTTCTTCCACAGCCGTGGCAGCGCGTCCATGAGATATTGCGAGATGTATGTGTAGTTATGCACACCGTTTTCCTGCACGGCAAAATGTATATTACCCGAATCAATATCCTCAGAGTATTCCAGCAGCGGCGCTTTGGTCTTTATAGACTCCACGAGGCTGTTTTGCGGCCCGTAAGCTATGTCCTTTGTGCCTGAGTATGCCAGAATATTCAGGTCTTTGCCGCGATATGGCGTAGACTCTATTTGCGAGTTGAGCCATACGGCAGCGTCATCGGCCGGCTTTTTATCACCCGATTCATCATACATCCACAGGTCACCGCTGAGAGGGAGATATTGGCTGAACGCATCAGCGTCAAAAGCAAGCTGATACCATGTGGAAAGCGCCCCCATAGAGAAGCCGCCGTATGCACGGTGACCGCGAGTGGCGGTGATGGCTCCGTCATCAAACGAACGCATATATGTATTATACTTTCTTCCCACGGCCGGTATCAGATAATTGCGGACTTCTTTGTTGAAATCACGTACATATTTTACCGTGCTGTCCATTCCTTTTGAATCGCAGGCGTTCTCAGGCGGATAATAAGACGCGCTGACTATTATGACCGGATTCATCAGACCGTCTGCCACCAGGTGGTCGGCTACTCTGTCAAGGGGATACGGGGTGCGTTCCTCCGAGAAAAAAGAGCCGGGATTGTCACCTCCGCCATGCGCGAGATACACCACATTGTAGCGTGTAGCCGCATCCGCTTGGTCATATCCGCAAGGCAGATACACCAGAGCCTCTTTTTGATATTCCTTTCCAT
This sequence comes from uncultured Bacteroidales bacterium, assembly GCA_947072905.1. Taxonomy (GTDB): domain Bacteria; phylum Bacteroidota; class Bacteroidia; order Bacteroidales; family Muribaculaceae; genus CAG-873. Next base: position 73,256 of record CAMTKF010000003.1, read on the forward strand.
ATACGGGAATGTTGTATCTCAGGGTATCAATCCGGCCCTTGCAGGATGCCTCACGGGCATAATGTGCCGGTATATCGGCCACTCCACTGGCCGCAAGTGCAGCTGACGAAGCAAAAGCAAGCGCAGCCGACGCAAATATTATTTTGTAAATGTTTCTCATGGTATTTTATCTATGCTCTTTAAAACACAAAAGTACAAAATAATCGGTAAAAATCCTTGTGTTAATGATTGCCCCTCTCGTAGTATAGAAGTTTGGCTGAGAAAGTATAAAACAAAAAAAGAATGAGAAAAGCAATCCGAAGATTAACTGTTTCTCATTCTCCTCTCTCCTCTGGCGGTGCGTACGGGACTCGAACCCGTGACCCCCTGCGTGACAGGCAGGTATTCTAACCAACTGAACTAACGCACCTCGTTGATTTTTTGCTTCTCTAAGCTTGCTTGGAGTTTGTTCGGCTTACCTCCGTTTTGCGAGTGCAAAGTTAATACGCTTTTTCGTTCCGTGCAAATATTTTCGCAACTTTTTTTCATTTTTTTGTAAAATAGGTGCTTTTTACCAATGTTTTGGAACTTTAATCTACAGAAATTACACCCTCGAGGTCGGATTTTACCGTTTTTTCGATTTTACGGAATGCAGGAATAATTAATAAAAAAGTCACTACAGTCGCACAAATATCCGAAATCGGGAAAGACAGCCATACTCCTTCCACTCCCCATCGGCCCGAAAGCCATATCATGAGCGGGATAAGAAATATGACCTGACGGGCAAGACTGAGCACCATAGCCCTGCCGGGAGCGCCCACGCTCTGGAAGAATGTTGTGGATATAATCTGGAATCCCACCACAAAGAATGCCCACATGGCATGGCGCAGACACACCACGGTGGAGTCGATAAGGAAAGCATCAGATGTAAAAGCGCGTGCCACCGCCGAGGGCAATGCAAGCCCCACAGCCCAACCCATGGTGCATATCAGCGTGGATACGCCCACAGCGAGCCAATAAGCCTTTTTAAGGCGTTCCATGCGTCCTGCCCCATAATTGTACCCTATGATTGGTTGCAGGCCCATACAGATGCCTAAAACGACCGTTACGAGCAAGGATGTGAATGTAACGAATATGCCGGCGGCACCGATGGCCATATCGCCGCCGTGGTCTACAAGCGAACGGTTGATAAGTGCGTTTACAAGGCACGAGGCCACATTCACCACACACGGGGCGGCTCCGATGGTGACGATTGACAGCACTATGGAGCTTTTAAGGCTGAAAGTGCCGCGCTCGAAACGCAGGGTGACACCTTTCTTGAAAAAATGAGCCACTACAAACCATGCCGACACCGCCATGGCGATATCGGTGGCTATGGCCGCGCCCACCATTCCCATATCGAGCCAAAGCACAAATATGGCATCAAGCACCACATTGGTCACGGCACCTATCACCATTGTCATCATGGCACGGCGCGGATAGCCTGTTGAGCGTAGCACATTGTTAAGGCCGAAAGCCACATTTGTAAGCAGCAGCCCCGGAAGCACCCAGTACATATATCCGGCAGCGTATGGCATGGTGATGTCGCCCGCACCGAAGGCGCGCAGTATAGGCTCCATGAAAATGGCAAATACGGCTATGTAGGCCGCGCCGTTAACGAATAGGGTTGCGGCATTACCCAGCAGCCGCGCGGCCTCTGAACGCTCGTTACGGCCCATTGCTATGGATATGCGGGTTGACGACCCCACCCCCACCAGCACGCCTATGGCCGTGGTGATATTCATGATGGGAAAGGTAAGAGCCAACCCGGATATTGCCTCAGGACCCACCACCTGACCTATGAATATGCGGTCGACCACATTATACAGAGCCATCACCAGCATGCCCACAACCGCCGGCAGGCTATATTCCCACAGCAAACGCCCTACGGGCCGCGTGGCAAGGTTTTCTATTTCCATATTAAAATCTTAAAAAATTAGGGCTAAAGCCTGAGGCTCTAACCCTAAAAAGTCGTTTTTAAAAGAAACTGCTTTCTTATTCGGCAGAAGCCTTTGCGCGCTCGTACAGCTTGCGTACATCCACCTGATTCGACGAAGCAAACTGAGGATATTCGTCGATAATCTTCTTGAGGGTCTCGGCCTCCTTGGCATAGTTATTCTGTGCGCGGTAAACGTTTGCTTCCTTCACGAGAATCACGGGCACAACCGAGGGATTCTCATCGGCCTTGCTCACGGCCTTGTTGAAGGCGCTGAGGGCTTCGTCGTATTTCTTGAGGTTCACGTAGCAGTCGCCTTCGAGGGTCAGGGCACCTGCAGCCACGATCTTGTCGTCGATGCTGGCATCCTTGAGGTATGTGAGGGCTTCTTCGTAGTTACCTTCCTGATACAGGCGCATAGCCACTTCGAGTTTGGCACGGTTGCCGCTCTTGTAGCCGTGCTTGGCGGCATCCTTGTAGAGCACGAGGGCAGTTGAGTCGTTGGCGCTTGCCGCAGCATCAGCGCGCGAGATGGCATCGTCGGCCTTGGCGCTGCCGCTCTTGGCAATGAAAAACCATGCAAATACTGCCACAAGACACACGAGCACTACTACTGAGACTGCTACGATTTTCTTGCTGTTGGACTTTGCCTTTGCAAGAATATCCTGAGCTTCCTCCACGCCCTGGGCAGGGGTGGGTTTGGGTTGATTATTTTCCATTATTATGTTTTAATTATTGTTTATATCTGTTCAGGTGCGAAACAAGTCCGCGTTTTCAAGCTGCAAAAATAGCGCAAATTCCGCAAATAATAAAATTTTAAGTGCATTAATTTCATTTTTCCACATTTAAAGAGTAAATTTGCATCAAAATCTCCCCCGACAACGTTATTACAGGACACCCCTGTTACTCTCCATCGAAATATTATGAAAGAAATTAATATCACTGTCCCGGTAAAATCAATGACATACTCCGAGCTCGATGACAGCCGTCGCCGTCTGGTTGACCTTGCCCGCGAGTATACCTACAATGCATACGCACCCTACTCTCACTTCAACGTAGGTGCGGCCATCAGGCTCGACAACGGCGAGATAATATGCGGCGCCAATCAGGAAAACGCCGCATTCCCCTCGGGCACATGTGCCGAGCGTTCGGCCTGCTACTCGGCCGGCGCCCGTTTTCCCAAAGCCAAGTTCGAGGCCATTGCCGTAGCATCGCGCGGCGTAGACGGACTGCCCACCGATGCACCCTGCGCGCCCTGCGGTGCTTGCCGGCAGGCCCTGCTCGAATACGAGACTCTGGCCGGGCACGATGTGGAGGTGCTGCTCGTGGGCAAAGAAAACATTTATCTGTTGCCTTCGGTCAAGAGCCTGCTACCCCTTGCTTTCACTGAAATAATTTGAAAATAAAAATAAACCAATCATCCGATGAATTTTGTAGAAGAACTCACCTGGCGTGGCATGATCCACCAAATGATGCCCGGCACTGAAGAACAACTCAAGAAAGAAATGACAACGGCCTACCTGGGTATAGACCCCACGGCCGACTCGCTCCATATAGGCCACCTCGTAGGTGTAATGATGCTGCGCCACTTCCAGCGCGCGGGTCATAAGCCCATAGCTCTGATTGGCGGCGCCACCGGTATGATAGGTGACCCCTCGATGAAGAGCCAGGAACGCAAGCTCCTCGACGAAGAAACCCTGCGCCACAACCAGGAAGCCATCAAGAAGCAGCTCTCAAAGTTCCTTGACTTCGACTCAGACGCTCCCAATGCCGCCGAGATGGTCAACAACTACGACTGGATGAAAAACTTCTCGTTCCTCGACTTCATCCGCGATGTGGGCAAGCACATCACCGTAAACTACATGATGGCCAAGGACTCGGTGAAGAAACGTCTCAGCGGCGAGTCGCGCGAGGGTATGTCGTTCACCGAATTCTCATACCAGCTGTGTCAGGGCTACGACTTCCTGCACCTCTACAACGAGAAGAACTGCCGTCTGCAGCTGGGCGGCTCTGACCAGTGGGGCAACATCACCACCGGCACCGAACTTATACGCCGCACCGTGGGCGGCGAGGCTTTCGCCCTCACATGCCCGCTCATCACCAAGGCCGACGGCGGCAAATTCGGCAAGACCGAAAGCGGCAACGTATGGCTCGATGCCCGCTACACCTCGCCCTACAAGTTCTATCAGTTCTGGCTCAACGTGAGCGATGCCGACGCCGAGAAGTACATCAAGATTTTCACATCGCTCACACGCGAGGAAATCGAAGAACTCGTCGCAGCCCAGGCCGCCGATCCCGGTCAACGCCCCTTGCAGAAGCGTCTTGCCAAGGAAATCACCACCATGGTACACTCTGCTAAGGAATATGAGGCCGCCGTTGAGGCTTCGCAGATTCTTTTCAGCAACCATGCCGCCGAGGCTCTTCACCGTCTCGACGAGGAAACTCTGCTGCAGGTGCTCGAAGGTGTGCCCACATTTGAAGTGGCCCTCGCCGACATCGAAGCCGGCATCTCGCTTGCCGACCTGCTCGTTGACCGTGCCAAGGTATTCCCCTCAAAAGGTGAAATGCGCAAGATGGTGCAGGGCGGTGGCGTTCAGATCAACAAAGAGAAGATTGCCGATGCATACGCTCCCGCCTCGTGCGAGCTGCTGCTCAACGGTAAGTACATCCTTGTGCAGAAAGGTAAGAAAAACTACAACCTCCTTATCGCCAAATAATTGGAACAATATATAGTATCAGCGCGGAAATACAGGCCTGCCACCTTTGCATCGGTGGTAGGCCAGTCTGCCCTGACCTCAACACTCAAGAACGCCATTGCCTCCAAGCGTCTGGCCCAGGCATATCTGTTCTGCGGGTCGAGAGGTGTGGGCAAGACTTCATGCGCACGTATTTTCGCCAAGACAATCAACTGTCTCAACCCCGGACCGGACGGCGAGGCTTGCAACGAATGCGATTCGTGCAAGGCTTTCAACGAAGGCAATTCGATGAACATCATCGAGCTTGACGCCGCATCGCACAACGGTATCGAGGACATGAAGAATCTGATAGAGCAGGTGCAGGTGCCACCCACCCGCGGCCGCTACAGGGTATTCATCATCGACGAGGTACACATGCTGTCTACAGCCGCCTTCAACGCCTTTCTCAAGACTCTTGAAGAGCCGCCCTCGTATGTTATCTTCATCCTCGCCACCACCGAGAAGCACAAGATTATACCCACCATACTGTCGCGCTGCCAGATATACGACTTCAACCGTATCACCATAGCCGACATGGTGAATCATCTGGGCCATGTGGCTGAAGGCGAGGGCATCACTGCCGAGCCGGCCGCACTCAACGTCATAGCCCGACAGGCCGACGGTGCCATGCGCGATGCCCTCTCCATCTTCGACCAGGTGGCCGCATCGTGCCGCGGCAACATCACCTACGACGCCACCATTGCCAATCTCAACGTACTTGATTCGAGCTACTACACGCGGCTTGTACAGGCTTTTGTCAAAGGCGACGTGCCCGCGGCGCTGCTGGTGTTCCATGAAATCCGCGCCAAGGGTTTCGACTCGCAGTTCTTCATCAACGGACTCGGACAGTATCTGCGCGACCTCATGCTTGCATCATCGCCGGCTACGCTGGGTCTGCTCGACGTGCCCGACGACGTGCGTCAGCAGATGGCTGCTCAGGCTGCCGGCCTGAAGCCCGAATTTCTGTACGCTGCAATGGGTCTGTGCAACGATGCCGACCTCAACTACCGCGCGGCAAGCAGCAAACAGCTGCTCGTGGAGATCACACTCATCCGTATCGCCCAACTTCTAAGCCCTCCCCCATCTAAAAGTGGTCAGGGAGGAGGGCCACTCAAACCCATAGCAAGGTCGCAGGCGCCGCAGGCCACGCCCGCCGCGACCACCCAAGCCGCACCCGCCACGCAGCAGGTACAGCCCACCGCGCCCAAGCCGGCGGCAGCCACCCCGCAGCCGGCACCGCAGCCTGTGCCGCGCACCGCCTCGCCCGCAGCAGCCGCTGCACGGCGTCCACGCGCCGCCGGCTCGGCCATACGTGTAGGCGGACTCTCTATGCAGGTAAACAAAGCCGCCGATACCGCCGACAAGGCCGTTCACCGCAGCGAACCCGTCACAGCCGAGGCGCTGAGCAAGGCCTGGCTCGACTATTCAAAGGCTCATTCGGCCGAACCGGCCATAAGCAACGCCATGAACAAGTTCATTCCCGAGCTTGCGCCCGACGGCCGCTGGGTAGTGGTGGTTGACAGCGTTGTAACCTCAAATCTTATCGGTGCCGAGTTCGAGAAACTTGTGCCTTATCTGCGCGACAGCCTGCGCAACGATGATTTCAACCTCAATATCAACATAAGCTCAAACGGTATAGGTCCGGAATTCTGGAGCGATACCACCTTGCTCAACCACATGCTCGAATCGCCCGATTTCGCCGAATTTTACCGTATATTCCACCTTACCATGAGATAATGAAAACCGGACTCGTACTTGAAGGAGGTGCAATGCGCGGACTTTTCACCGCAGGAGTCATCGACGTGATGATGGAAGAAGGCATCAGCTTCGACGGGCTGGTGGGAGTGTCGGCGGGGTCGAGCTTCGGTTGCAATTACAAGTCCATGCAGCCCGGACGTGTGCTGCGCTACAATCTGCGCTATGCCAAAGACCCGCGCTACATGGGGCTGAGGTCATTGCTCACATCGGGCAACCTCGTAGGTGCTGAATTTGCATATCACACATTGCCGCTCACCCTCGATATATTCGATTGCGAGACATTCGAGAAAAATCCCATGGAATTTCATCTCGTATGCACCGATGTCGATACCGGCGAGCCTGTTTACTACCGGATGGACAAGGTTGACTACCAGTCGCTCGAATGGCTCAGGGCTTCGGCCTCCATGCCTGTGCTAACACGGCCGGTGAGGGTAGACGACGGACGGCGTATGCTCGATGGCGGCATCAGCGACTCCATACCGCTGCGCTACTTCAGAGACCTCGGCTTCATGCGCAACATAGTGGTGCTGACGCAGCCGCGCCACTACCGCAAGAAGCCGGCCAAGGAATGGCTGTTCCGTTTGCTCATGCCCTACGCACCGGCCATAGCCAAGGCCATGGGGCGGCGCCACATCATGTACAATAGTCAGCTCGACTATATAAACCGTATGGAAGCCGAGGGCGACACCCTGGTCATTGCCCCCGAGCAACCCCTGCCTATAGGCCGCATAGAATCAGACCCTGAAAAGCTGAAAAACGTTTACCGTATGGGGCGTAAGGCTGCCACCGAACGTCTCGACAAGATAAAAGAATTTTTAGCACATTAGAATGAAACCGATTATCACCGCATTATGCTCCCTGCTCCCTGCTGTATCTTTCGCCGCGACGGCCGAAAGCGCCGACACCGCTCAGGTACTCGGTGAAATTGTAGTAATGGAGACCGCAGCAAAGGCTCCCGTACCGCTGCTTCCCCTCGACGTTAAAATAATTGATTCTGATATAATTGACAAAAGTACCGAGACCAATCTGCTGCCGGTGCTTCAAAACCGTGTTCCCGGCATGTTTGTCACCCAACGCGGCCTTGCCGGCTACGGTGTGAGCGGCGGCGCGGCCGGCACGGTAAACATACGCGGCGTTGGCTCGGGCAACAAGGTGCTGTTTCTTATCGACGGTCAGCCCCAGTGGGCAGGTGTTTTCGGCCACTCGCTTCCCGACACCTACGTCACCAACGATGTACAGCGCGTTGAGGTGGTCAGCGGCCCCTCGTCGCTGCTCTACGGCTCGGGTGCCATGGGCGGCTCGGTAAACCTGATAACACGGCGACCCGACCGCGAGGGCTTCTACGGCTCGCTCAGAGCAATGGGCGGAAGCTACGGCACTCAGAAATACGGAGCGAAAGCCGGATTCTCGCACCACAAGCTGCGCGCGTTCGCCGCCGCAAGCTACGAATCCACCGACGGCAACCGCCCCGGCATGCACTATTGGCTGGCAAACCAGTATGCCTCGGTGAGCTACAACTTTTCAAATCATTGGGAAGCCGGCGCCAACGTGATGCTCACCGAGACCAAGGCCCACAATCCCGGCTCGGTACACCTTGCACAGCCGCTGCAGATGTGGTCCAAGATGTTCCGCACCACCGCATCGGTATTTGTCAAGAACCGCTACGACATATCCTCGGGCGGAATACAGGCTTATTACAACTACGGCAAACATACCATAGACGACGGTCTGCGCAACGGGCAGCCGCGCGACTACCTCTTCAACTCCAAGGACTTCAACATGGGCATAACGGCATATCAGACCGTGAAACCCTGGCAGGGCAACGACCTGAGCCTCGGACTCGACTTCAAGCACTGGGGCGGTGAGGCCTGGAATGCCCTGAAGGCCGACGGCAAACAGACGCCTATTGTCGACCGCCATGTGAACGAGATTGCCGGATATGCCATGATGCAGCAGGCTCTGCTCAACGATCGCCTGAGCCTTAACGCCGGCGTGCGCCTCGAACACTCATCGCAGTTTGGCAACGAGTGGGTGCCGCAGGCCGGTATCATAGCCCGTCCCACCGACTACAACCGCATAAAGTTCAGCTTTTCAAAAGGCTTCCGTTCGCCCAACATACGCGAGCTGTATATGTACGGCCCGCGCAACCCGCTGCTCAAACCCGAGCGCATGAACAACTTCGAGATTGAACTGCGCCAATGGCTGCTCGACGGCCACCTCAACATAGGCGCAGCACTCTACTACATCAACGGCGACAACCTCATACAGCAGGTGATGGCCGACGGTGCCCCGCTCAACGTGAATACAGGCAAATTCATTAACAAAGGCTTTGAACTCGACCTGTCATACCGCCCTCACCGCCTGTGGCTCATCACGGCCAACTACGCCTACCTGCATACCGATACACGCATACTCGCCGCTCCGCGCAACAAGCTTTTCGGTGAGGTATCCTTCACACCCGGCCGATGGGAATTTTCTATGGACGTATGCGGCGTGTGGCACATGCTCACCGAGGAGACCACCGAGGACTACGCTCTGCTCAATGCCCGCGTGGCATATACCGTACCGCTGTCAACCCCCGTCACCCTGTTTGCCAAGGGCGATAACCTCACTGCTACAAGCTATCAGATAAATTACGGATTCCCCATGCCACGCGCCACTGTCATGGCCGGAGTAGAATGGAAATTTTAACCATGAAAAGACTTTTCTTATCCATATTCATCATATTATCAATATTGTCAGCCCGAGCATCGGATGTTATTGTGAACGGTGTGCCATGGTACGACGACCGCGACAGCATTGTCTCGGCCCATGGCGCCAACATCATCAAGGCCAACGGCAAGTACTATCTTTTCGGCGAATTCAAGACCGATTCGGCCAATATTTTCACCGGATTCAGCTGTTATTCCTCGCCCGACCTTGTCAACTGGACCTTTGAACGCATTGCATTCAAGCAACAGCAGGACGGACGCATGGGTCCAGGCCGCGTGGGCGAACGTCCTAAAGTTATCTATAGTCCCGCCACCGACGAATATATAATGGTGATGCACTCCGACAATCTAAGATACAAAGACCCCTGCACCACTTACGCCACTTCAAAGACGGTAAACGGCGAGTACACCTTCCAAGGGCCCTTGCTCTACAAAGGCCAGCCAATAAAGAAATGGGACATAGGCACATTCACCGATACCGACGGACGCTCGTACCTGCTTGTACATCACGGCGATATATACCGTTTTTCTGAAGATTACCATTCGCTCGACTCGTGCATGAGCCGCAAGGTAGAGGGTGTGGGCGAGTCGCCGGCAATGATCCGACACAACGGTCGGTATTACTGGTTCTCTAGCCACACTACCTCGTGGGAGCGCAACGACAATATGTATGTGTCGTCGCCGTCGCTGTCGGGTCCATGGGAAAAGAAGCCTCTGTTTGCACCCCGGGGCAGCAATACTTGGAATACCCAGACCTCATTCATCCTGCCTGTAGTAAATCAGGGCGATACCACTTTCATGTACATGGGCGACCGCTGGTCATATCCCCGCCAACGCAGCGCAGCCACATACGTATGGCAACCATTGCAATGGATTGACGGCGAGCCTTTCATGCCCGAATTCATACAGGCATGGAACCCGGCTACCATGCAGGCTGCCGAGTTGCACACAAGCCCGCTTAAAGACTCGGAATGGAATGGTAAGACACCCGGCGACAGCAAAAGCTACCGAATACGGCTCGACCGTCCCGGCAAAATATACATCAAGGGACTCACCGACGACCACAGCGCCTATGCCGAAGCTATCATCACCGACAGCCGCGGCAACATCAAGGTACGCACAAGCATCGACTTCTACTCCCTTGCACCTGCCGACGGCCTTCGCTACATATCTCCCATGCTCGACAAGGGAGAATACGACCTCACCATAACGGTTTCGACCATGAAACCAAACTGGTCCGACAAGAAACGCAACTTATTCGGCAGTCACGGATACAATGTATCTGTAAGCGAAGCAGGTATATTATTGCCCTGAATAACATGTAAATAATAATCATCCAATATACCCATGACAAAACGCAAATGCTTAATGCTGCTATGCTGTATGCTCTGTACAGCGCTTGCAAATGCACAACGCAGCGAGACCTTACTCAAAAACGACTGGAAGTTCACCCTCGACAGCGTTGCCACCGAGTACTCCGACAAGGACTACAACGATGCCGCCTGGCAGACCGTATCAGTGCCGCACGACTGGGCCATAACCGGACCTTTCGACCGTAAATACGACCTGCAGAATGTGGCTGTGACTCAAAACGGCGAGAAAGTGGCATCAATGAAAACCGGCCGCAGCGGTGGTCTGCCCTATATAGGCACCGGATGGTACCGCCGCCGCTTCGACGTGCCGCAGGGCAAGGATGCCACTCTGGTATTTGACGGAGCCATGAGCGAAGCCCAAGTGTGGGTCAACGGCCAGAAGGTGGGCGAGTGGCCCAACGGCTACAACTCCTTCCACTTCAATGTGACTCCCTACCTAAACCCCGACGGCAAGGACAATGTGGTGGCCGTGCGTCTGCAAAACCGTCCGTACTCCTCGCGCTGGTATCCCGGTGCCGGGCTGTACCGCAACGTTCGTCTGGTGACTACCGACCCGGTACACATACCGGTGTGGGGCACTCAGATCACCACTCCGCATGTAAACGACGACTTTGCCACCGTCAAGCTCAACATCAATGTCGACAACGCCGGAGACAAGACACTGAAACTCGTCACCACCCTCACCGATGCCGATGGCAAGGTAGTGGGACAGCGCACCACCACCGGCAAGCAAAACCACGGCCTGCCTTTCGAGCATAATCTCGAAATAGAAAAGCCGAACCTGTGGTCGCCCGAATCGCCCTATCTCTACACCGCAACTACCGAGATATTTGACGACAAGAACTCCAAGCTCGACAGTTATTCATCGCGCTTCGGCGTGCGCACCATCGAGGTTGTGCCCGAACGCGGATTCTACCTCAACGGCAAGCTCCGCAAGTTCCAAGGCGTATGCAACCACCACGACCTCGGCCCGCTGGGCGCCGCCATCAACAAGTCGGCCCTGCGCCACCAGCTCGAAATGCTCAAGGATATGGGTGCCGATGCCGTACGCACATCTCACAATATGCCTGCCCCCGAGCTGGTAGAGCTGTGCGATGAGATGGGCCTGATGATGATGCTCGAACCATTCGACGAATGGGACATTGCCAAGTGCAAAAACGGCTACCACCGCTATTTCCAACAGTGGGCCGAACGCGACATGGTGAACATGATACACCAATACCGCAACCACCCGTCGGTGGTGATGTGGTCGGTGGGCAATGAAGTGCCCACACAGTGCAGCAACGAGGGCTACAAGGTAGCTCGCTTCCTGCAGGACATCTGCCACCGCGAGGACCCCGGTCGCCCCGTAACCTGCGGCATGGACCAGGTGAGCTGCATCCTGCGCAACGGCTTCGGTGCCATGTTCGACGTACCCGGACTCAATTACCGCGCACATCGCTACAAGGAAGCCTACGACAAACTGCCTCAGGGCCTTATTCTCGGCTCCGAGACCGCCTCTACAGTAAGCTCGCGCGGCGTGTATAAGTTCCCCGTGCAGGTAACGGGCAAAGCCATGTATGACGACCACCAGTCATCGAGCTACGACACTGAACATTGCAGCTGGTCGAACATCCCCGAAGAAGACTTTGCCAACGCCGACGACAACAAATGGACCATGGGACAATTTGTGTGGACCGGCTTCGACTACCTTGGTGAACCTTCGCCCTACGATACCGACGCATGGCCCAGCCACTCGTCGCTCTTCGGTATCATCGACCTCGCCTCCATTCCCAAAGACCGCTACTACCTCTACCGCAGTCAGTGGAACAAGAACGACCACACCCTGCACATCCTGCCCCACTGGACATGGCCAGGACGCGAAGGCCAAGTGACACCGGTGATGGTATATACCGACTATCCCGAAGCCGAATTGTTTATCAACGGCAAGAGCCAGGGCCGTCAGAAGAAGCTCACAGCTGCCGAAGCTGCTGCATCCGACGACAAGATGGCCCTGCTGCGCCGCTACAGACTTATGTGGATGGATGCCGTGTACCAACCCGGCGAAATAACTGTGGTGGCATACGACAGCGATGGCAAAAAGGCCGCCGAGTCTACAGTACGCACAGCCGGCAAACCGCATACCCTCAAGCTCGAATGTAGCCGCGACTCGCTCAGCGCCAACGGCGAAGACCTTGCCTACATTACTGTGAGCGTGGTCGACAAAAACGGTAATCTCTGCCCTGCCGACTCGCGCGAAGTACGTTTCAAAGTAAACGGCAACGGCACATTCCGCGCCAACGCCAACGGCGATGCCACCTCGCTCGAACAGTTCCACCTGCCCCACATGAAAGCATTCTCGGGCCAACTCACAGCAATTGTACAAAGCTCTGACACACCCGGCACTGTAACCTTGCGTGCTGAAGCCCGTGGCCTTAAACCCGCCACCATCACCATTCCCGTGAAATAAATCACCTGTTAACACACAAACACGAGAGACTGTCTAACAAGTTCAGGCAGTCTCTTTTTTATGGCTAAAATTGAGAGATACAACTGCGTTACAACCCACACCGCCCGGCGCAGCGGCATAACCAACATGTATCTCTCCCACAAATTCACCATAGTCCGGATGATGCACGTCAGCGGTCACAAAACACAGAAAACTTTCATTGACAACATCGAGCTATCCTCCGACGAGATCACCGACGAGATAGACGCAATCGTCAACGCCAACAAGGGCGAAATCTTCTGATATATTGGATTATACGATTGATAATCCAAATAAATTTTGTACATTTGCGGCGAGTATTAACTTTTTTGAGCCGCGAGCACTTCGTGGTTGCAATCTATGAACGATCTTACAGTATCAAATATCGAGCGGCAGAATGTACTGAACAACCGCTATGCCGTCGATGCCCTTCAAGAAAATCTCGGTTTTACCGGGATGCTCTTTGAGGGCGAATACCGCTTTACCAAGAAAATGGTAGCGGAATTTTATGACGTTGAGGAACGAACCATTGAACGCCTGTTGGTAGACTATGGGGAGGAACTTAGACATAACGGATATGTTTTAAGTAAGGGTAAGCAACTGAAAGAATTTAAGTTACAGTTTGCTCCCGTCATAAATGTCGGGAGCAAAACTACTCAACTTGGTCTATTTAATTTCAGAGCCGTACTGAACGTTGGCATGTTGCTTACCGAGAGTGAAAAGGCCAAACAAGTCCGCACCCGTATTCTTGATATTGTCATCGCTACCATCAACAGACGAGCCGGAGGTGGAACCAAGTACATCAACACTCGCGATATTGACTTTCTTCCTGCTGCTATTGAAGAAGATAATTACCGTAAGAATTTCACGACGGCAGTCGGAAAATATGTCCAAGGTCATAAGACATTCAAATATGCCCAAATAACCGACCTTTTCCATTTTGGAAAAGGTCGTTAGATATAGACGTTATTCCGGATGATTTTTTCTCCCAAGCCTTTCTCTCAGTGGCAATTTTTCTTTTCGATGGTCTATATACAAAGGCTCTCGCGCTGAATTTCAGCATGAAAGCCTTATTTTTCACTGCTTACTTATATCTTCTATCACCAGCCCGGCCAGGGTAAGGCCGAATATGGCAGTGGTGTGTGCAAAGGTGCCGTTGGCGCCGTCGGGGCTTTCAATAGGCTGTGCTATACGCTCGGGCGAGTAAACACATTTGAACTTACGCTTGGGAAACACGCCTGTGCGCTTGAAGCGTTGCCGCAACGCGCGGGCCAAAGGATCGCCCTGCACCTTCCAGAATTCAGTGGTCGAAATCATGGATGCGTGGAGCTTGCGGGCCGCTCCCATTGATGAGAACAACTTAGCCCGCGAGGCAGTGGCACGTATGATCAGTTCGGCCTTGCATGCCAGTGAGTCTATGGCATCTATCACATAGTCGTATGAATCGAGGTCGTAGGTATCGGCATTTTCGGGCGAATAAAAGTCGGATATCATGGTGAGGTCGAGCTGCGGATTTATGTCGAGCAGACGGCGACCAAGTACCTCCACCTTAGGCTCACCCACAGCCGAGACCGTGGCCGGCAACTGGCGGTTGATATTGCTCATGGCCACTACATCGCGGTCGATGATGGTGATATGGCCTATGCCGGTACGCACCAGGGCTTCGACACACCACGAACCTACGCCGCCCACGCCCACCACCAGCACACGCGCAGCCTGTAGCCGGGCCATCATCTCGGGCCCGGCTACAAGCATGGTGCGTTGGAATATACTTTCGGTCATTCCGGCTTACATATCTTCCTCTATTGAGAAAGGATCGTCGTCGGGAAGGGTTGAGTCGAAGTCGAGTTCGGCTTTGGCGCCCTTGGGAGCGTCGGCAGCAGCGGGAGCAGCGGCTTCAGCGGTTTCTTCAATGGCTTTCTTGGCCATTTTGGCGCGGGGATTCTTGTCGGCCACCTTCATGGCTTCGAGAATCTTGGCCGAGAGTTCTTCGGCAAGTTCGGGATTGTCGTCAATGGTACGTTTGGCGGCATCGCGACCCTGAGCGAGCTTGTTGCCGTTGTAACTGAACCACGAACCACTCTTGCTGATGATGCCGTGTTCAACACCGAGGTCAACGATTTCGCCGCTCTTTGAGATACCTTCGCCAAACATGATGTCGAATTCAGCGCGACGGAAGGGGGGAGCCACCTTGTTTTTCACCACCTTAACGGCAGCACGACGGCCAAGCACTTCCTCACCATCCTTGATAGTGGAGCGCGAACGAATGTCGAGACGTACCGAGGCGTAGAACTTCAGGGCGTTACCACCGGTAGTGGTTTCTGACGGGCCGAACATCACACCAATCTTTTCGCGCAGCTGGTTGATGAAGATGCAGCAGGTGTTGGTGCGCGAGATGGCTCCGGTGAGCTTGCGCATGGCCTGCGACATAAGGCGGGCCTGCAGGCCTACGTTGCGGTCGCCCATATCGCCTTCGATCTCGCCCTTGGGGGTAAGGGCTGCAACAGAGTCAACCACCAGGATGTCGATTGCCGACGAGCGAATGAGCTGTTCGGCTATCTCAAGAGCCTGCTCGCCGTTGTCGGGCTGAGCCATGAACAGATTGTTGATGTCAACACCGAGGCTTTGTGCGTAAAAACGATCGAAAGCGTGCTCGGCGTCGATGATAGCGGCTATACCGCCACGCTTCTGCGCTTCGGCTATGGCGTGTATGGCCAATGTTGTCTTACCCGAAGATTCCGGGCCGAAGATTTCGATGATTCTGCCACGGGGATAACCTCCCACGCCCAGAGCATAGTCAAGGCCTACCGAGCCCGAGGGGATAACCTCAACATCTTCAATCGACTCGTCGCCGAGTTTCATGATCGAGCCTCTGCCAAAGTCTTTTTCTATCTTGCTCAAAGCCTGAGCCAGAGCCTCGCGGCGAGCTGCCTGAGGGTCGGTTGCTGCGGCTTTACCCTTTTTAGGGGCTTTTTCGGGTTTTTCCATTTTATATCGAGTTTAAGTTATTATTCAGGTATTAAAAATACAATTTTTGATAGTACAAAGTTATGGACGTATATGTGCAATTACGTGGTACAACCTTGTTAAAATACGCAAAAGAATCAATCCTGCAGCCCCATAGCATGCAGGCGCGAGAACATATCTACCAAAGCCTCAGACGGTGCTGAAGCGTCGGCTACAACAGCATCATCGGCCGTGCGGGCTGTATCTTGCGTATATCGGCGTGCGCCCTCGGCTATTGCTTCATAGCGGGCTATATCGTGAGCTGCCGGCGAGTATGCTTCCTTAAAGCGGTTGAGTACTCCAAGATATAATTCAGACTCCATGCGCAATATGGCCTTGGCATGCGGCTGGCCGAAGCTGTCATCTGCCACTGTCTGACGCAATTCCACACAGCCGAGCAGATAGCGGGCATGCAGGTCAAGATATATCAATCCCAGAGCCACGGTATCGGCACCGGCCATGTCGGCACTCACGAGCATCGACAGCGCTGTGGCCATGGCAGTATTGCGCAGGCGATTCATGGCCAAAGCCTCGAGGTGGGCGCTTCCTATGAGCATGAAGTCGGCCACGGCGCGGTCTATCACCTCGCGTGGTTCCTTGTGCACGCAGGCGGTTTTCCATGCCGTGTCGTATTTCACCACGGTATCGCCCGATGAGCGCATGAACGCATCGGGGTCGTAAACTTCTGAATACAAGCGGCTGTAATCGCCGTAAGCCTCGGCCGAGGGTGAGATTTTGCAGTACATTATCTTCTCAAATTATTATTTGAGGCAGGCTTCAAGCCACCTACGCCACGCCTTCCGCCACTGCCTTTGTTACTGTTGCTGTTATTGTTTCTGTTGCCGAATCCGCCGCCCATGAATTCGTCTTCTTCATCCTCATTCTTTATTTCCTCGCGCGGGTCACGCTCGCCACGCTTGAGTTTGGGCTTGTTCTTGAGCAATGCGTATGGCTTCTGGCGGTCGAGCGGTGTTTCGTAGATATTCCACTGCTGTTCCACGTCCCAGTTGCGTTTCAACTCAATTTTAGAAGGATAATAGGCAACTTCTTCGGGCTGAATTGAGTCGAGTTTGCCGGTGGTCCACTTGCCGTCGCCGTTGGTGTCGAAGAACACACGGGCGTAGTAAACTGCCGGAGCAAGGTACTTGAACTTTGCCCTGCCGTCAACCACACGTTGCTCCGCCACAGGCTCGTCCGACGAATTGAGCAGCTGCACTATGGTAGTGGAGTCGGCTCCCTGCAACACAAAGTCGAGGTTGCTGTAGTCTGACAGGCTGCGCACATTGAACTCGGTACTTACCGGGCGGTTGTGCTCGCCGTAAATACTTACAACAGCGGCCGAATCCACCGACAGACGATATTTGTCGCCGGGAATCCACTCGGTGCTGATAACGCTTGTAAATACGGGATTTAGAGAGTCGGGCACGATGTTCCAGCCATTTATCGGCATCCACAGGGTGTCTACCTGATGTTCGAGCCTTACAGCCGAGGTGTCGAGCGACACAAGGGGCTGGTCGACTTTGAATTTCAAGGGTGAATACACCTCCTGCACACCGCCGTTGAGCTGCAGGTCAAATTTGAGCAGGTCGTATCGTGGAGGCAGTGTATCGGCTTCGATTTCTTTTTTGCTGCGACGAGGATTCTTGAAATAGAAGCGCAGTGTGTCGGTAGTCCATACCATACGCTCGAGCGAATCGGGCTTCTGATAGCGCACCGACAGGCGCAGCGAGTCGGTGTTGATCACCATTGTGTCTGACAGCCACACATCAATGGTATCCTTGGTGAGCGAAGCCACAGTGGTGGCCCAATGGTCGGATGTAAGACCGCGCAGCGACTCATCTGTGGGGCCATCGACTATGCGTATCTCGGGCATGGAATCGGACGGTGCGCCAAACTCTATGTTAACCTTGCGACGCTCGGGGCGTTTGTATTCCTTGATATACTGAGCCTTGTAATCTTCGTTGAACCAGTTGAGCAGAATATCATTTGGCAGGAACATGGTGCCGGGTCGGGTTACGAGCGAGTCGCCCCCGGTAGAGCTGTACAGGGTGTCGGTGACGGTGATTGCCTCGGTTGACGGAACTATAAGCTCGTCGAGATATGCCACGTCCTCAGAGCGGTCCCAGTGCCAGTCGCGGTTGATATCGTTGAGCATGTACACGCGGTATGTGCCCGGGGCGAGATTGCGAATGGTAAACATGCCGTACTGGTTGGTACGGGCAATGCGGTCGGGTGGCAGAGTGCGTATGGCGGTATCGGAGAGGTTTGAATACGCTGCAACGAGCACACCCTGGGCGGGCTCGAGATTTGAAGCGCCAAGCACCATGCCAGACACCCTCATGGTGTCAATCGACTCGCCGGTGGAGAAGTCGAGGGCAAAACCGTCGAGCACGTTGCCTTCGTTCAGATCCTTGATGGCATCGGCAAAGTCGATGGTATATGTAGTGTTGGCCTTCATGGTATCGCGTATCTGCACCCTGACGTTGCGGCCGTTGGCCGAAATCTGCGGAGCTTCGAGCTGCACGGGCGAAATCACTACTTTGTTGAACGCGTCTTCGAGCTGCACATTCTCGTTGAAGACGATGGTGATATTCCGGCCGTCTACGTTCAAGGCTCCCGGAGCGGGATTTGAACGCACATACACAGGGGGCTGCTCGTCGCGGGCACCCCCGTCGGGACGGCCTATGCTGGCACAGGCCGTCAGAATCATCGTTGCCACGAGAATGGGAAGGGCGTACAGTGATTTCATAGCTTATTATATAGAGAGACGACGCAGAGTGTTGAGCAGTTCGCGGTTGATGGGTTTGTCGTTCTTGATAGCCTTTGAGAAGGGTACATACACGATTTCGTCGTTCTTTATACCGATCATCACGTTGCGCTGGTCTTCAAGCAGAGCATCAATGGCGGCTGCGCCCATGCGCGAAGCCAGAATGCGGTCGTGGGCGGTGGGAGAACCGCCGCGCTGCAGGTGTCCGAGTATCGACACACGCACATCGTAGCCGGGGAATTCGGTCTTCACACGCTGAGCCATGCCCATGGCACCGCCGGTAACGGGGCTTTCGGCCACGAGCACGATTGATGAGTTCTTAGACTTGCGGAAGCCGTTCTGTATGAGTTCGGCCAACTGGTCGACCTCGGTTGAGATTTCGGGAATGATGGCAGCCTCGGCACCCGATGCTATGGCACCGTTGAGGGCGAGGAAGCCTGCGTCGCGACCCATAACCTCAATGAAGAACAGACGCTCGTGGCTGGTGGCGGTGTCGCGGATTTTATCGACACATTCCATGATTGTGTTCAGGGCGGTGTCGTAGCCTATGGTGGTGTCGGTGCCATAGAGGTCGTTGTCTATGGTACCGGGCAGACCTATGCAGGGCAAATTAAATTCGTTGGCAAAAATGCGTGCACCGGTGAGCGAGCCGTCGCCGCCAATCACTACCAGCGCATCAATTTCGTGACGACGCAATACGTCGTAGGCCAGCTGACGGCCTTCGGGAGTCTGGAATTCCTTGCAACGGGCAGTTTTGAGTATAGTACCGCCCTGCTGTATGATATTGGAAACATTCTGGGTGTGGAAATCTACAATCTCGTCGCTGATGAGACCACGGTAGCCACGGTAAATACCCTTGACCTTGAGACCACTGAAAATAGCCGCACGTGTCACGGCGCGAATAGCAGCGTTCATGCCCGGTGCATCACCTCCGGATGTAAGAATGCCTACACATTTAATCTCTGACATAATACCTTATATTAATTGAAACATTTTATGCGGAATATTTGGAAAAGACTTGCATTCCAAGTTGCAAAGTTAAGATTTCATCTCCAAATAAGACTTGTCTTTTTCCACTTTTTTATGTCCTGATTCGTTTTTTTCTTTATGTATAGGTATAAAACCCAACGTAGCGACTGCCTCACGGCGTCGCTACGTTAGATATAAACCAATCATTATCACATTTCTTACAATGGGAAAAGCTTTGTTTGCCTTTCTGTATTGTAAACGTTCTGTAACATAAAAAAGGTTCATCACCCCTCATATTTTTTTTAAATATTTTCTTTTTATATCTTACAAAGCCTTAACTTTGCACAGATGAAACCATACGATTACCTGATTGTAGGCACCGGGCTGTTTGGCGCAGCATTTGCCTGTCTTGCCACACGGCAGGGCAAGCGTTGCCTTGCCATAGACCGCCGCCCTCACACCGGCGGCAACCTGCACTGTGATTGTATCAACGGAATTAACGTACACCGATACGGTCCGCACATTTTCCATACATCCGACCGCGAGGTGTGGGATTTTGTAAATTCGTTTGTTCCGTTCAACAATTTCATCAACACCCCCATAGCCGTGGCGCCCGACGGCAAGCGCTACAACCTGCCATTCAATATGAACACATTCAGGCAGCTGTGGGGAGTGGACACAGCCGACGAGGCCCGCAAGGTTCTCAGTAAGCAGCGGCATATATATGACGGCGAGCCGCGCAACCTTGAGGAGCAGGCGCTGTCGCTCGTGGGCGATGACATATATCGCCTGCTCATAAAGGGATATACCGAAAAGCAGTGGGGACGTCCATGTGCACAGCTGCCGGCATTTATAATCAAGCGACTGCCGCTGAGATTCACTTTCGACAACAATTATTTCAACGACCTATATCAGGGTGTACCCGTGGGTGGATACAACAAACTCATCGACGGCATGCTGCAGGGAGTTGACGTGGAGCTTAGTGCCGACTTCTTCGCAAACCGCGAGCATTACCGCTCCCTGGCCCGCAAGGTGGTGTTCACCGGACAGATCGACGAATTTTTCGATTACCGCTTCGGCAAACTCGACTACCGCACCGTGAGGTTTGACACTCGGGTAATCGACACGCCCGATTTTCAGGGCAACGCCGTGATAAACTACACATCGGGTGAGGTACCGTACACCCGCATAATAGAGCACAAGCACTTTGAATGTTTGGGCGATGCCGTGAACCACAGCCCCACCACTGTGGTATCGTACGAATATTCTACCGAATGGCGCCCGGGTATGGAACCGTTCTACCCGGTGAACGACCGGCGCAACAACGAAATTTACCTGCGCTACAAAGCCTTGGCCGATGCCGAAACGGATGTTATTTTCGGCGGTCGTCTGGCCGAGTATAAATACTACGACATGTCGCCCCTGATACGTGAGGTTCTCGACATGTTCAAGACTCAATAAGTATGAAAAAACTGATAAAATATTTGTTTGGCAAAGATGTTTGGGTTTCCAAGACCGGAGTAATGATTGCCACCGCTTTCCTGTCGCTTATATGGTTTGTGGTCGACTGGTGCAATTTCACCACCTTCCGCGCAATGAGCGACTGGCTGCTGTATGTCAACAACTTTGTGGCCGCCGTGTTGCTCACAGTGCCGTTCATGCTTTCAAAGCGTATATGGGTGCAGGCGGTATTCCTGCTCATGGCAGATTTTCTGTTCATGGCCAACCTGATATATTGCCGCACATATTTCACGGCCATTCCGCCACAAAGCTATGCGCTGGCATCCAATATGGCTGACTTCACTGCGAGTATATTCACCTCGCTGCGATGGCTCGACCTGGGCTTTCCGCTGATTCTTGCTGCCGGCGTTGCAGTGGCCGGGCGCGTTGCAAATGCACCCCGCGGAGCATGGAAGCATATAGCCGCCACAGGGCTTATGGCCGCCCTTATCAGCTGCTCGGCTATAATGTGCCGTGGCGGATTCTACAAGGCTTACGATACCCTGACACAGTCGTGCTATTACTACACCTGCGGTGTACCTACCTACACCATAGCCGGCCATATAGCCTACAACACCATGAGCGAGGCCAACTCCACATCACCCGAAGCACGCGCAAAAGTAGATGAATGGCTGGCCAACCACTCACGCATGATGCCCCACACAGCTTTGCCCGACAGCATAGCCCGGCGCACCAACCTGGTGGTAATAATATGCGAATCGCTCGAAAGCTGGCCCCTCGAAGCCGAAATCAATGGAAAGGAAATCACTCCATATCTCAATTCGCTCATCGCCGACTCCACCACCCTATATGCGCCACATCTGCTCACACAGGTGGCATCGGGGCGGTCGATAGACTTCCAGCTCATGCTCAACACAGGTCTGCTGCCCATGAAGGGCACTGTGTACAGCATGAAATTCCCCTCGGCCACATACCCCTCGCTCAACAAGGCATTGGCCGGGAAATATGGAGCGCGGAGCATACTCTTCACATGCGACAAACCCATTACGTGGAATCAAGAGGCCATCAGCCGCGCGTTTGGCTACGACTCGCTCATCGACCGCCGCAACTGGCGCATAGACGAGCTTGTAGGCAATCCGGGCAAACTCTCCGACGGCTCTTTCATGCGCCAGAGCGTGGAGAAGCTCAAAGCCGACAATCTGTGGCCCGAGGGCAGCCCGGCCATGCTCACCTTTGTCACCTACTCGGGTCACAGCCCCTTTGTGCTGCCCGACAAGATGAAAGACCCTGCATTTGACATATCGGCCGCCGGCCTGCCCGACAAGATTGCCGATTATGTCACCATGGCCCACTACACCGACTCGCAACTGCATACCATTGTCGACTATATAAAGTCGCGACCCGACTATGCCAATACCATCATCGTTATAACCGGCGACCACGAGGGGCTGGCATCCTTACGGCGCGAAGCCCGCCGTGAGTCTGAGGCCGCACGCCGGCTTGTATCTGAATCGCAGTACACACCTCTGCTTGTGCTCAACTCGCCCGTGGCCGGACGCATCGACAAGACCGTAGGACAGATTGACATCTATCCTACCCTGCTCAACCTTATGGGGCTTGATGATTACGGATGGAAGGGACTCGGCCAAAGCATCCTGTCGCCCGGGCATCCGGGTGTAGCCGTATCATCAATGACCCTGGAGATGCGCGGCGACACCACAGCACTCAGCCCCGACCTGCTGCGCCACATCACCACCGCCATGCCCGTATCCGACGCCATGATACGCATGGATTACTTCAAAGAATAAGTATAATCACCTGTATAAAAAAATGGAGTGACATCATGCGATGCCGCTCCATTTTTTTTACGTTATTATGATTATTACTTCACCACAATCTTGAGGCTCTTGGCGGGAGTCTTGGCGATGTAGACGCCGGCGGTGAAGCCCTGCATGCTTACGCTGTCAAGGCCTTCGGCCACCTTCACACCCTGCAGGTTGTAAACGGTGATTTCCTCGCCCTGTGCGCTGACTGTGGTACCGTCAAAGCGGATATCCGAGTCGGTGTCGGTAACGTCTTCCACACCGAGCTGTTCAGCGATTCTGAAGCGGAGGGGATTGCTCAGCGCTGCCAGACCCTGGTTCATGCCGTAGGCAAGCGACAGGTGGTAGAACTCGCCGGGTACTGCCGAGCTGAAATTGAATGTCACATCAAAATCAGTGTGCTGGCCGGGTTCGCTCATAAACACTGCATCACCCTTGTAGTCGATAATGCCGAGATTGCCGCTGGCATCAGCATCGGTGAGCAGACATACGTAGATGGGATAAGCGATGAAGCCTTTATTGAGGGTAAGACCGGCTGTCACACGCATTTCGTAAGGATTGCTTACCTCATAGTAGTTGAGGAATGTGCCGTTCTCCACCTTGTGTACCTTAGTGGCACCCTCGATAGTGATACCGGGAGTAACAGTTACCTGAGGCGCACCGGGGTTGGGGTGCATGGTCACCTTGGAGAAGAACTCATCAGTCATGATTCTGTACGAAGTCTCGTCGAAGAATGTGAGATAGAAATCAGTATCCTGACGTACCTGGCCCAGCGAGCTGTTGTACAGATACATTTCGGTGATTATGTTGCGGGTAACGGTTTCGTGGGGCTGGAGTGTGATAAACAGACCTTCGCCCATATAGGCTATCTGACCGTCGGTGGTGTAGAGCAGCGGAGCTATACCGCGCGAAATCTCGAAGTCGTAGGGATTGGTGATTGTGACATCCATATTCACAAGGCAACCGTAGTAAAGGTCGTCAATCAGCACCTGGTCTATGGTATAGAAAGGAGCCTTGGTTGACTCAACGGTGTACTTGCCGTTTTCTTTGGTAACAACCACATAGTTAGAGCAACCGTAGTTGAACTTCATGGGCTGCCACATAGCGCCCTCGGTGTCCATAAGGCTGGCCATTGTAATCTTGTACACGCCGTCGGGGAGCTGAAGGGCTGCAAAGTCAATCTGAGGTTTCAGGATGCTTACATTGGCGCCGTAGCCGGGCTTAAGGCTGTAGATGGTCTTGTTGATGGCCAGAGTGGTGTCAACGCCGTTGGTGGCGTTCTGCTGCTGGATAATGGTACCGAAGCGCACCTTTACGGTTTCGGGGTTGTAGTTCACCCACATGGGTTCGCCTTCGTCGGCCAGGTCGAGCTTGAGCACATCGCCCTGCATTGTACCGTTGAGCGAACCGAGCTGGAAGATGGTTTCAGGTCTATCCTCGGCGGGCTTGCCTGTGGGAGGCTGAATGCCGAGAACGGCATCCTGAGTGAAGTTGTAACCGCCGCCGGTACCGCCGCCGGTACCGAGAGCCGAGGGATTGAGGGCGTCGAGCGAGAAGTAGCCGTCGCTCATCGAGCTCCAACCCCAGTTGAAGTGATAGTAACCGTTGCCGTCGTAGCCGTCGAGCACAAACGAGTGACCGCCGCCCACCATAGAGCCGCCGCCATAGAGCACGGGACCTACGTTGACAAGGTTCTCATACATTAGCTCGTCCCACTTGGTAGACGATACGGTGCTGCGGAGCACGTACTCGAGGTTGGGGTCGTAGCCGAGGTATTTGACCAGGCCATGCTGAGTCATGAGCGAGAGAGCGCCCGACGAATCGGCACCATAGCTCATCTTAACGGCAGCGCCGGCGCTCTTCATCAGAACCGACACGGCATTTGCCTGCTCGTCGGTGTACTGCTGGTTGCTGTAGTTGAGGAGCATCTTGTCCCATTCAAAAGGATTCTTGGAGAAGTCCCAAGTGAGGCGTTTGCCGCAACCTTCATCGTCGTTATAGCTGATTTTGCCTGTACCAACGGCGGGATATTTGAAGTAGTACATTATCTGTGCCATAGATGTGGCAACACAACCGGTGTAACCGCGCGAGCCGTTTACCACGGGGCACAGACGGTTGTAGGGTTCGCCCTGGTCCCAGTGGGTCTTGAGCAGGGGCTCTATGGCCTGACGCTGCTCGCGGTTAGGGCGAATATCTGAACCGAGACCTGCCGAATGGGCGGCTGCATACTCTATCTGGCGAGTATACTCGTCGAGCCACCACTTCATGGGTTCGGGCATATTTTCCTTGTCAAAAGTACCGTTATCGGCATAAGCTAAAACGGGATATGCGATGTCATCGGCACTGAGAATCATGTAGCCGTTGTCCTTTTTGCCGAACACATATACAGCCGGCGCGCCGGATTCGGTAAATGATGTAAGAACCAGCTCAGGGGCGTTCTGCAGATTAGTCAGAGCCTGAGCCTTGATCTGCGTTCCTTGTACACGCTGCAGAGCCTCTTCGGGCAACAGGGTCTTGGCTGACGCAGCTCCACCGGCCATGAGTATGGCGAGGGTTCCTGTGAGTAGATGTTTTGTCATTGCTTGTTGTTAGGTATTTTTTGAAAGGTTTTGGAGAGATTATTTAGTTTCACAAAAATTTTTTTGGGATAAAAAGACTCCCGGCCATTTAGCCGGAAGTCTTTTCAAATTTTAAGGATAGTTTTTACTTGAGGGCTACCTTCTTGCCGTTGATGATGTAGATACCGGCGGGGAGCTGTTTGAGATCCTCGGCAGTGGCATCCTGCATCAGAACGATACCCTGAAGGTTTACAACTGTGAGCATGCCGTTGGCTGCGTCGCCAAAGATACCGTCTACGCCCATGAAGTCGGGATCAACAGTGATTACGGCAGTAACTGCGGGTGAATCCTGAACACCGTCGAGTGTGAAGGCACCTGTACGCATTGTGAAGGTGTAGGGGCCTGCTACGGTGAGTTCTTCGCCGAATGTGATTTCGAATGTGGGACATTCTGCGCCTTCAACGGCTGTCACTTCCTGCGCAGTGCTGTTGTAAGAATAGTCATTCTTGCGGAGCGAAATAGAAGCGAGGTTGAATAGCTCGGCTGTATCGGCGTTGGTGAACTTAACGGTGATCTTGTTGATTGTCTTGACGGTTTCGCCGTCGGCGGGAGATACTTCTACAACGTATTCTTTCTCCTTGATAACATTCCAGGTGTATTCGATGGCTTCGTTGAGCACTTCACCCGATACGCTTACACCGCCTGCGGGGATAGTAAGGGTGAGCTTACCGGTGGTATCCTTGCTGTTGAACATACCGCCGCCTACAGAGAGAAGGATAGCGTTGGGGAAATCGCCGCTGCTGCCGATAGCGTAGCCGGCTACTGTATCGTAGTTGTCATAGTCGATGCCGCCGAGCTTTTCGCCGTTGAATGTAACAGTGAGGCCGGTGCGGTCGATAACACGTACGGTTTCTTCTTCGCCAAACATGATCTGGGCTTCAAGGCCGTAACCATAGTTGATGATAGTGCCGCCGGGCTGTGCTTCCCAAGTGAAGTCGATGGGAGTGGAACGTTTCACTGTCCATGAGCATTCAAGGTCGGGAGAATAGTACATGCCGTCTACGAGGAAGCTCTGTTCGCCAATGGTAAGAGAGTTGTTACCGTACTTGGGAGAGAATGTTTCGGGAATGGTGAAGGTAACCACGTTGCCTTCGATAGAAACGTTGGATTCGCTGATTTCCACACCATAGCTCCAGCCCTGACCGAAGATAGCATAGAGTTCGCCGATTTCCACCTTGTCAGCACCGTCTATGGTGAGCTTGATGGTTGAGATTTCTTCGCGGGTAACTTCAGAACCTGCAACGGGGAGGAAGTTGTATGAGAATTCTTTCTTTTCGCCGAACTGAGCGCTGTATTCGAGTTCGGGAGAAGCTTCGTTGCCGTTAACGGTGAATGCACCTTCAGAGGCAGAGATAGAAAGATCGCCGGGGATATTGAATACAGAAGCATTTACAGCAATGCGGAGTACGGGCTGACCCCAGAAGTCCCAGTCGGGTACAAACATCCAGTCGCCATCAACTTCGTCGGTACCGCGCTTGAGGGTAGTGCCGTTATAGCGTACCCAGGGACCGTATGCGCCTTCGCTGTCGATGGGTTCGTCGATAAGGCTGTCGGCTTCGGGCAGGCTCAGGTAGATGAATACGTATTCATCATCAGCGCCGGGCAGGGGATTCCGGCTGCCGTTTTCGGGAGTGAAGCTCCACTTGTATTGGAAGTTGGGATCTACGGTAACCTTGGCGGTAACGGCTGCGTTGACCGATGCGCCGGCAGGACGTACAAATTCGCCCTTGTTATTATCCCATACAGTGGTGTAAACCAGACCTTCGGCTACAGATACTGTGTATTCGCCTTCGGCTGTGATGGGTGATTCGAGGTAAACTACCACGGGAATACCGGTTTCTGTGGGTTCGCCGGGTTCGATTGCTGACAGAGCAAAGGTTTCTGTACCCTTTGTAACGCTCACGTAATCGGCAACATTTTCTTCAAAATAGATAGAACTTGCACCTTCCATCATTGCAGCGGTGACGGGAACGGTTATTGTAACCTTGTCGAGTTTCTTGACTACTGCGCCGTCGGCGGGAACCAATGTAACAGGGAATGTCTCAGCCTTGATGTCAGCAACAAACTTAACGGTTGCATCCTTTTCGGTGGTAAAGGTATAGGGAGCTTCGAGCTTGGCTTCGTTTACGTAGATCACAGTGCCTTCGGCAGGGGTGAACTTATATTCAACCTTACCTACGTTCTTGATAGCCTTTGAGAAGTCGGTGGTGGTTACGATTTCGTCATAGTTGAGAGTGGCAGATGTACCTTCACCTACTTCAAAACTGATAGTGTGAGTTGTGGGAGGAGTGTTGGTATAGAACATCTTCACAACAGACTGGTCTTTGAGAGACAGACCTTCGAAAACGCCGGGAGAATCTGCACTGGCAGTCTGGGCAACGCCGTCAACGTAAGTGTAGAACCCTGCACCGCCTACCTGCTGAGTGATGAACATAGCGGCTGTGAACGAAGCATTGTATTCGGGGTCGAATTTGAATTTGTTTACCTGACCGGGAGTCATCACACCTGCCTGACCTTCGTAGGGAGCGTTCATGCTTCCCGAGAGGCTGTCGGTAGATGCGTCGAGTTTGGCAGTACCGCCTGCAAGACCGTCAAAGAATACGATACCTTGGGCTGAGTAGTCAATTTTGCCTACATTAAAGAATACGGGAGCTTCATCGGTTTTTACCATTATACCTGAACGCAGGTGATAGTCATCGTCGTCGGGTGAGATGGCTTTGTTGGCGAGCACGCCGTCCTTAACCCAATAGCCGGGCTTGGGTTCGTAGAAGAACTTCTTGGTCTTGCCGGGGATGTTGGGAAGAGTGTATTCGGTAGTGGGGATATTGATGGTGTAAGAATACTTGCCACGGCCTGTGAATGTAACAGAGCCTGAGGGACATTCCTTCACCAGTTCGGGAGTGAGGGTTTCACCATCGGTTATTGCAGTGATGAATGTAAGACCCTCGATGTCGTTGGAGTAGATGGTTGCAGTCTCGGTGCCGTAGTCGATTGCTGTGGCGTCGATGGTGATGGTAGTGGCTTCCTTGATGGTGAAGCGTGTGCCGCTCTTGATTTCGCCGCTTACTTCTACGGCAGGATTGGCTGTGATTGAGTTGAGGGTATAGTCCTCGTTCATGTTGATGGCGAGGTTTGTACCCTTGTCGAGTTTGAGGGTATAGTTATCGGCTGCAAACTGTTCGAGGTCGATAAACTTGCCGGCCGACCAGTTGCGGATATTCGAGATACAAGCGGGGTCGTTGTTTGTGAAAACGAATTTCACATCAACGGGAGCTTCAACAGTAGCGGGGTCGTTAAGAGCCAGAACTATTTTGGCACCGTTTGTAAGAGGAGTGACGTAGCTGCCATTGGTGGCTTGAGTGATGGCTTCGCCGTTGTTTGTAGCTGTGAAAAGTGCGGGAGCGGGATAACCTCCACCCTTTACATAGAGCTGCTTGTCTACGTTGCGGATAGCAAGGGTGGTAGTTCCGTTAACAGGAGTGATTGCCTGAGTGGTGCTTCCGGCTGCATCCTGCATCTGAATTGTAAGCTTGTCAGCACCATTTTCAATGGTAAGTGTGAATTCGCCTACAACTTCGTATGCGGCCATTTTCAGGACAACGGTTTTGCCGTTGAACTTGGTGCTTTGGTACTTTGCCAGAAGTTTGAAGTATTTTGTACCGGTGCTTGAATCGGTGATCAGATTCTGATTTGCACCATCCAAAGTGGCTGACTCTATGTAGTAGTCTTCGGTAGGAATGAAGATATATTCTTCTTTTTCGGTTACGGTGAATGACGTAGCGTCATCGGCGATTTCAACGGGAGTGGCATAAGCCGGGGAAGATCCTTTTTTCACTTGGATGGATCCCGGTTTATCCCATGTCACTTTCGCTGAAAAGTCCTGCGCGTTGGCGTTGAATGCCAACAGGGCAAACAACATGGGCAGAAATGAAAGTAAAAGCTTTTTCATTGATAGAATAGGAATTAAAAATTTGAATTAGGGGATTGTTTTTGAAGCGGGGAAATGATGATATCCTTGCGGGGCAGCTGCTTGTAGGGCAGCTGTCCCGCAAGGCGATGGATAGCTTATTTAACTGCAACCTTGGCAGTGTGGCCGGCGGCACGTACCATGTATACGCCGGGGGTCATGCCCTGAAGGCTTACTGAGCCGGTGGCGGCAGCCACGCGGATGCCCTGAAGGTTGTAAACTTCGATGAATGCACCGTCGAGAGTTACGTTGGTGCCGTCGAATGCGAAGGGAAGTTCACCGGCAACGGCATCAACGATACCGGCAGCCTTGTTGAAAGGCAGGTCGTAGTAGCGGGTATAGGACTTATCCAAACCGTCTACTGCCTTTGTATAACGTACAGAAAGGTAGTTGGGATAAGGCTGAATGTAGTCGAGGACACCATATTCAGGATCGGGACCCAGCAGAAGGAGTTCACGGCCGGCGGGATAGTTTTCGCTGGTAGCCTGGGCTACGAGGAGCTGTTCTTCTGAAGAGGCATCGTCGGCATTGGCGCGCTTGATGAGCATCATGTATTCGCGTTCGGGACCTTTGTGGAAGTAGTTTTCGTCAAGGGTCATATTTGTCATGTACAGCGATGCGTAGTTCACCAGGTTACCGATGTTGATGTAGTCCATGTGGTCGAGCTTGCCTTCTCTGGTTATCCATGCCACACGCATGAAGTTTGTATCTTCGATATCATCGTATTCGGGCACACGCATTTCAACTGCGTACATGAATGTGTCGCCCACCTTAATACGGTCCATGTTGGCCATCATGTAGTCGGGTTCGTCTGAGTCTTCGTCAATGAGACCCTGGAACATGCGGAGCTCGGTCTGGAATGTGCGCATGTTCACGAAGTTGAACCAGTAGCCCTGGGAGTCGAGTTCGGCAAACATTTCCATGGGATCGAAGCCTTCGATATCCGAGAGGCGCTGATGGCTTGCAGCGTTCTCAAAGAGCGGGCAGCGCAGTGAGCCGTCGGCATTGTAAATGAAGTATGAGTTGGCAAAGCTGTCAGAAGAAGCCAGGTAGTCGCTGCGGGTAACGATAAACGATGCGAGACCGTCGTCGCCGTAAGCCACGTCGCCGGTGTAGCTGAACAGACCTATGCCGTAGTACGATGCGATGATGCCGTCGACCTGAGGACGTGTTACATCAATCTTGGTGGTCTGGGCGAGCTTGAACTGACCGGCAGCGTCGTCCAACTCGTAGATTTCGATAACCAGCTTGTTGGGCAGACGCTGGGTTGGATCCTCGTCCATTGAGTCGAACCTGTTGTAGAACAGTTCCTCATAGTGGGGGAAAACGATGCAGGGCTTGCCGTTGTGCACGTATGTCATCATAGGGGGAGTGTCCTGCTGATCGCCCTGATACTGATAGTATGTGATGCGCTTTTCAAACACGGGCTTAAGCTCGCCGTTGGCATCGGCCTTGGCGTATGTCACGGCCTTGATGTAGTTGCCCAACTGATACTGCCAGTAGGCACCCGGCTGTTCGAGGTCTTCTTCCTTGATATTCGAGTCGTTACCTTCAGTAACAACGGTCATGAACAGGTTTTCGTTGCCCTCGGTAGAGGCATCGAGAACGTCGGAGATGAAGTGGTTGTACACCTGTATGGGCTCGTCATTGCCTTCGCTATCCTTGGGATTGCCAATAGAGTACACATAGGTGTAAGGACGAATACCCCAGGGCAGCGGATTTACGGTAAGCGCCACAGCCACTTCAATATTATCGTCGGTGTTGAAGTAGTTTCGTGAAATCAAAGGTAAGATTTCCACCTTACGTACACGTGCTTCATCAGCCTTAAGCTCTAATTTATCGCTTATGGTACCCACAAGTTTCATGTCTTGGTCGAAAATCTCAATCGAGAAAGACTGGGGCAGCATCTCGTAGAAATATTCGTTAACGACGCTTTTCTTGTACTCGATCTTACCTGAGTAGAACCATGTTTCGCCGTTGGGTGCATCCATCTCACCCCAGAGATCACGGTTGCCGAATTCCTGCGAGGGAGTTGTCACGATGTCAGAGTCGTCGGCGGGAGCGGCCAGGGTGCTTGCGAAGCGCGAGGGCTTGCCGGCCTCAAGGAGCGCGTTGGTGCCCTCGATACGCTTCATGCGTTCTGATTTGAAAGCGTCTGAGCCGTTCTTGGCCTTGTAGATCATTTTGGAGATGTCAAATCCCTTGGGAGCAAGGGCATGCGACACACCTGTACCGCAAAGCAATGTTGCAGCAGAGAGAAGTGTAAGAGTAAATTTGTTCAAGGCAGTTTTTATTTTTATGGTTTATAATATCCGTATACGAAATAAGCCGAGAAAGATGCGTCCGCCTTTTGGACTCCATAATCCCGTACATTATTTTAAGTAGCTTTTCTACGCGCAAAGATAAAGCAAAAAAATAAATAAACAAAGGTTTTGTATTAAAATACAATACAAAGTTGCAATTTTAACATTTGTTTTCAATTTTTAGGTTGCAAAATCTGTTAAATTGTAAATAATACACTCTTTATTGATTAATGAATTTTCATATTTTAAAAAATTTGATTAACTTTGAACACTTTTTTGACCATAAAAGTATCATATTTCAAAAACCTTAAATTTATAACATTCCCAATTATGACAAGCTCGGTATTTTGGTTAGTGCCTGCGGCTTCTGTAATCGCATTGCTGCTCGCCTGGTATTTCTACCGCGAGATGATGCGCGAGAGCGAAGGCACCGACACCATGAAGCGTATAGCTTCGCACGTACGCAAGGGCGCAATGAGCTATCTTAAGCAACAATACAAGATAGTGGGTTGTGTGTTCCTGGCACTGGTTATCCTTTTCTCAATCATGGCATACGGATTTCAGCTACAGAATCCATGGGTGCCCGTAGCCTTCCTCACCGGTGGCTTCTTCTCGGGTCTCTCGGGTTTCCTGGGCATGAAGACCGCCACATACGCCTCGGCCCGCACCGCCAATGCGGCCAGCAACTCGCTCAACCGCGGCCTCAGGGTGGCATTCCGCTCGGGTGCCGTAATGGGCCTGGTTGTGGTAGGCCTCGGCCTGTTTGACATTTCGTTCTGGTATCTGCTGCTCGACTGGCTGGTTGACCTGCCCGGCACCGCCAAGCTGGCTATGATCACCACCACCATGCTCACCTTCGGTATGGGTGCGTCTACACAGGCTCTGTTTGCCCGTGTGGGCGGCGGTATCTACACCAAGGCCGCCGACGTGGGCGCCGACCTCGTGGGCAAGGTTGAAGCCGGTATTCCCGAGGACGACCCCCGCAACCCCGCCACCATCGCCGACAACGTGGGCGACAACGTGGGCGACGTGGCCGGTATGGGTGCCGACCTCTACGAGTCGTATTGCGGTTCTATCCTGGCCACATCGGCCCTGGGTGCCGCCGCATTCCTGCTCTCGGGCGACGTGGAGATGCAGTACAAGGCCGTTGTGGCCCCCATGCTCATAGCCGCCGTAGGCATACTGCTCTCTATAGTGGGTATCTTTGCCGTGCGCACCAAAGAAGACGCCAACATGAAGCAGCTGCTCGGCTCGCTCTCGCTGGGCACCAACCTCAGCTCGGTGCTTATCGTGGCCGCCACATTCCTTATCCTGTGGATGCTCGGAATCACCAACTGGGCGCTGATAGGCTGCTCGGTGGTTGTAGGCCTGCTGGTGGGAATAATCATCGGACGCTCTACCGAGTACTACACATCACAATCATATAAGCCCACCAAGAAACTGGCCGAAAGCGGCACCACCGGTCCTGCCACCGTTATCATCTCGGGTGTTGGCCTGGGTATGATCTCAACCGCAGTACCCGTAATAGCCGTTGTAGCCGGTATCATCCTCAGCTACTGGTTTGCTTCGGGCTTTGAATTCGGCAACGTAGCCATGGGCCTCTACGGCATTGGTATCGCCGCCGTGGGCATGCTCTCTACCCTTGGTATCACCCTGGCAACCGACGCCTACGGCCCCATAGCCGACAACGCCGGCGGTAATGCCGAAATGAGCGGCCTGGGCGCTGAAGTGCGCCGCCGCACCGACGCCCTCGACTCGCTGGGCAATACAACCGCCGCCACCGGCAAAGGCTTTGCCATTGGCTCGGCCGCCCTCACCGGTCTGGCTCTGCTGGCTTCGTATATCGAGGAAATACGTATCGGCCTTGAACGCCTGGGCGAAACCATGATTCAGGTGGGCGACCGCACCGTGCATATCCACGAAATGAATTTCCTCGACTTCATGACTCTCTACGAGGTTAACCTCATGAGCCCCAAGGTGCTTTCGGGTATGTTTATCGGCTCAATGATGGCCTTCCTGTTCTGCGGTCTTACAATGAACGCCGTAGGCCGTGCCGCCGCCCACATGGTTGACGAGGTTCGTCGCCAGTTCCGCGAAATAAAGGGTATCCTCGAAGGCAAAGCCGAACCCGACTACGCGCGTTGCGTGCAGATTTCTACCAAGGGCGCCCAGAAGGAAATGATCTTCCCCTCGCTGCTTGCCATCATCGCTCCTATAGTCACCGGTCTGGTATTCGGTGTTCCGGGCGTGCTTGGCCTGCTCGTAGGCGGTCTTTCAAGCGGCTTTGTACTGGCTATTTTCATGGCCAATGCCGGCGGTGCCTGGGACAATGCCAAGAAGTATGTTGAAGAAGGCAACTTCGGCGGCAAGGGCAGCGAAGTGCACAAAGCTACCGTGGTGGGCGACACCGTGGGCGACCCCTTCAAGGACACCAGCGGCCCCTCGCTCAACATCCTCATCAAACTCATGTCGATGGTTGCCATCGTTATGGCCGGCCTTACCGTGAGCTGGAGTCTGTTCTGATAAAAACTCCATACCATAGCATAGCCCCCGCCACAACAACGGCGGGGGCTTAACTTTGTGATATGGCCTGCGGATGGCACTTTGGTAGCGTTGTCACCGGGCATCTCCTCCCTGCGGTCGTACATAGCCGGACGAGCTCACAGGCTTCCTTCGGAAGCCATATTCCCGATGAGGTGTGCGTTTTTTTACAAAAAATTATTTTCTTAAACCTCTATACTACAATTGTTTATCGGGATTAAGGCTAAATTTTATCAAAAAAATAAAGTTACAATACGAACCAATTTGTGTTACAAAGCGTTTACAATATACAAAAGCGATAAAGAAATTAGCTTTTCCATTGTAAGAAATGTGATAATGATTGGTTTATATCTAACGTAGCGGCGCCGGGAGGCAGCCGCTACGTTGGGTTTTATAGCTGTTATTATAATGCTCTATTTAATCAGCGGTATGTACTTGCCGTAGCCCTCTTCCTCCATTTTTTCTACAGGTATGAAACGCAGCGCGGCCGAGTTGATACAGTAGCGCAAGCCGCCGCTCTCGGCAGGGCCGTCGGGGAATACGTGTCCGAGGTGCGAGTCAGACGATGCCGACTTGACCTCGGTGCGCACACGGCCGAAAGATGTATCAGTGTTCTCGGTGAGCATATCGTCGTCGATGGGACGTGTGAAAGCCGGCCAGCCGCAGCCCGAATTGTATTTGTCGGTGGAAAGGAACAGCGGTGTGCCATCGGTTATATCAACATAAATGCCCTTGCGGAACTCGTTGTCGTATTCGTTGACAAAGGGGCGCTCGGTGGCTGCGTTCTGCGTCACCTCCCACTGCAGCGGAGTCAGGCGGGCACGCAGTTCCTGCTTGCTTTCGAGCTTCTTGGCAGCCATTGCCTTGGCTTCCTTGAACAGTGCGGGATTCACATGGCAATATCCACCGGGATTCTTGTAGAGATAATCCTGATGATAGTCCTCGGCAGGGTAGAAATTTTCGAGCGGAGCAAATTCTATGGCCAGAGGTTGTGTGTGGCGGCGTTGCAGCGTTGCAAGCTGTGCTTCAATCACCGGCACATCGGCTGCATCGGTGTAATATATGCCCGTGCGGTATTGCGGACCCGAGTCGCCGCCCTGACGGTTTACCGACACCGGGTCGATACTTTTGAAGAAGAGCATGAGCAGGTCACTCAGCCCCACCGAGTCGGCATCATACTCCACACGCACGGTTTCGGCTGCACCGGTGGCTCCGGAGCATACCTGTTCATACGACGGATTTGGAACACTGCTGTTGGCATAGCCTGCCGTAGTGCCCGAGACCCCGGGCACCAGCGAGAAAAGATGCGCTGTACCCCAGAAGCATCCCCCCGCCAGATATATGGTTTTAGAGGGTGTTTCATAACGATTGTTAATTTGTGGGAAGTCTGTTTAGGAGCATTGCCACACCTGCAATAATAACCATC
>CAMTKF010000004.1 GCA_947072905.1 uncultured Bacteroidales bacterium
CAACCCAAATTTACTAAAAATCTTTGACATGACAAAGGCTTTCGCGCTGAAATTCAGCATGAAAGCCTTATTTTTTTGTTGATGAACCACACAAAAGAGAGGCTGCCTAAACTTGTTAGACAGCCCCTTTGTCTTTAGAGCTTGTTTAATGGTACTTAATCTGTTCAATAACGGGCCTATAACAGCCTATAAGGGCATTTTTTCAGGGAAATTAGCCTATTATTCAGATTTTTTTGCGAACTTTGTACTCTGAATAACAAACAGGAAACAGACAAGAAGCAAAATGGAATTTAAAGCCGCTCAAATAGCAGCCCTAATAGCAGGTGAGGTGGAAGGAAATCCTGAAGTCTGCGTTAATACATTCTCCAAAATTGAAGAAGCTCATGCCGGAGCGTTAACCTTTCTGGCAAATCCCAAATATACACATCATATCTATACAACTGAAGCGTCAATAGTTCTTGTAAGGCGCGATTTCGAGGCCACTATGCCCATAAAGGCCACTCTGATCAGAGTCGACGACCCATACGCGGTATTGTCAAAGCTCCTTGAATTCGCATCACAAGCCATGAACCCTCAGCCTACCGGCATAGAACAGCCGTCGCACATAGCCGAGGGGGTAGCCGTGCCTGAAGACTGTTATGTAGGTGCTTTTGCTTACATAGGCAAAGGTGTCACACTTGGCAAAGGTGTAAAGATATACCCTCAGGCATATGTAGGCGACAATGTTACCATAGGCGAGGGCTCTATAATCTATCCCGGGGTAAAAATTTACCACGGCTGTCAGATCGGCGCCCGCTGTATTCTTCATTCCGGCGTAGTCATAGGTGCCGACGGCTTCGGCTTCGCACCGCTGCCCGACGGATCTTATCACAAGATTCCTCAGATCGGTATAGTGAAGATAGAAGATGACGTGGAAATCGGCGCCAACACCACCGTTGACCGCGCCACAATGGGAAGCACCTTAGTGGGCCGCGGCACAAAACTCGACAACCTCATTCAGGCCGCCCACAACACCGAGATAGGCTGTAATACTGTTATTGCAGCACAGGCAGGCATAGCCGGCTCAACCAAGATAGGCGACAACTGCATGATAGGCGGTCAGGTAGGATTCTCAGGCCATATACATGTGGGAAACCGCGTGCAGATAGGTGCGCAGAGCGGCATTCCCAACGATGTTGCTGACGGCAGCACCGTAATGGGCTATCCTGCTGTACCATACAGCGAATTCGCTCGCCAGACTGTCTACATCAAGAATCTGCAAAAGCTCTACAAACGGGTATCCGATTTAGAGAAACTTACAAAAAATAATTAACACGAAATAAACCAACATTACCATAATGAAGCAACTCACCCTCAACGCACCTTTCACCCTTTCAGGTAAAGGATTGCATAGCGGTCTGAAACTCGACGCCGAGTTTTGCCCTGCCCCCGAAAACCATGGTTATAAGATACAACGCATCGACCTCGAAGGTGCGCCCGTTATTGACTGCCTGGCAGATTTCGTGCTTACCACCAACAGAGGTACAGAAATCGGACGCGGCGATGTGACTGTTTGCACCATTGAGCACGCTATGGCTGCTCTGTATGCATCAGGTGTCGACAACTGTCTTATCAAGGTAAACGGCCCCGAGATGCCCATACTCGACGGTTCGGCCGAACCTTTTATCAAAGCAATAGCTTCGGTAGGTCTTGTTGAACAGAAGTCTGACAAGGAATACTACGTTGTAAAACACAAGATTGAACTGAGCGACGAAGCCACCGGTTCAAAAATAATGATTCTTCCCGATGATGAATTCAGTGTGGAAGTGAAAGTGAACTTCGATTCGCCCGTACTTGCCAACCAATATGCTTCGATGGAGCATGTAAGCGAATTTGCACAGGAAATCGCACCTGCGCGCACATTCGTATTCGTTCGCGAAATCGAACCCCTTCTCAGTGCCGGACTTATCAAGGGCGGCGATCTCGACAATGCCATCGTCATATACGATTCGCCCATGGCTGCTGACAAAATCAAGAGCATAGCCGACATAATGGGTGTTGAATGCCCCAAGGTTGAATCTTACGGCTACATCAATCCCTCGCCCCTGCAGTTTGAAAACGAGCCTGCCCGCCACAAGCTTCTCGACATCGTTGGCGACATGGCTCTGATTGGCCGTCCGCTCAAGGGCAAAGTCATAGCCACAAAGCCCGGTCACGGCATCAACACTCGTATAGCCAAGGAAATACGCCGCGATATCAAGCGTCAGGATGTTCAGGCTCCGGTATACAATCCCAACCTTGAGCCTTTGATGGACAACAACCAGATACGCACCCTGCTGCCCCACCGCTATCCCTTCCTGCTTGTGGATAAGGTAATAGAAAAAGGCACCCACTATATCGTAGGTGTAAAGAATGTTACCACCAACGAACCCTTCTTCATGGGTCACTTCCCCCAGGAACCCGTCATGCCCGGTGTGCTTATGGTAGAAGCTATGGCCCAGACCGGCGGACTGCTGGTTCTCTCCACTGTAGATGAGCCCGAACGCTACTCTACATATTTCATGAAGATTGACAATGTGAAATTCCGCCAGAAAGTAGTTCCCGGCGACACCCTGCTTTTCCATGTGTCGTTCCTCACCGAGATGCGCCGCGGATGCGCCGTTATGAAAGGCCTTGTATTCGTTGGCGAAAAAGTGGTGTGTGAGTGCGAGTTTATGGCTCAGATTATCAAAAACAAATAATCAATGAAACAACCGTTAGCATATATAAATCCCGCAGCCAAGATTGCATCAAACGTCGTGATTGATCCGTTTGTGACAATTGATGCAAACGTAGAAATAGGCGAAGGAACCCGTATCCTGTCGGGTGCCACCATTCTCGATGGTGCCCGCATAGGCAAGAATTGCACTATATTTCCCAATGCGGTGATCGGTGCCGTACCCCAGGACCTTAAGTTTGTGGGTGAGGAAACTCTTGCCATCATCGGCGACAACACCATTCTGCGCGAATGTGTTACCGTAAACCGAGGTACTGCTGCCAAGGGCAAGACCGTGGTAGGTTCCAACTGCCTCATAATGGCCTACTCGCACGTGGCTCACGACTGTGTGATCGGCGACCACGTAATCATTTCAAACGCCACCCAGCTGGCCGGCGAAGTGCAGGTTGACAATTATGCAGTGATAGGCGGCGGTGCCCTCGTACACCAGTTCTGTCACCTCGGTGCGCACATCATGGTGCAGGGCGGCGCCCTGATCAACAAGGACATACCTCCGTTTGTGAAGGCTGCCCGCGATCCCATCGCATATACCGGTGTAAACTCGGTAGGCCTGCGCCGCCGAGGTTTCTCGAGCGAGACTATCCGCGAAATACAGGAGGTCTACAGATACATCTACATGTCTAACCTCAATGTGAGCGATGCTCTCGACCGTGTGGAAGCTGAATTGCCCGCAACCAAGGAACGCGACGAAATTCTTCAGTTCATACGCAATGCCAAGCGTGGCATACTGCGAGGATATTTTTCATAAAACAAGAGCTTGTCAAGCAAGCTCTAAGTCGGTGTCCGGGACGGGAGTCCGTCGCTTGACCTTCCTGTAAAGGTCAAGAGGAAAGTCCGGGCAACAAAGAGCACCATACTCCCCTCGGGGAGCCGGCCGAAAGGTTGGAGTAAAGTGACAGAAAATAACCGCCGCCCTTGTGGCGGTAAGGATGAAAAGGCGGGGTAAGAGCCCACCGGGCGCGATGGCGACATTGCGTGCCGCACTTCTTATGGGTTGCAAGGTCAAGTATACCGGCATTTAAGGATTGCTCGTCCATTGCCGGGGGGTAGACTGCGCAGATAAATGACGGACGGCTCAGCGCCTGTCCTCCACGTGAGGATACAGCGCCGCTACATAACCTGGCTTATACCCGTCCCCGAGGACACCGACTTTTTTTCTTAAAACAACCAATAATGGAAAAGGAATACGGCGAATGGTGGACCGCTCCGGCCGAGAGCGATGATGGCCGACTGGTGATGGTATCGGGTAGAAGCGACATAAGCAGCTTTCGTAAGAACCCGAAGTTCAACATCAGGATTGAAATAGTGTGGCCATACGGCAACGGCAATCCTGAATCTAAAATGCCCGACGAAGGCCAAGCGGCATTGATGGGCGAAGCTACCGAGCGACTTCAGCAAGTGCTTCACAAAGACCCGGCCGCGGTTATGACAGGAATATTCACCGGTGCCGGCGAGCGTACTTGGGTATTCTACACACTATCCACTCATATCTTCCAGAAGAAATTGAACGAGGCCCTTGAGCCGCTCCCTACTCTTCCGCTGGTAATCACAGCCGAAAACGATCCCGATTGGGAAGCGTACGATGAAATGAAGGAGTTTGAAATAAAATAAGACGACTTCTCACTCTACCGGCATGGCCGCTTATGGCCATCCGGTTTTTTATTCTTATATCATGAAAAAACTGAAAAAATCTATAATTACTGCCTTTATTGCCCTTGCTGCTGCCACGCCCGAGATATACGCGGCAAACCGTATGGATTCTTTTATTGACTCTCTTTTAAACGAGATGACTTTAGAAGAAAAAATCGGACAATTGAATCTGCCGGTCTCCGGCATACTTACCGGCGATGCCCGCAGCGAAAATGTTGCCGGCAAAATCAGGAACGGTCTTACCGGAGGTGTATTCGGGGTAGTAGGTGCCGACGAATGCCGAAAGATGCAGCGTATTGCCGTTGAGGAAAGTCGTCATGGCATACCTCTGATTTTCGGTCTTGACGTTATCCATGGCCTTGAGACAAGTTTTCCGATACCATTGGCAATGGCTGCCACATGGAACCCCGATATAGTGGAACGCGGAGCCAAAGCCGCCGCACGCGAGGCCGGTGCATCCGGTATATGCTGGACTTTCAGCCCCATGGTCGATGTAACCCGCGAACCACGCTGGGGTCGTGTTGCCGAGGGTGCCGGCGAAGACCCCTGGCTCGGCAGCCGTATGGCCGAAGCCATGGTAAAGGGCTATCAGGGCGAGGACCTTACCGACCCCGCCACAGTGCTTGCGTGCGTTAAACATTTTGCGCTATATGGCGCCCCCGAGGGTGGCCGCGACTATAATACTGTGATTATGGACCGACAGACAGCCATGAACGAGTATCTGCCCCCGTACAAGGCCGCTATTGATGCAGGAGTTGGCAGCCTTATGGCTTCATTCAATGAATTTGAAGGCATTCCCGTCACCGCAAACCGATACCTGCTCACTGACCTGCTGCGCGATAAATGGAATTTTGACGGTTTCGTAGTAAGCGACTATACCGCTATTCCCGAAATGGTAAGCCACGGTATCGGTGATTTCGAGGAATGTACACTCAGAGCATTCGATGCCGGTATCGACATGGACATGGTCAGCGAAGGATTCGTGAAATATCTCGGCGACGCCGTAAAGCAGGGCAAGATTAAAGAAAGCGATATAAATGCAGCTGCCAAACGTATTCTTGAGGCAAAATATAAGCTGGGATTGTTTGACGACCCTTATCGCTACTGCGACAGCAACAGAGAAAAAACTGTGGTCAATACCGCAGATGTACGCAAGCTCGCAAGGGAACTTGGAGCTGAGTCTATGGTATTGCTCAAAAATGAAGGCAAACTGCTACCCCTCATAAACGATGGCCGCAAGATTGCGCTGATAGGCCCGCTGGCCGATGCTCCGTGGGAAATGCCCGGTATGTGGAATGTTGCCCAGTCTAAAGCTCACAACACAAGCCTACTCGAGGGAATGCGCAAAATATACGGTGACAACGTTAGATATGCCAAGGGCTGCAATGCCCTGGAAGATGCGTCGCTCGAAAAGAAAGTGAGCGGTGATTGGAAACTTCACCGCGACGGTCGCGATGACCTGACAATGCGCGATGAAGCTCTAAAATTAGCATCGGAAAGCGACGTTATAGTGCTGGCTATGGGTGAACTGATGAATATGAGCGGCGAAGGCGCGGCAAGAGCCGACATACGCATACCCGAACCTCAAAGAAGCCTTATCAAGGAGCTTGCCGCTCTGGGTAAGCCTGTAGCACTTGTGCTGTTCACCGGACGACCCTTGGTTCTTACAGAAGATATCAAAGATATAGATGCGGTGCTCAATGTATGGTTTGCCGGTTCTGAGGCCGGCGATGCCATTGCCGGTGTGCTGAGCGGTGAGTTTGAGCCCTCGGGCCGTCTGCCCATATCGTTCCCGTATCACATAGGCCAGATACCGGTGCATTACAACCAGAAAATGAGTGGCCGCCCCATGCCCGACGGAAGACCTTACCAGAAGTACCGCAACAGCTATATGGATATTCCCAATGCGCCGCTATACCCCTTTGGCTACGGACTGGGGTATACAGACTTCACATACGGCGAAATATCGCTGTCATCGCCAGAAATGGGACTTGATGGTGAGGTAACTGCCGGTGTCACAGTATCGAATACCGGCGACAGAGAGGGCAGCGAAGTGGTGCAGCTCTATATACGCGATATAGCGGCCAGCTCTACACGTCCGGTTAAGGAATTGCGCGGATTCAAGAAAATAACTCTCGCACCCGGCGAAAG
This sequence comes from uncultured Bacteroidales bacterium, assembly GCA_947072905.1. Classification (GTDB taxonomy): domain Bacteria; phylum Bacteroidota; class Bacteroidia; order Bacteroidales; family Muribaculaceae; genus CAG-873. The sequence goes on from CAMTKF010000004.1 coordinate 6,557, forward strand.
CAAGACGGTGAATTTCGTAATCGACGCCAATACTCTCGGATTCTATAATCACGACCTTGAATATGTGTGCGAACCCGGTGACTTCGACATAATGATAGGCCGCAATTCTTCAGACACCAAGAGCATAAGGCTTAAGGCAAATTGATGCTGCCGACATACATAAAACCGCACGTGGTTAATGTGTGTTAAATCATAAAGCACGCGGATATTATATTACAAAGTTACGGGAAATTTCATATATTTTTCGTAACTTTGTAATATGAAATATTTTGCAAAAATCCTATCTATATCATTATTCATCGCACTTGTAATTGGTCTGAATTCATGCAAAAGCGATGAACCCAAACCCGTTGAAAAAGTACAGCGCACTGTTCTGGTATATATGATTGCCTCAAATTCGCTGGGGTCTAACGGCTTTGCCGACGCAGACTTTGCAGAGATGGCCGCAGGTATCAGCAACAAACCGGCAAACAGCCGTTGGTTAGTATACTACGCATCGCCCGCAAAGACCGAGGATGCGATACTGTTTGAACTTACAGCTGAAGGCCGCAAACAGCTAAATACCTATACACAGGGCGAATCAGCCACATCATCGCGTATGAGCAAGGTGATTGACGACATGAAGCAGTTTGCCCCGGCCGACAACTATGGCCTGATTCTGTGGAGCCATGCTTCGGGCTGGCAGCAGGACGGTATTGACGAATACGGCACTCGCTCAGACGACGCCCTTATTAAGCCTATGTCGTTTGGCGTTGACTTTGACAAGCGAATGAACGTCACCAACCTTGCCAAAGCACTTTCGGGCAAAGGTATCGACTACGTTTATTTCGACGCTTGCTATATGGGCACTGTTGAAGTGGCATACGAGCTGCGCAATGCAGTGAAGTACATAGTAGGCAGTCCGGCCGAGACTCCCGCCCCCGGTATGCCCTACGACCAAAATCTGCCCTTGCTGCTCCGTGGCAGCAAAGCCGATTTGATACAGGCCGCTACAAATACCTTTGATCATTACAATTCAAAGCCTCTGCTCGACGAACGCTCATGCACAATATCGGTAATAGATACCGATGGCCTTGATGAGCTTGCATCAGCCACACGCGAGATTTATAAGCTCACTCCCCTGCCCCATCCCGGCTCAAAAGTGACAAACTACCGCGGCAATACCCGTCAGGGCTATGCCATTGACTTTGCCGAATATGTACGCGCTTTGGCCGATGAAGACAATCTCACCGAGCTGCGTGCGCAGTTTGACCTTGCCATGAGCAAAACCGTGCTCTATTGCAACGCTACCGAGAAGATGTGGAACAAATATCCGCTGTACTCAAGCAACGGACTGTCGACATACGTGTTCAACTATGCAAAGGACTTTGATGACAACGGATATCCCGAACTGAAGTGGGCACAGGATGTGGTAAAAGCTCATCTCCACGATTAAATCATTGTATATCATCAAGATAATATATGAGACTGAGTAGCTTCATACAGGATGTGACGCCGTTGGTAATGCCCGATTCAGTGCCCTCTCCGCGCGAGGAGCTTAGCATGCTCAAGGCTCTGCCTGTGGATGAACTGCTGCAAAGGCTCGTGCATGGAATCGTATCGCTGTGTATCAACGTTACGATTGCCATATTGGTGTTCTATGGAGGTAAGTTTATAATAAACAAGATCTATTCCATAGTACACGGTGTGCTGATGCGTCGCAAGGTCGACTCATCGTTGGCAAGCTTCGTACTCAGCTTTGTGCGCATAGTTCTCTACTTCATCCTCATAGTCACCGTTATAGGCATACTGGGGATAGAGACATCCTCGTTCCTGGCCATATTTGCCTCGGCGGGTGTGGCTCTGGGTATGGCTCTGAGCGGCACCCTGCAGAACTTTGCCGGCGGAGTGCTGATATTGTTCTTGAAGCCATATCGCGTGGGCGAATACATAGAGGCGCAGGGATATGCAGGCAAAGTGAAGGAGATTCAGATATTTCATACTGTAATAGTCACTCCCGACAACAAATCAATAATAATACCCAACGGCGGATTGTCGACCGGCTCGGTGAACAACTGGTCGCGCGAGAAATATCGCCGTGTCGACTGGATGATAGGCATATCATACGGCGACAGCATAGCTGTGGCACGCAAGGCCATACTCGACATTGTATGTTCCGACAAACGCGTGGTACAGACCATGCCCTGCTCTGATCTGCTGGCCGGTACAGGTACATTTGTACCGTCGGGCGAAGCCGAGGCGCCGCGTCGCAGATGGTGGTCGCTGAAAAAGTCAGGTAAGATAAAAAAGCAGGAACAGATAATAATAAATACCGAGCAGTCTGACACGCAAAAAGAATCAAACGCCAATGCCAATGATTGCATGCCCGAAGTTGTGGTAGACAGTCTGGGCGACAGCTCGGTGAACCTGAAGGTGCGCGCCTGGGCCCTGACAACCGATTACTGGGGCTTGTACTATACGGTACTTGAGCGCATATACAACGAGTTGCCCGAGGCGGGTGTCAACTTCCCCTTCCCTCAACTCGATGTTCACATCTCAAGGCAAGCACAGCCTTGAAGTATTTTCCAAAGCTAATAAAAAAGAAATCACAATATGACAAGTAAGTGGAACTACCTGCCTCTGACAAGCGAGGAGCAAAAGCTGGAAAGCGAGCTGGCACGACGATATGCCAACTGCACTCCGGTGAGCGAACTGCTCGTGCAAAGAGGTATAACCTCGATAGCCGAGGCCGAGAAGTTTTTCCACCCGTCGTTGCGCGACTTGCACGATCCCTTTCTGATGCCCGACATGAACAAGGCTGTAGACAGAATCAACCGCGCAATGGGTGCCAAAGAAAAAATTCTTGTATACGGCGACTACGATGTAGACGGCACCACAGCCGTGGCTCTCGTCTACAGATACCTTCAGAACTTTTACTCTGAAATCGACTTCTATATACCTACCCGCTACGACGAGGGCTATGGTATATCGGCACAGACAATAGAACGGGCGGCCGAAGACGGTGTGAAGCTCATTATAATACTCGATTGCGGCATCAAGGCCATTGATGAGATCAAGTATGCCAAATCGCTGGGTGTTGACTTCATAATATGCGACCATCATGTGCCCGACTCCGAGCTGCCCCCGGCCATTGCCATCCTCAATCCCAAACTTGAAGGCTCAACCTATCCGTGCCGTCACCTGTCGGGTTGCGGCGTGGGTTATAAGCTTATGCAGGCATTCTCCATTTCAAACGGCATAGGTACAGCCGAGCTTGAGTGTATGCTCGACCTGGTGGCCGTGAGCATTGCCGCCGATATAGTGCCTATGGTTGATGAAAACCGCGTTATGGCATATACCGGCCTGAAACGCCTCAATTCAAACCCGAATCTGGGACTGCGCGCCATTATCAAAACCTGCGGTCTGGGCGGCAAGGAGATAACCATAAGCGACGTAATATTCAAGATTGGTCCGCGCATCAATGCCTCGGGACGCATGCAGAGCGGCGGTGAGGCTGTGGAGCTGCTTGTGTCGCGCGACTCTAAGGAGGCTGCACGCAAGAGCCTTGCCATAGACCAGTATAATAAGGACCGCAAGGAATTGGACAAGCGTATCACCGAAGAGGCCAATGCCATTCTGGAAACACGCGGCGAGATGTATTCGCCCAAGAAATCCATTGTTATATACAACAAAGACTGGCACAAGGGTATCATAGGCATCGTGGCATCGCGCCTTACCGAGCTTTACTATAAGCCTTCGGTAGTGCTTACCCTGTCAAACGGCATGGCTACCGGCTCGTCGAGGTCGGTACAGGGCTTTGATATTTACAAGGCAATAGACTCTGTAAGGGATCTTATAGAGAACTTCGGCGGTCATACTTATGCTGTGGGGCTTTCGCTCAAAGAAGAGAATATTCCGGAATTCAGCCGGCGCTTTGAGGAATATGTCGCCGCACACATCCTGCCGGAGCAGCAGACTCCCATGATTGATATTGATGCTTTCATCAACTTTGCACAGATCACACCTGAACTTGTGTCGATGCTTCGTCTTTTCAATCCATTCGGTCCCGGCAACCAGAAGCCTACTTTCTGTACCAAAAACGTAAGGGATTTCGGGACTTCGATGCTCGTGGGCAAACATCTTGAGCATATCAAACTCGAACTGGTGGATGAGACTTCGGGCAAGGTGATAAACGGCATCGCCTTCAACATGGCTCAATACTACGACTACATCCATGCCGGCAAGCCCTTCAACATCTGCTATACAATAGAAGAAAATACCCACCATAACGCCACATCGCCCGTTCAGCTGCTGGTTAAACAGATCAGGACTTCAGGCGAAATGGAATAAAGGCTGCGGGAACAGTGGAAGCCATTGAATTGCTGCGGAAATACTGGGGTTATGACTCATTCCGCGAATGCCAGGCCGAGATAATAGATTCGGTTCTTGAGGGTCACGACACGATTGGTCTGCTGCCCACGGGCGGAGGCAAATCAGTGACCTTCCAGATTCCGGCTCTGATGCTCGACGGCATTACCATAGTGGTAACTCCACTGATCTCGCTGATGAAAGACCAGGTGGATAATCTGCGGGCACGCGGCATAGGCGCAGCCTGCATACACTCGGGCATGACACGTGCCGAGAGACGCCTGTCACTCGACCGCATCAGGCTGGGCCGGGTGAAACTGCTGTACATATCGCCTGAGAAACTGGCGATGAAAGACTTCATTGCCGACCTCAGTCAATGGAATGTATGCTTCATCGTGGTGGATGAGGCGCATTGCATATCGCAATGGGGATATGATTTCCGCCCCTCATATCTCAATCTTAGCAAGCAGCGCAAGGTTTTTCCGGATATTCCGGTACTGGCACTTACCGCTTCGGCCACACCTGAAGTGGTTGCCGACATAGCCGACAAACTGGGTATGGAGAATCCGGCTGTGTTGTCACGCAGTTTCTCGCGCTCCAACATCAGCTACATAGTACGGCATACCGAAGAAAAAGATGTACAGCTATTGAGGATATTAAGCAGGACAACGGGCAGCGGCATTGTGTATGTACGCTCGCGTAAACGCACTGCGCAGCTGGCCGCATTCATTTCAGACCATGGCATATCGGCCGACTTCTATCACGCCGGGCTCGAAGCTCACGACAAGACGGACAAGCAGGACAGATGGAAGAATGACACCACGCGCATAATGGTGGCCACTAATGCTTTCGGCATGGGTATAGACAAACCGGATGTAAGGATAGTGGTACACTACGACCTGCCCTCATCGCTTGAAGAATACTATCAGGAAGCCGGACGAGCCGGCCGCGACGGGCTGGAATCATACGCCGTAGTATTGGCTTCGCAGGCCGACAAAGGGCTGCTCAAACGGCGTATAAGCGAGAATTTCCCCGGACGCGAATACATACTGAATGTTTATGAACGGGTTGGCAACTTTCTTAATGTAGGTATTGGCGAGGGATATGACAAGGTGTATGAATTCAATCTTACCGGATTTTTGGCAACATTCCGTCTTAAACCGGTTCCAACCCTTGCTGCTCTGCATACTTTGACAAGAGCCGGTGCGCTGGAGTTTGACGAGAATTTCAACTCACGCTCGCGCATCAATTTATTGGTAGACAAAAGAGATTTGTACGATTTGCGCCTTGATGATACTACAGATAATGTATTGCAGGCTCTTCTGAGATCATACACAGGGCTATTTGCCGATTATATACCCATAGATGAGGTGCGCATAGGCATGATGGCCAAGTGTACGCCTCAGCAGGTATATGATGCCATGCTGCTGCTGAGCCGCATGAAGGTACTGAGCTACATACCCCGCAGCAACCAACCGTTTGTTTACTATCCAACCTCGCGAGATCTGCCCAAACATGTGGTCATTACCCGAAGCGTGTACGAGGACCTGCTTGAGAGAGCGGTAAAGCGTATGGAGGCCATGCGCGACTATATATACGGCGACGGAGCATGCAGGGTAAGCCGTATGCTTGCATATTTCGGCGAAAAAAATCCTGAAGATTGCGGCAAGTGCGACTATTGCCGTGAGAGGTCGCGTGCCGGCAGGGCAGAGCAGATAAATGCAAGTGTGGAAGAACGCCTTACCAAAGCTATACACGAGCATCCCGAGGGGCTTTCAATTGACCTGCTCAGAGAAATGTTTGTTCCACGACAGCTGTCTGCAGCCATCGCTTTTCTGCGCCAAATGACTGATGACGGCGAATTAAGGCTGGCAAACAATACTTTTTATCCAAATTTTAGTAAAGATTAGCTTATTGCAGTCCGCCATTTAGGCTGTATGATTGTTATAATGGTGTACTTGAAAGTGAAAGATTCAAGTGCACCATCCCTCTACCTTCGTACCGAGTAGTGATACTGGATACCAAGGCTCTCATAAATAAATAGTTGAAACGTCGAGCAGCGTCGGTCTTGTACCGGCGCTGCTTTGCATTGCCTTGTATGCAAATATGATACATGTATGAGCTACCTTTGTCCACGTAAATGAAATGTATGCTTTTGACCTATGATAGAAACGGCAGTTATTCTTGCTCTTTATTAAAGCAATTTCCAGGGGGGCTTCCCTCATTACAGAATTCATTTGATTGAAATGCCCCGGCAGAGCTGATCTGTCGGGGCATTCATTATTGATATGTATATCGTCCGCTTAGTTGAGGAAGTACATTCCGAACTGGCTTACTGAAGCCATGTCGATGAGTGTGCTGTAAACGGGGCTGAGGAGACCGAGGAATATGATGCCGAAGAGGGCAATCCACATGCCAAGGCGTTCGCTGCAAGCACTCTTGAACGGGAGAATAACACATTCTTCTTCGCTGATAAACATAGCCTTTACCACCAGCAGGTAGTAGTAGAGCGATACGATTGTGTTGATCAAAGCGATAAGCACAAGCACGTATATTGCTACTGAGCCGCCTTCAAGAGCGCCGGTAAAGATGAAGAACTTCGAGAAGAATCCTGCAAAGGGAGGAATACCGGCCAGTGAGAACATGGCCAGCATCATTGTGAATGCCAGACGGGGATTGGTCTTGTAAAGACCGCGGTAGTCGTCCATGGATACTTTGCCACATGCGTTCTCGATAGCGCCGATAACACCGAAGGCTCCAAGGTTAGAGAAGATGTAAACAAGGATGTAGAACATCATTGCAGCCACTCCCAGGGTGTTGTAAGCTATAATACCGAGCATGATATAACCGGCCTGCGAGATTGAAGAGAATGCGAGGAAACGCTTCATGTTGCGCTGGCGGATGGCAAAGAGGTTACCGATGGTGATTGTAAGGATAATCAGAGCGTAGAGCATCCATTCCCATACAATGGTGTAGAGCGAACCGAATACCTGAGCCATTACCACGAGGAATGCAAATGCTGTCGCACCCTTTGAGATAACCGAGAGGTATGAGGTCACAGAAGTGGGCGCACCCTGATATACATCGGCTGTCCACAGATGGAAGGGAACGAGCGAGAGCTTGAATCCGATACCGGCTATAACAAATGCCACTGCCATAACGAGCATGACTGAGGGTGATGCGTAGATGGCTGTGTAGATATTGGCAAAGTAGAGCGAACCGGCCACACCGTAAACGAAGCTGAGACCCATCATGAAAATAGCTGATGAGAATACTGCTGTAAGTATGTATTTTACAGCAGCTTCGTGGCTTTCGTAGCGGTTTTTATCAAATGCAACCATGGCAGCCAGGGGCAGCGAAGCGCATTCGAGACCGATAACGAATACAAGGAAGTGACGTGCTGAAATCATGAGATACATACCGAAGAGAGTTACGAGCAGAAGTTCGTAGAACTCGCCGCGACGCATGATCATGAATTCGCCGTTGGCCCATTTGATTGACTGGATGAGCACAATCACCACACCTATGTTGAGGATATTCTTGATAGCTGAGATGATTGCCGAAGTTTCATACATGCCACCGAAAGCTACTTGATTGTCTGTCGAGCAGAGGCAGCAGTCGAGACATCCGGCAACGGTGAGAAGCAGCATGAGGACACTTGTGCACACGGGCAGACCCTTCTGGGCGCTACGTGGCATGAACGTGTCGTAGAGGAAGACCAGCAGGAAGACTACCAGAAGGGCAATCTCTTGCTTCATTATTAAAAATTGTGAGTAATCCATTGCTTGACGTTCTTATTAGTTCATGCCAAGGACGCTAAAAATAGCCGGCTTGAATGTGAAGTTGATAAGAGTGTTAAAGAAATTGGGGAAGCAACCGATACCGGCAACACATACAATGAGTGTTACGGTAGAGAGACGTTCCCACCAAGAGGCATCGGTGAGCTGACGATGGTGATCGTCGTGGACCGGCCCAAAGAGGAGCTTGCCTACAACACGGAGGATGTATACCGCAGTAATCACGATAGAGCAGCAAGCGATAAGGGTGAACACAAGGCGGAGCGAACCGGCACCTGCGAGGTAGTCGGCCATACCGGCTTTGAATGAACCTACAAAGATGGTCATTTCAGCAACGAAACCGCTGAGACCGGGAAGACCCAGTGAAGCCATACCGGCGATGACGTAGCATACAGAGAGGTAAGGCATGATCTGCATCATACCGCCCATCTCGGTGATTTCGCGGGTGTGGGTACGTCCGTAGATCATACCGATGAGAGCAAAGAAGAGGGCTGTCATAAGACCGTGCGAGAGCATCTGCATGATGGCACCGGTCATGGCTGTTTCGTTAAGCATCAGGATTGCGAAGAGTACCAGACCGCAGTGGCTCACCGATGAGTAAGCATTGATGTACTTGAGGTCGGTCTTTACACATGCGCAGAATGCACCGTAAACTACCGAGATACCGGTAAGGATAAGGAAAATCCATGAGAGTTCGTGAGCGGCCTGGGGCATGGTGTAGATAGCTACACGGAAGCATCCGTAACCACCAAGCTTCATCAACACACCTGCGTGGAGCATTGACACTGCAGTGGGGGCTGAAGCATGACCGTCGGGCGACCATGTGTGGAAGGGGAACATGGCACCGAGAACACCGAAGCCTACAAATGTCATGGGGAAGAGGAATGACTGCCAACCATGAGGGATTGAGGCGTTGTCAACGATTTCAAGGAGATTCCAAGTGAGCTGGCCGCCTTCGGGAGCCGAGTGGTAGTAAATACCGATAAGGCCGAGCATCAGGAAAGCAGAACCGCCCATGAGCATGAGGGTGAGCTTCATTGCCGAGTAGTTCTTGCGACCCGAGCCCCATACACCGATGAGAAGATACATGGGGATAAGAGCTACTTCATAGAACATGAACATGGTGAACATGTCAATTGAGATGAAGAAGCCGAATACACCGGTTGAGAGCAGGATGAGCCAAAGGAAGAATTCTTTGGGCTGCTTGATTTCCCATGAAGCAAATGAGCCGGCGAATACAATTATTGACGAAAGGAGCAGCATGGCGATCGAGATACCGTCTACACCCACGGCGAGGTGGATGTTGAGGGGCTCGAACCATACCCATGAGCCGGTGTAGAGCATGGGAGCTTCGTTGCCGGCGGCACGCAGACCGAGATAGTCGACAAGGAGGTATACTGAAAGGGCTATCAGTCCCAACGAACCGACTACAGCCACAGCGCGTATCTGTTTGATGTCGCGGCACAGAGCAAGCAGGCCGAGCATCACCAGCGGAATGACTACAAAGTAGATTAATATATTTTCAAACATGCTAAATTACTTTTTACTGATTGGTTGGGATTGATTAGATCAGACAGAGGATTGTGATACCACCGAGCAGGATAGCTCCGATAGCGTAAATCCAAACATACATCTGCACTTGACCTGACTGCAGGGGACGGATTGCCTCGGAAGCCTTGTTGGTGAGGATAGCGAAAGAATCCATGGTACCGTCGATGATGTGGCGGTCAAACCAAGCCAGAGGACGGCAAATGCAGTTGAAGATGATCTTGTGTGTAATAAACATGTAGAGTTCGTCCCAGTAGAAGCGGTGGTGACACCATTTCCAGAGTGCGGGCAGAGCAGCCTGCATCTTGTCGGGGAGGGGATTTTCCTTGCGGTACATTACTGTGGCAAGTGCGATGGCAACAACGGCAAGGATAAGGCTGATTGAAGCCACGCCCCAGTCGAAGTGAGCCATAAAGTCGTAAGGTTCGCCATTCCAGCTTACAAGTTTACCGAAGGGAATGAAACCGGCTACCACACTTACAGCGGCAAGGATAATGAGCGGCAGGCTCATGGTCCAGGGCTGGTCGTGGGGTGCGTGGTGACCTTCGTGTACCTTGTGTTCCTTCCACCAGAAGATAAGGTAGTAAAGACGGAACATGTAGAAGGCGGTGAGGAAAGCTACGAGCGACATCCAGATGTAAACCAGAGTGCTGTAGTTGCCGCACGCGCTGAGGATTTCGTCCTTGGAGAAGAATCCTGAGAACGGTATGATACCGGCAATGGCAAGACAGCCGATAAGGAATGTCCAGTGTGTGATGGGCATGTACTTACGCAGACCGTGCATGGCGGTATAGTCGTTTGAACCGATAGCGTGAATAAGCGCACCTGCACCTAGGAACAGGAGAGCCTTGAACATTGCGTGGGTGAAGAGGTGGAACATGGACGCCATGTAACCGAGACCTTCGTGGTATTCGGGACGTGCAACGCCGAGCGATACCATCATGAATGCAATCTGAGAGATTGTAGAGAAAGCGAGCACACGCTTGATGTCAATCTGAGCGCAGGCAACCATTGCAGCATAGAAAGCTGTGAGGGCACCAACGACTGTGATGATGACAAGCGCGCTGTTTTCCATCAGGTAGAGCGGGAAAAGACGGGCAACCAGATATACACCGGCTACAACCATGGTAGCGGCGTGGATGAGAGCCGACACAGGTGTGGGGCCTTCCATAGCATCGGGAAGCCAAATGTGCAGGGGCATCATTGCCGACTTACCCATACCACCCATAAAGATGAGTACGAGAGCCCATGTGAGAACCGATGCGCCCATGAACATGGGAGCGGCGCTACCCTGGAAGATGCTGAGAACGCTTTCGGGTGTGCTGAGGCTTACCTGATATACATTTTCAAGACCGGCAACGGGAGCCGAAGTCAGGTCGGTGAAGTTGAAAGTTCCGGTATAGTAAGAAAGAACAAGGATACCGATAAGGAAGCCGAGGTCGGCAAAACGTGTAACGATAAACGCTTTCTTTGAAGCTGATACAGCAGAAGGCTTGGTGTAGTAGAAACCGATGAGCAGGTATGAAGAAGCACCCACAAGCTCCCAGAAGATATACATCTGGAAGATATTGGTAGCTACAACAAGACCGAGCATTGAGAAGCTGAAGAGCGACAGGAAAGCATAGAAACGCTGAAAACCTTTTTCAAACACTCCATGGTGGTCGCGCATGTAACCAAGGCTATAGAGATGAACCATGAACGAGATAGTGGTGATAACCACAAGCATCATGGCCGAAATCGGGTCGAGGAAGAAACCAAGACTGATTGTGAGGTTTTCAGTGAACTGAAGCCAAGTCTGGTTGAAAACAATGTATTGCAGACGTTCGCCGGCTTCATTTATAAAGAGGGGATCGCCGCTGAAAAAGTAGTTGAACGCCGTGGAGTATGCGAGCACAAGCACGGTACCCATACCAAGCGTTCCGAGCGTGCCGGCCAGCAAATGGCTCATCTTCTTGCCGCAAAGGCCCAAGAAGATGAACATAAACAATGGTATGGCCAGAATAAGAATAGGAATTGTAATGCTCATAACGCTTAAAATTTCATTTCATTAAGTTCGCGCACGTCGACATGATTGACAGAACGGAACACATTAATAATGATTGCAATGGCGAGAGCTGTCTCGGCGGCGGCTATGGCTATGGCAAAGAGTGTGAACATCATGCCCTCCATCTGTCCGGGAAACAGGAATCGGTTGAAGATAACAAAGTTCATATCCACCGAGTTGAGCATCAACTCAAGCGATATGAGCATGGCAATCATATTTCTGCGGGTAATGAACCCGTAGAGACCGCAGCAGAACATAATCAGCGACGGAACAAGAAAGTAGATAGCTGAAATTTCCATAGCTTTGATTAACGTTTGCGGGCAACAACGATGCCACCGATTATACATGCCAATAACAAGATGCTGACAGCCTCGAAGGGTAAGAGATACTGGTTGGCTCCGGTACCCATCATAGCTTCACCGATTTTCTGCATGTTGACTTCCTCCATCTGAGGTTTTGCAGCAAAGAGTGATGCACGCGCGAGCAAAGCCGCTGCGGATACGAAAAGCATGGCCAGCGAAGCTATCAGGCCGAGAATACGGCGTTTAGAGCCGAGTACGGCGGAGTTGTTTCCGGGATGGGAAGTAAGCAATATCGCGAAGACAAACAGTACCAGGATACCACCTGCATAAACCGCAATCTGCACCGCACCGAGGAACTGGTAGTCGAGCATGAAATACACGACAGCGGCGGCGAAGAGTGTGAAAAGCAGGTAGGTAGCAGCACGGAGAATCTTGCGGGATGTCACTGCCATCACCGAGAATACGATTATCGCCAGCGAGACGATAACGTACAAGATAAAACTTCCTACTGATTCCATATAGTTATTATATTATTTTTCTGATAATGAGATTGGATTTACAATAGATTCGGAGGGATCAATTATTGGTTGCCATCTTTCTTGGCGGCTTCGCGCTGAGCCTTGAGGGCAGCGGCACGTTCGAGAGCGGCCTTAATTTTAGCTTCCTTCTCGGGATCGCCCTTGGCGGCGGCGAGAGCCTTGGCAGCTGCATCATCGGCTTTGGGGGCTTCCTGCGCGGGCTTGTCGTTACCGGCAGCTGCTGCTTCGCGTTCTGCTTTGAGGGCGGCCGCCTTAGCTTTGGCGGCAGCTATCTTGGCTTCTTTCTCAGCGGCAAGCTTGGCCTTCTGCTCTTCGGTAAGCTCGGGTTCGGGCTTTTCGGGCAGATAATTCAGCTTCTTCACGAGCTTTGAGCGGGTGAATACACTCTGTTCGAAATCATTTGAGAACCTAAGGGCATCAGTGGGACATGAAATCACACAGAGATTGCAGAATGTGCAGGTGCCGAGGTCATAAATATAATTGTCGAGCTTCTTTTTCTTTGTACCTGCAGGTGTGTCGACCATCTTGGATTGAATTGTAATTGTGCCGTTGGGGCAATTACGCTCACATGTTCCGCAGGCAATACACTTGTGATTGCCGTCCTGGTCGTAGATAAGTTCAAGTACTGCACGGAAGCGCTCGGGCCACTTGTAAGTGTCGCGGTCTTCCGGATAAAACTCGGTAATCTTGGGGGTTACAAATTCCTTACCGGTGACTTGCATACCTTTGAGCAAGGAAGCTACACCTGAACCCAATGATTTAAAATAGTCTTTTACACTACCCATTGAAAAATAATCATATTACAAGATATGTGCTGACTGGTCTAACACAATAACTTTGATTTTTATACAAATATTTAGTCACGCACCTGTCCCCCGACAATATCGAGAAGTTCGGTGGTAATAGATTGCTGTCGCAGTTTATTATACTCAAGACGAAGCTGGTCGAGGAGCTTCTTGGCGTTGTCGTTTGCAGCCTGCATTGCCATAACACGTGCAGCCTGCTCCGACGCTCTGTTTTCAACAAACACCTCCTGTGTCATGGCAAGCACAAACATAGGGAGTACTGTTGAGAAGATTCTCTGTGCATCCGGCTCGAAAATATAGGGTCTTGCCGATGAATTGATTCCGTCGGCAGTGAAAACGTCAGCAGTCAGAGGCATCAGGCGGTCGAGAGTGGCCACCTGACGTCCTGCGCTGATATATTTCATGTAAACCACATCGACTGCATCAGTTTCGTTTGCCAAGAAATCGGCCTGAAGAGCATCGACAAAGGTTTTTACATCCGTGCCGTCGCTTTTGGAGTTCACCTGAGGTATACTGATAGTGACACCGGCATGTTGCTGCTCAAAACGAGCTACTGCCTTTGCCATCTTCTTACCTACGGGGATGAGTCTGATATTGACTGCGTCTCCAAAGCGTTCTTTCTGTTTGGCGATGCATTCGCCCAGGTATTTGGCCAGATTGACGTTGTAAGCGCCGCAAAGGCCATCGTCGCTGCCGAGCACCACGATTGAAAGATTTCTTACATCGCGGGGCTCAGCGAGAGGTGATGTGAAAGTGGCATCAGCCGACAGCAGGTTTGCGATGATCGACTCGATTGTAGAGCGGTAAGGCTTCAGGCGACGAAGGGCGCCTTCGGCTTTGTGCATCTTAGCCGAGGAAATCATCTTCATGGCTCCTGTTATCTTCTCAGAAGATGCTACCGAGCCGATGCGTCCTTTTAGTTCTCTTAATGTTGCCATTTGATGAATATCGAGGTGATAGGCAGTTAAAATTCAAATTTCTTAAAATTGGCCGGCAACCTGTGTGGCAGCTTCTTTCAGTTTGGCGGCAGCATCATCGGTGAGTTTGCCTGAAGCCAGCACATCAAGTACATCTGTCTGATACTTGGCGTGGAGGAGCTGAATGAGCTGGTGTTCGAACTCTGCCACCTTTTCGATAGGTACATTTTCGAGAAGGCCATTCACACCGCAGTAGATTTCGGCGATTTCTTCGTCGACGGGTACGGGATGATACTGGGGCTGAATGAGCAGGCGTTCGTTCTTGCGGCCTTTGTCAATCACACGGGCTGTCACGGCGTCAATATCACCACCGAACTTGGTGAATGATTCGAGTTCACGGAACTGAGCCTGGTCGATTTTGAGTGTACCGGCAACTTTTTTCATCGACTTGATCTGCGCATTACCACCTACACGAGATACTGAGATACCTACGTTGATGGCCGGACGGATACCGCGGTTGAACAGGGCTGTCTCAAGGTAAATCTGACCGTCGGTGATAGAAATTACGTTGGTGGGGATGTAAGCAGAAACGTCGCCGGCCTGTGTTTCGATGATAGGAAGGGCTGTGAGTGAACCTCCACCTTTAACCATAGGCTTGAGAGCCTCGGGAAGGTCGTTCATCTTTGATGCGATTTCCTGATTATCGATAATCTTTGCAGCTCGTTCAAGCAGACGTGAGTGCAGATAGAAGATATCGCCGGGATAAGCTTCGCGACCCGAAGGACGCTTGAGGATAAGAGAAATTTCGCGGTAAGCAACGGCCTGCTTGGAGAGGTCGTCGTATACGATAAGGGCATCGCGACCTGAATCGCGGAAGTATTCGCCGATGGCAACTCCTGCAAAG
Organism: uncultured Bacteroidales bacterium; assembly: GCA_947072905.1. GTDB lineage: Bacteria > Bacteroidota > Bacteroidia > Bacteroidales > Muribaculaceae > CAG-873. The sequence goes on from CAMTKF010000004.1 coordinate 21,761, forward strand.
GGTGCATAGTAGCGCATCGAGGCAGAGTCGGATGCTGTGGCTGCAACGACTACTGTATAGTCCATTGCGCCGTATTTACGGAGTGTCTCAACCAATGCTGCAACTGAAGAAGCTTTCTGGCCTATTGCTACATAGATGCAATAAACGGGTTTGCCTTCTTCGAAGTTCTTGCGCTGATTGATTATGGTGTCGATGGCGATGGCGGTTTTACCAATCTGACGGTCGCCGATGATAAGTTCGCGCTGACCACGGCCGATGGGTACCATAGCGTCGACAGCCTTGATACCTGTCTGAAGGGGTTGGTTAACCGGTTGGCGATAGATAACGCCGGGGGCCTTACGCTCGAGTGGCAGACGGATAAGTTTTCCATCTATAGGGCCACGGCCGTCGATAGGCTCACCCAAAACGTTGATAACGCGTCCGAGGAGACCTTCGCCCACGGGTATTGAGGCAATTTCGCCGGTACGGCGCACGCTCATACCTTCGGTAACCTTATCGACATTGTTGAGCAAGATAACGCCGACATTGCTTTCTTCAAGGTTAAGGGCCACTCCCTTTACACCGTTTTCAAATTCGACGAGTTCGTTGGCGCATACATTGTCGAGGCCGTAGACGTGGGCAACGCCGTCGCCAACTTCGAGCACGTTGCCAACTTCTTCAAAGTTGACTTTGGTATTTACGCTTTCGAGTTGTTGTTTTAAGACTTCTGAAATCTCGCTGGGATTAATCATTGTGGGACGATAGCGGGTGAGTGTGGATTGTTAAATTAATTGTTAAGCAGACTAAGACGCATTTCCTTGAGTTCATTTCGGAGCGATGCATCGAGACGTTCGTTGTCGATGTTTACTACGAAACCTCCGATGAGGTCAGGGTCTACGGTAGCAGAGAAGTCCATAGACCCGCCGTTAAGGTGAGCAGTCACGAGGTCCTTGATACGCTTTTCGACCGCAGGGTCGAGAGGCGCCGCCGATACTACCTGCACGCGCCTTATAATATTGGCGCGGCGGTAGATATCTATGTAAGAGAGAGCTATCTGGTGGACGAGGGGCACTCGACGGTTTTCCGCCAAAAGCTTTAGGAAATCGGCGAAAGTAGAGTCTTGTGCGTTGGCACCGGCTGCAGTAGTCAGCAGCTTGTTTTTTTCGGACAATTCGACAAATGGATTAGCCACAATGTCCTGGAGCTGATGATTTAAATCAAACGACTGGGCAAGGTTCTGCATCAGGTCAAACATGCGGGCGTCCTGATGACGCTCCAGAGCGACCTTGTAGAGAGCCTTGGCATAGCGGCGCGGTATTAGTCCTTCGTTCATCTTAACTAAAATTATTTGCTTTCTATTTCGTCGAGCAGTGAGTTGACAAGCTGAGTCTGTGCCTTCTGATCCTTCAATTCGTTTTTAACGACTTTAGAAGCTATCTGAAGTGCAAACTCGCTGACTTGGTTGCGGAATTGGAGTTGAGCTTCTTTCTGCTGTTGTTCGATTTGCATCTTAGCGCTGTCCATCACTTTCTGCGCTTCAACCTGTGCGGCTGCACGAGCCTGCTCAACAATCTGAGTCTTCATACGGTCGGCATCACGAAGCATTTCGGCTTGTTTGCGCTGTGCTTCATTGATAACCTCGCGTGCGCTTTCGCGTGCGTTGTCGAGTTGCTCTTTAGCGCTTTGGGCATATTCCACTCCCTTGTCAATAAGGTCGGCTCGGTTATCTACAGTCTTGAGGATGACAGGCCACGCCCACTTCCATAGAATGAAGAAGAGGATGGCAAAGGCCAGAAACATCCAAAAGATGAGGCCGAAATCAGGGGTGAATAAATCCATGAGTTATGGCTTTGTGGTAAGATGATTTTTTATACGAACAATGCGAGGATACAAACGATGACAGCGAACAGGGCCACACCTTCGATAAGAGCGGCGATTACAATCATGTTTGAACGGATATCTCCGGCAGCTTCGGGCTGACGTGCGATAGCTTCCATTGCAGAACCACCGATTTTGCCAATACCGATACCTGCGCCAATAGCAGCGATACTTGCGCCGATGCAGGCGCCAATGCCAGAGAGGTTAAGAGCTTGTTCAGCTACTTGAGCTAAGAGACCTAACATAATTTGAGAGTTTTAAGGGTTATTTTTATTTTTGATAATTCATTATTTAACTGCCACAGCCACGGGCTTGGTATTCTGCTCTTCTTTCTTTTCTTCTTTCTCGTGCTCGTGTTCCTGAGCGAGTGAGATAAAGATTGTGGAGAGCATGGTGAATACGTATGCCTGTATGAAGCTTACAAGTACATCTATGCAGAGCATGAAGAGCGAGAACAGGACAGATACCACGGTTGTGGCTCCACCGGCTACAGGACTTACAGCTGCAAATATGAAGATGAGAAGTGTGAGCACTATCACTATCATGTGACCGCCCATCATATTGGCGAACAGACGTACAGTGAGGGCTGCGGGCTTGGTAAACATACCGAAGATTTCGATAATCGGCATGATGGGGAGAGGGAACTTGAGCCACAGGGGTACATCGGGCCAGAAGATTTCCTTCCAGTAATGCTTCGTTCCCCAGATGTTGGTAACCAGGAATGTAAGAATTGCCAGCACCAGTGTAACTGCGATGTTACCCGTGAGGTTGGCACCACCGGGGAATACCACGATAAGGCCAAGCAGGTTCATTCCGAGGATAAAGAAGAATACAGTGAGAAGGTAAGGCGCGAATTTGCGTGCCTTGTCATGAAGAGTAGCCTTGATCACATCATCATAAATAAAAGTGACACAAGCCTCTATGGCACCCAAACCCTTGCGGGGAGCTTTATAATTCCATTTCTTATGATGGCGTGCGAGCCACATCAACAAACCGGCTACAAAAATAACTGATATGAAAAGAGCGCACACGTTTTTGGTAATGGAAATATCAATGGGGCGTTCCTCTTTACCATTCACGATTTCGACAATCTTACCATGATGGTCGCTGTCTTTGCCGGCTATCATGAATGTAGCATCACCGTCTTTGTACACCTGTCCGTGGGTAACACGTGCCGATGAGAACACATGCAGACCATCGGTGCCGATAACAATAACCGGCAGGGGAATACGCTTATGGTGGTTGAACGGAACTTCCCAGCCATAACCGTCGCCGAGGTGCTCGAAAATGATGCTCTTGGGGTCAATCTTGGCCTTTTCCTCTTCTGCAGCTTCGTTTTCCGCAAAAGTGCAGACAGGCATTACGAAAGAGAAAAGCGATAAGAGCAATATGCTAATGTAACGGATCATGGCAGTATCAATATAAACAAACCGACACAACATTATTATCCACATCAGCGAGTCCGCCACTGATTTCATTAGATTGTAACTTACCATCGGCATCAGTGTAGCTGATCTTACCTTTTGTAAGAGTTGAAACCAGCGAAGCGTGATTGCGAAGGACGGTAAACTCACCGAGCGAACCGGGCAAAGTCACCGAATTCACCTCACCTTCAAATACGATTTCTTCGGCTGATATGATTTTAAGTGTCATGTCGATCAAATTCTATTGTAAAACTTATATTTACTTAACTTCAGCAAGGAGACGTTTACCCTTCTCGATTGCTTCGTCGATTGTGCCTACATTGAGGAATGCCTGTTCGGGATATTCGTCCATCTGGCCGTCGAGAATCATCTTGAAACCGCGGATAGTCTCGCTCAGGGGCACCATAACACCGGGAAGACCGGTAAATTGCTCTGCAACGTGGAAGGGCTGCGACAGGAAACGCTGGGCACGACGTGCACGCGATACCACGAGCTTGTCTTCGTCAGAAAGTTCATCAACACCAAGGATGGCGATGATATCCTGAAGTTCGTTATACTTCTGCAGAAGCTGCTTCACAGCCTGAGCGGTGTTGTAATGGTCCTCACCTACAATGTTGGGATCGAGGATTCGTGATGTTGATTCAAGGGGATCAACCGCAGGATAAATACCAAGTTCCGAGATCTTACGTGAAAGCACGGTTGTAGCATCTAGGAAGCTGAAGGTAGTTGCGGGCGCGGGGTCGGTCAAGTCATCGGCAGGTACATAGATAGCTTGCACAGATGTAATAGAACCATTCTTTGTAGAAGTGATTCGTTCCTGAAGCATACCCATTTCAGATGCCAGTGTAGGCTGATAACCTACTGCCGACGGCATACGTCCGAGAAGAGCTGATACCTCCGAACCGGCCTGTGTGAAACGGAAGATGTTGTCAATGAAGAGAAGCACGTCCTTACCGCCGGCACCCTGATCGCGGAACTGCTCGGCCACGGTAAGACCTGTAAGGGCCACACGCAGACGCGCACCCGGCGGCTCGTTCATCTGACCGAACACAAGTGCAGCCTGAGAATCCTTGAGGTGATCGAGGTCAACATCGTGCAAGTTCCACTCGCCCTTCTCCATTCCTTCCTTAAACTTATCACCATAGCGCATAACGCCGCTTTCGATCATTTCGCGCAGCAGGTCGTTACCTTCGCGGGTACGTTCACCCACACCGGTAAATACCGAGAAACCGTCGTGACCTTTGGCGATATTGTTGATGAGCTCCATGATAAGCACAGTCTTACCTACACCGGCACCACCGAAAAGACCGATCTTACCACCCTTGCTGTAGGGTTCGAGAAGGTCAATAACCTTGATACCGGTAGCGAGGATTTCAGTACCGATGGTAAGGTCTTCAAATTTGGGAGCCGGCTGATGGATCGGCTTGAGGTTTTCACGGTCGAGCTTAGGCAGATTGTCGATTGCGTTACCAATGACATTCATGAGTCGGCCCTTAACCTGGTCGCCGGTAGGAATGGCGATAGGATGGCCGAGATTCACTACCGGAATACCGCGGCGCAAACCGTCGGTAGATTCCATAGCTACACAGCGCACGGTGTCCTCACCGATATGCTGCTCAACTTCGAGAATAAGTTCGGATCCATCTTCGCGGTCAATTTTGAGGGCTGTATAGATGGGAGGCAGAATAGCACCTTCACCTTCGAAAGCCACATCGACCACAGGACCTATGACTTGGGCAATTTTGCCGTTAATGTCGCTCATTGTGATTCAGGGGTATGGAGATTGTTTAATTAAGCTTGATTAGAGAGTCCAATGGAATGTGATGATACATACCATCAGAGCGAGATTAAAGAGATTGATTGGAAGGAGATACTTCCATTCAAGCGACAGGAGCTGGTCGATACGCAGACGGGGGAATGTCCACTTAAACCAGATGATGATATACGAAAGGAGAATAGCCTTACCTATAAACCAGATGGGAGTGGGGATATAATCCATAACGGTATTGAAACCGTCCCAACCGGGAATATGGAGGGGCATCCAGCCGCCGAAGAACAGCAGTGTTGCCACGCCCGATACGATGAAAAGGTTGAGGTATTCAGCGAGGTAGAAGAATCCGAAGTGGATACCGGAATATTCGGTGTGATAACCGGCGGTAAGTTCACTTTCAGCTTCAGGAAGGTCAAACGGGCCACGGTTGGTTTCGGCTGTACCTGCAATCATGTAGATTACGAAGGCGATGAGAGCTGCAACATGACCTTTGATAATGAACCATGTATCGGCCTGAGCCATAACGATGTCTGTAACGCTCATGCTGCCTGCGAGGCATACCATGGTAACGACGCAGAGACCGATTGAAAGCTCATAGCTGACCATCTGAGCACCTGAACGGAGCGCACCGATAAGAGTGAATTTATTGTTTGAAGACCAACCGGCGAGCAGGATACCGAGCACACCGATAGATGAACATGCAATAAGGAAGAAGATACCGATGTTGAAGTCGATGATCTGAAGTCCGTCGCCCCAGGGAAGTACAGCGAAGCACATCATAGAAGCGATAATCACCAGATAAGGTGCGAGGGCAAAGAGGAATTTGTCGATGTGATTGAGTTGGATAAGCTCTTTGATAAGAATCTTGAACATATCGGCAAAGCTCTGCAACAGACCCCAAGGACCTACACGGTTAGGACCGACGCGGCACTGGAATGCGGCACAGACCTTACGTTCAAAATAGATGTAGAACAGAGCCAGCAAAGCATAAACCAGCAGGAGGCCTACGCCAACAGCCACACACTCAACCGTGGTGGTGAGCCATGCGGGAAGGAAACCCATCAGCCAGTCGTGGATGGGACCGGTTATTCTTGAGAAATCAAAAATATGCGGATATTGTACGTTTTCCATAATTATATGCGGTTGAATGGTTTAGCGGTCCATGTCGGGGACGATATAGTCAAGTGATCCACCGATGGTGATAAGGTCGGCGATTTTGTTTCCGGTAGTGATGTGTTCTACTACACCGGCGAGAGGCAGACAGGGCGGAGCAATCTTGAGACGGACGGGCTTGGTAGAGCCATCGCTTTCAACATAGAATCCGCAAGCGCCACGGCAACCTTCAACGAGCTGGAACCACTGTCCCTTAGGCAGTTTCACCACCTTGGGCACTTTCACGCAATATTCGCCCTCGGGAATATTGTCGACGAGCTGAGCCAGAATCTTGGCGCTCTGCTCGATTTCGTCGATGTGAATCTTGAAGCGTGCCATAGAGTCACCTTCGGGACGTACACACTGCTCGAAGTCGAGTTCGCCGTAAATGGAGTAAGGGAAGAGTTTACGCATGTCGCAAGCCCAACCTGAAGCACGTCCGGCAGGACCGGTAACGTCGTAAGAGATAGCGTCTTCACGTGAAAGGACGCCAACACCCTCCATACGGTTTTTGGCAATTACATTGCCTGTGAATATTTTATTATATTCCTTGATATTTGCGGGAAGAACCTCGAGCAGAGCCTTTACGTCGGCAGCGAAGTCGGGAGCGATATCCTGCATAACACCGCCAATGCAAGCGTAGTTGAATGTCATGCGGGCACCGCAGGTCTTTTCGAAAATATCGAGAATCTGTTCACGCACGCGCAGTGTATAGAACAACATTGTGGTAGCACCGAGGTCCATGCAGTATGTACCCATGAACAGGCAGTGCGATGCGATACGCGAAAGTTCGTCCATCATCACGCGGATAACCTGGGCGCGACGTGAAACTTCGATATTAAGAGCCTTCTCATAGAGCAGGCAAAGACCGTGGTGGTAAACCTGTCCTGAGAAATAATCGAGACGGTCAAGGAAGTGAAGAGTCTGAGGATACTGCAAGCTCTCGCAAAGCTTTTCAACTCCACGGTGGATGTAGCCCATGTAAACGTCAATCTTCTTGATGGTTTCGCCGTCTACAGCAGTGCGGAATCGGAGCACACCGTGAGTGGCGGGGTGCTGCGGGCCGATGTTCACAACAAAGTCATCATGGTGGAAGATAGCACGCTCTTTCTTGACGATCTTGCCGTCTTCCTTGGTGTAAACAGTAGTATTGTCGGACTGGCGTTCGTTCTCGATAGAAATCGGATTGATAGCCGGATCCTCGTCATAATCCTTGCGCAAGGGATAACCGACCCAATCTATATTCAGGAAGAGTCGGCGCATATCCTTATTATTAATGAAAATAATGCCGAAGAAATCATAAACCTCACGTTCATAAATTTCGGCAATATGCCAAAGGTCTGAGACAGAGTCGATATAGGGAGTCTCGCGATCGCCTTCCGCAACCACTTTAACCGAGCACATCGAGCGGTCGGTTGTAGACATCAGATAATATATGCAACCGAGCGACTCAACCCAGTCAGCGCCGACGATAGTAACGAGATAATCCATGGGAGTCTCCTTGTCGTCGCGGAGGGCTTTTGCCAGGTCGTGCCATTCTTTGGCGGGTACTGTGGCTTGAAGAATGCCTGTACCGTCGATTTCAAAAGTGGCAGCGGGAGAAAGTTTAGCAATCTTTTCCTGTAAATTGGCCATAGCTTATGATTGGTTATAAAGCTTGTTTTTAACTTAATTAATTACCGGCGGATCAGTCGATCGGATGCGCTTTAAGGAATTCTTCTTGTTTTTCCTGACGGTTAACACCACCGAAGAATTTTTCGACTTTGATTTTACGCGAGAGCTGCATGATGCCATAAATCATAGCCTCGGGGCGGGGAGGACAGCCGGGAACGAATACATCCACAGGTACAATATCCTCGATACCCTTGGCCACGTGATAGCTCTTGCGGAAGGGGCCACCCGAGATGGCACAAGAACCGCAGGCAATCACATACTTGGGTTCGGCGAGCTGATCGTAAAGACGACGGAAAACAGGAACCATACGATTGACGATAGTACCTGCAACCATCATAAAGTCGGCCTGACGGGGAGAAGCGCGAGCAACTTCCCAGCCAAAACGGGCCATATCGAAGCGTGCCGCGCCGAGCGAAACGAATTCGATACCGCAGCAACTGGTGGCGAAAGTAAGAGGCCAGAGTGAGTTGGAGCGCCCCCAGTTGATGAGCTTATCAAAAGAGCCGACGATAACGTTGGTACCGCTCTCTTGAATTTCTTTTACGAGTTGCTCAATATACTCGTTATCCTTAAATGCCGAATACGGCATGCTTTTTGTAGTTACTTCCATTCCAAGGCTCCTTTCTTCCAGGCATAAACAAGGCCCAGCACTAAGACACCAAAAAAGACGGCGATGCTCAGGATTCCGTTAGTTCCGAGTTCCTGCATACGCACTGCCCAGGGAAAGAGGAAAACTGTCTCGACGTCGAACATCAGAAACAGGATAGCGAACAAATAATATCCTACATGAAACTGCGACATGCTTTCGCCGCGAGTAGGGATACCGCATTCGTAGGCTTCACCTTTTTGCGGGTTAAATGAACGCGGTGAAATCAGCCCCGCAATCCACATGGCGAGTGCGACGAGCGCCACACCTGTGAGGAGGGCGGTAATAGCGAGCACTCCGCTGTTCTCGATTCCAAAAATGGCTAATGATATCATATTACTTATTATAATTATTTACTTGCCATAAGCCAAAAAACACATGCAATACCATTAGCATCAAACGCCGACTGATTAAAAGCTATCAATCAATCGGTTGCATTGAATGCTGCCGGTTTTCACGGTCTAAGGTCTTCAATCCGAGTGCAAAGATAAGGATTTTTTCCGAAAACAGACAATGTTTATAATATTTATTTTAACAATTATTCAAAATAATTTCCCTCTGCTGCATCGAAATCAAAAATCAATTGCTCAGTCGAATGATTTTTTTATTAATTTTCATTAATTTTGCAATTATATAGTTTGAACGACATGATACTGTTTCCGAATGCTAAAATAAATCTTGGCCTTGACATCATATCCAAGCGCCCCGACGGTTACCACAACATTTCTACCGTAATGATTCCTATTGACTGGCACGATATACTCGAAATCGTACCGGCCAAGGGTGAATCCACCACACTGACATGCTACGGACATGCCATAGATTGCCCGCCGGAGAAAAACCTGGTGATGAAAGCCTATAACGCCCTGGCAAATATGACGGGCGGTCTGCCGCCGGCCGATATATATCTTGAAAAAATAGTGCCCGACGGAGCCGGACTGGGCGGCGGCTCGGCCGATGCGGCCTACACCCTCATTGGCCTTAACGAGGTGTTCAATCTGGGACTGAGCAAAGAGCAATTGGCGCAGACCGCCGCGCTAATCGGAGCCGACTGTCCGTTTTTCATATACTCGCGCCCGGCTTACTGCTGCGGCACGGGCACAGAAATGAGTTTCGATGTAGAACCTGCACTAACACCCCACTCCATCCTTGTGGCCAAACCACGCGTAGCCGGAGTATCTACCGCACAGGCATACGCCGGAGTGAAACCGCAGCAGCCCACCCGCGACATCCGTCAAATCATATCACTGAGTCCTGAAAAATGGCAGGGCCTGCTGAAAAACGATTTTGAGCCATCGGTATTCGCCCAAATCCCCCGCTCGGCCGAGCTTAAGAAAGAAATGCTCGAAGGCGGTGCAATATATGCTTCGATGAGCGGATCGGGCTCGGCCGTGTACGGAATTTTCACTAATGACAAAATGGCACAGACCGTAGCCGAGCGGCTGACCGACTGCGACACTCACATTTCATCAGGCTGTAATTGAACGATTAAGCCATAAAATTGTTATAAAAGCAAGGTCAAAAATGCGTTGAAATGTATTTTTGGCAAAGTTTTTGCATATAAGACATAGAATTTAACGAAATATAATCATGAGCAACAATAAACACAACGAAGAATCAAAACTTCACGAACAAGCAGCCGACTCTCCAGAAGTAGAGGATATCCTCAATGACACAACAAGCGACACTGAGACTGCCGATATTACCGAAGATGAGGCAGATGCCATGATGAAACAAGTAGCCGACCTCACCGCCGCCCTCGAAAAAGAAAAGAAAGAATATCTCTATCTCAGGGCCGACTTCGACAATTACCGCAAACGCACACTCAAAGACCGCGAGGATTTGCTCAAAAACGCAGCCGAAAAGGTCCTGAAAGGTCTTCTGCCCATTGTCGATGACTTTGAACGCGGCCTTCAGGCCACCAAGGACGCTGAAAATGCCGAAGGTGTGCGCGAAGGAATGGAACTCATCTACAACAAGCTTCTGAAATATCTCGCCGACAACGGCGTTACACCGATAGATTCTACAGGCAAGCCGTTTGACCCCGACTTCCACGAAGCTATCGCAGCCATACCTGCACCCAGCGAAGACCTCAAGGGCAAGGTTGTCGACACAACCACCCGTGGCTATATGCTCAACAACAAAGTTCTGCGTCACGCAAAAGTAGCCGTGGGCGAATAACACCTTATACACATTAATAATATAGGAGCTATCCATATATGGAAAACAAGCGCGATTATTACGAGGTGCTTGGCGTGAGCAAAACGGCAACCCCCGAAGAAATAAAGAAGGCTTATCGAAAGATGGCCATAAAATACCATCCGGACAAAAATCCGGGAGACAAAGAGGCGGAAGAAAAGTTCAAGGAAGCCGCCGAGGCATACGATGTGCTTTCAAATGCCGACAAACGCCAGAAATACGACCAGTTCGGCCATTCAATGGGTCCGCAAGGCTTCCCCGGCGGCGGATTCGGCGGATATGGCGGCTTCAGCGGCGGTGGCTTTACAATGGAAGACATCTTCGAGCAATTCGGCGATATATTCGGAGGCCGCTTTTCAAACATGGGCGGGTTTGGCAGTGCGGCAGGTTCGTCGCGCAGCCGCCAGCGCCAGCAGCGCCGCGGCACCGACCTGCGCATACGCGTGAAGCTTTCGCTCGAAGAAATAGCAAACGGCGCATCCAAGAACCTAAAGATTCCCACATACGTAGCCTGTGAACACTGCAACGGCACCGGCGCCAAGGACGGCACTGCATTCGCCACATGTTCAACCTGCCACGGCACGGGTACGGTAATCGAGCAGCACCAAAGCTTCTTCGGAGTACAACAGGTACAGGCTGTATGCCCCACATGCGAGGGCACCGGCAAGGTGATAACCGAGAACTGCACATATTGCCATGGCGAAGGTATAGTAAGGAAAGACGAGCAGGTGGCATTCAACATTCCGGCCGGTGTTGCCGACGGCATGACCCTGACTGTAAGAGGAAAAGGCAATGCGCCACGCCACGGCGGAGCACGAGGCAATCTGCTTGTAGTAATCGAAGAACTGAAGCACCCCGAACTGATACGCGACGGCCAGGACATCATCTACAACCTCATGCTCGACCTCCCCACCGCCATACTTGGCGGAACGGTGGAAGTTCCCACAATCGGAGGACGCGCAAGACTGAAGATCGCCCCCGGAACCCAACCCGGCAAAGTGTTGAGAATGAGAGGCAAAGGTCTGCCGACCACCGAGTCGTCAACACGTGGCGACGAGCTTATAAACGTGATGGTTTACATACCCGAGACAGTTACAGACGAACAGCGCAAGGCTTTCGAAGCCATGCAGGGAGCATCGAACCTCACACCCAACGAAGACCAAAAGAAACGCATATTCTCGAAGCTCAAACACATATTTGAAGACTGACGCGTTAAATTACGTTTCAAATCACACAATAATTAATAAAATGATTGGATGAGCGTTTTGCTTATCCAATCATTTTTTGTAACTTTGTGTGCTTAGATATTATAGAAATTAAAAAACAAACATATACCGAAAATGAGATTTAACGTGCCCTGCAAGACCTTCTACAACGCTGTCTCAGCTGTAAGCAAGGTGATAAATGCAAAGAATTCACTCAACATCCTCGACAACTTCCGCATTCGCCTTGAGGGTGACGTTCTCACCGTCACCGGCGCCGACATGGACAATGAACTCACCGCCCGCATACACGTAACCGATGCCGAGGGCGACTTTTGCTTCTGCGTCACAGCCCGCCGCCTTGTAGACCTTCTCAAAGAATTACCCGACCAGGGAATCACATTCCGCCTTGACGAACAGACCTACGAAGTGGAAATTGAATACACCGGCGGTAAGTACAACCTGACGGCGATGGACGGCAACGAATATCCGGTTTTCCGCACCGACGAAGATGATGCCACCGAGCCTATCTCATTCTCTATCAACTCCACCAACCTCATCAAAGGTCTTGAATACACCATCTTTGCCGTTGGCGATGATGACTACCGACCCATGATGAAGGGCGTATACTTCGACCTCGACGAAGACCACCTCACCTTCGTGGCCACCGACACCCACAAGCTTGTGAGATACATCGACAACCGCGTGGCACCCGGTGCCAAGGGTTCATGTATCATGCCCGTGAAGCCGGCTACTGTAATCCGTACTGTTTTCTCCAAGGAATCAGTTCTCAACTTCACCATCAGCCGCAAGAGCGCAACAATCGAAAACGAGAACTTCACCTTCAAATGTTCGTTCCTCAACGGACGTTTCCCCGACTATAACCGTGTGATTCCCAAGAATTCACCTTTCCGTCTGGTTCTCGACCGCTCGGCCGCCCTCAACGCCATACGCCGCGTGGCCGTGTTTGTAGACCCCGGCTACGGTCTTGAGAAGTTCAAAATCACTCCCGACAAGCTCCTCATCAAGAGCGACGACAATAACATGTGCACATGTGCCCGCGAGACACTTGCATGCTCATACAACGGACCCGAGATGGTGATAGGATTCAGCGCACCGTTCCTCATCGAGTTCATGAACGTGCTTCCTACCGACGAGGTATATATCGACCTTGCAGATCCTTCGCGTGCCGGAGTGTTCTCACCCTCTGAAAACGAAGAAGGAACCGACCTCGTGATGCTGCTGATGCCGATGAATGTTGATAAGTTCTAAGAGCTTGTTTAAATGAAACTTACCCTTAAACGCCCCATAGTATTCTTTGATCTCGAGACTACCGGTATCAATATCACCAAGGATCGTATAGTAGAGATTTCGATAGTGAAAGTGATGCCGGGCCGCGAAGATGCCCCCGAAGTGAAAACGCGCAGAATCAACCCGGAAATGCACATTCCCGAGGAATCTACAGCCATTCACCATATTACCGACGAAGACGTGGCCAATGCCCCGACATTCAGACAGGTGGCACGTTCGCTTGCCGACTATATCAAAGGCTGCGATATCGCAGGATTCAACTCCAACCGCTTTGATGTGCCTATGCTCGACGAAGAGTTTCGCCGTGTAGGCGTGGAATTTGACTTCCATAAAGCCCGGTTTGTGGATGTGCAGACCATTTTCCACAAAAAAGAGCCGCGCAACCTTATAGCCGCCTATCGCTTCTACTGCGACAAGGAGCTGACCGGCGCGCATGGTGCCCAGGCCGATACCATGGCCACCTACGAGGTACTGCTGGCACAGCTGGAGAAGTATGACGACCTGCCCAACGATATAGAGGAACTGGCTAAGTTTTCGTCGCAGAACAATAACGTAGACTTTGCCGGACGTATGATATACGACGACAAAGGTCGCGAAATCATCAACTTCGGCAAATACAAGGGCCAGGTAGCCATTGACGTGCTCAGAAAAGATCCCGGCTACTACAGCTGGATAGAACACGGCGACTTCCCGGGCGACACCAAACGCGCCTTCCTGCGCCTGTACATGGAGAGCAAAAAGAAATGAATAATACAGAAAGCTGCATCAACAGCCTTAAAGGCAAGCATATAGTACTCGGCATAACAGGTGGCATTGCCGCGTACAAGGCCGCTGTGCTCACACGTCTGTTTGTAAAAGCCGGTGCGGAGGTGCAGGTCATCATGACTCCGAATGCCTGCGAGTTCATCACTCCGGTCACCCTCTCAACACTGAGCGGAAAACCGGTCATAAAGGAATTCTTCACAGCTAATACAGGCGAATGGCACAGCCACGTAGACCTGGGGCTGTGGGCTGATGCCTTTGTTGTGGCTCCGGCTACGGCGTCAACCATAGGCAAGATGGCCAACGGAATTGCCGACAATATGCTGGTGACATCGTATCTGTCGACCCGCGGTAAGGTGTTTGTAGCACCGGCCATGGACTTCGACATGATGCTCCACCCGTCTACCAAGCGCAATATCGACCTGCTGAAGTCGTACGGCAACATCATCATAGAACCGGCCGAGGGCGAACTCGCATCGCATCTCATAGGAAAAGGCCGCATGGAAGAGCCCGAAAACATCATCAAGGCTGTAGCAGCTTACTTTGACTCCAAGCAAGACCTCAAGGGCAAGTGCGTACTTGTGACCGCCGGCCCTACATACGAAAAAATCGACCCCGTGCGGTTCATAGGCAACTACTCAACCGGTAAAATGGGCTATGCCATAGCCAACGAGGCCGCAAAGCGCGGCGCTGAGGTTATCCTTGTCAGCGGTCCTGTAGAGGGGCTGCAAGTAGAGCCGGGCGTAGAACTCCACAAGGTGGAAAGCGCCGAGCAGATGCTCGCCAAGGCTCAACAGGGATTTGAGCGTGCAGATATTGCCATACTCTCGGCTGCGGTGGCTGATTACCGCCCTGCCGAATACATCGACCATAAGATCAAGCGAGAGAAATCAGGCATAGATTCCATTCAACTGGTTAAGAACCCCGATATTGCAGCCACTTTAGGCGCAAGCAAGCGCAAGGGGCAGATATTGACCGGCTTCGCGCTCGAGACTGACAACGAAAACTCAAACGCCATTGACAAGCTGCACCGCAAGAACCTCGATATGATTGTATTGAACTCACTACGCGATGCAGGGGCCGGATTCGGCGTACCCACCAACAAGGTAAGCCTTATCTTTGCCGACGGCCGCCCGCAACTCGACTTCCCCCTGAAGTCGAAAGCCGAAGTGGCCACCGACATCATTGACAACATACTGAAATTATGAACTTTATATGTCGTGTATTAGTATTCCTTGTTGTAGTGTGCAGCTCATACGCAGTGAGCAGCGCACAGGAGCTTAATTGCTCGGTGGAATTCAATACCGACCAGATAAGCGGCACCAACAAGTCAGTATTCGAGACATTGCAGTCGGCAGTAAACGACTACATGAATACCACGGCATTTACGCCGATGCAGTTTTCAGCCAATGAAAAGATAGAGTGCCGCCTGTTTTTCACAATCAAGGAATACAGTGACGACGGCACTATAAAAGGCGATCTGCAGGTGCAATCAATGCGACCTGTGTACAACTCTGCATATACTACAACGGTAGTTAATTTCAAAGATTCCAAAATAGACTTCGTATATCAGGAGGGGGAACCGCTGAATTTTACCGTCAATTCCATGGAAAATCAGATAACGGCAATTCTCAACTTCTATGCTTATCTCATAATAGCCATGGACTCGGACACATTCGCCCCTAAAGGTGGCGAACCCTATTGGGAACGTCTGAAGCAGATAGTGCAGATGGCACAGTCGTCAGGCGAAACCGGATGGAAGGCATTTGAAGACACCAAAAACCGCTCGGCCGTCCTCTCCGCTTTTACAGAAGGCAACGGAGGCGAGGCTCTGCGCAAGATGCTTTACGACTACCATCGCAACGGCCTTGACCAGATGAACCTGTCGATGGATAAAGGCCGGGCTGCCGTTACCGCAAGCCTTGATGCCATAGGCTCTGTTTACCAACTGAGCCCTATGTCGGTATCGCTCTCTATGTTCCGCGACGCCAAGATGGATGAACTTGTGAATATATATTCATTGGCTCCGGCAGATGAACGCACCAAGGTGTACAACCTTCTGCAACCCATATATCCTACAGACGAAGACAGACTTTCAAAAATCAAAAAAGGTCAGGAAAAATGATTACAAGCCTTCGCATCATAAACTATGCGCTCATACGCAATCTTGAGCTGAAGCCGGCCGAGGGATTCAATATCATCACAGGCGAAACCGGCGCGGGTAAATCCATCATAATGGGTGCTCTGTCGCTGCTGCAGGGCAAGCGTGCCGATGCCCGCGGATATGTGCAGGAAGAGCGCTCGGTGGTGGAAGCTGATTTTGAAATTTCAGAAGAGATTGCAGCCCGTATAAACCAAGTGCTTGATGAGGCCGGAGTAGCCCATATAGAGAGCAACAGACTCACACTCAGGCGCGAAATACGGCCTACCGGCAGATCAAAAGCCACTGTCAACGGTACTCAGGTGCAACTGTCGGTTCTGGGCGAGGTGGCCGATAAACTTGTCGACATACATTCGCAGCATAAAAACCTGCTGCTCGCCGACCCCGACTTTCAGCTTGAGGTACTTGACAGTCTGGCCGACAATAAGGAGCTGCTCGAAGAATACAAAAAAATATATGCGGACTACCGGGTAGCTCTGCGCAAGTTTGCCGATACCCGCGAAGAGATATCGCGCACCGCTTCAGATGCCGATTATCTGGAATATCAGCTGAACGACCTCAATTCTGTACAACTGAGTGCCGGAGAGGAAGAAGAGCTTGAACGCCAACGCAATGCCCTGGCAAATTCATCTGCGATAAGCGAGAAACTGGCATTGGCGGCATCCAACCTTATATGGGCAGACAATTCAGCCTCAGAGCTTGTATCAACAGCTTTATCAGCCATCAACGATGCCGCCGGAATGTCTGAAGAATTCGCACCGGTGGCTCAGCGACTTGAAAGCATGCTCACCGAGCTTGATGATGTGGCCGACTCCATTGCCGACCATGCCAGCCGCATGCAGGACAATCCGCTTGCACTTGAAGAAATAGAGCAACAGCTCAATAAAATATATGCTCTGAAGACCAAACACCGCGTAGGATCGGTAGAGGAGCTGATAGCTATACGCGACAACATAACATCGAGGCTCGAAGCCCTCAACGACTCGGAGACACTGCTCAAATCGCTTGAAAATGAAGCCCGAATGCTCAAAAAACAGGCACTTGAGAAAGCCAATGTACTGTCGTCGCGCCGCAAGACCGCGGCAAGCGAGCTTGTGAAGCTGCTTACCCAACGGGCAAGGCCACTTGGCTTGACCAATCTTAATATCGACGTTTGTGTCAATACGGGCAAGCTCAATCCAAACGGCATTGACACAGTTGAATATCTGTTTTCATTCAACAAGAATCAACAGCCCCAACCCATAGGCTCGCGGGCATCGGGCGGTGAGATTTCACGAGTGATGCTGGCCCTTAAATCAATCACAGCCGAGCATAGCCACATCCCTACCATTATTTTCGATGAGATAGACACAGGTGTATCGGGCGATGTAGCCAAACGCATGGGTAATCTGATGGCCGAGATAGGCCGGCACATGCAGGTAGTGACAATCACACACCTGCCACAAGTGGCTGCCCGCGGCGAACGCCACTTCAAGGTTTATAAAGTTGATGAAGCCGACAGCACACGCACCCACATTTCGCTGCTCGATACAGAACAGCGCAAAGCCGAACTTTCGCTGATGCTGAGCGGTAATCCCTGCGACCCAACCGCGCTTGCAGCAGCCGAAAACCTGATGAAAAATCAAGATTAAGAGTGTGTCGGATTAACGATTAACACACAAAGAATATCATATTGTAGAATTTAAATTCTAACAAACTCCAAAACAACTAAAACTGACTTAACATGGAACCTACCGACTATATATATGGAATCAGAGCCGTCATGGAAGCTATACGCGGAGGACGGTCAATTGACAAACTCTTTATCAAAAAAGATCTTTCCGGAGACCTTGCCTCAGAGCTTTTCGGGCTGATGCGCGAACATCGTATCGTAGCTCAGCGTGTTCCGGTAGAACGTCTCAACCGCATCACACGCAAGAACCATCAGGGCGTAATAGCACTTTTGCCGGCCATAGAATATACCAATCTCGGCAATCTTGTGACATCGCTCTACGACGACGGCGTGCTGCCCTTTATCGTGGTACTTGACGGTATAACCGACGTACGCAATTTCGGTGCCATAGCCCGCACGGCAGAATGCTGCGGTGTCAACGCCCTTGTGATAGCCGAACGCGGCAGTGTGAGCGTAGGAGCAGATGCCATAAAGACCTCGGCCGGCGCACTACACAGCCTGCCCGTATGCAGGGAACACAGCATCACCGGTGCCGTTAAATTCCTTAAAGACAGCGGATTTAACGTAGTGGCTGTGAGCGAGAAAGCCAACTTCAACTATACCAAAGGCGACTATGCCGGCCCTACCGTACTGGTTATGGGTGCCGAGGACACAGGCATATCGCCTGAGGTGATGAAACTGTGCGATACACGAGTTTCAATTCCTATGTTCGGACATATCGGTTCATTGAACGTTTCGGTGGCCGCAGGTGTTATGATGTATGAGGTTGTGCGCCAACGTCTGGAAGCAAATCTCGAAGTAATCTGAGTGCACCGGCCAACACCGGAATCCATACATTTAACACACAAAAAACTATAAAACACATAAAACATATACCTATGACAAACAACATAGAAGATAAATACACCGCCGAGGATGCACGATTCATGCAGATGGCTATAGACCTGTCTATTGAAAACGTAGATAACGGCGGTGGCCCCTTTGGCGCCGTTATCGTAAGCCCCGAGGGCGACGTCATAGCTACAGGCGTAAACCGCGTAACTGCAAACAACGACCCCACAGCCCATGCCGAGGTTTCGGCGATAAGGGCTGCATGCCAAAAGGTGAAAGACTTCAAATTGCACGGATGCACAGTATACTCATCCTGCGAGCCATGCCCCATGTGCCTGAGCGCACTCTATTGGGCCGGTGTAAAACGCATCTGTTTCGGAAATACCAAAGCCGATGCCAAGGCCATTGACTTCGACGACCAGTTTATCTACGACCAGATTGAGCTTTCGAGAGAAGCACGGTCAATAAAATGCGACCATTTCATGAACAAAGAGGCTATTGTAGCCTTCAACAAATGGCGCGATAAAACCGATAAGGTGGAATATTAGCATCCGCAACCGGTCTCCACGTAGTGAACCGAAGCATTACACTCTGTCACAGAGCGGTCTACGAGAAGGTGACGGTTGGCCATTGATGAAATCTGGCTCATTTCATGCGAAACGAGCAATATAGTACAATGAGGCGCTATCTCAGCTATAAGGCGGTAGATATGCGCCTCAAAATGTTTATCAATATAGCTGAGCGGTTCGTCAAGAATCAACACATGAGGGTCAGAAATTATGGCACGGCCCAGCAATGCACGTTGGAGTTGGCCGCCCGAGAGGCGCCCTATAGGACGGTCTGCCAAATCTTCCATCTCTATTTTTGCCAGGGTCGACTCAACTCTCGCACGGCGATCAGCGTCAGCAAGCCCCTTGGTACCAAGCAATCCCGACTCAACCACTTCCTTTACTGAAATGGGAAAATGCGAATCTATCATGTTTTTTTGCGGCAGATAGCCTATGTGCGGGTGTTTGATCTGATAAATAACTTTACCGGCAGTAGGGCGCAACAGGCCCAGTATAATGCGCAATAAAGTAGTTTTGCCACCACCGTTAGGGCCGGTGATGGCAACGAAGTCGCCTTTGTTTACTGTCAGATTCACATTGTCAAGTATCACACGGTCCTCGCGCATGAACCTGACCTTGTTGAGAGTGATAAGCGGTTGAGAGCTTGGATGCAGGTGAACTTCTACCGGCTCGGGGTGATGGCAGCATGCTCCACCCCTGTGAATATCATTTTGTTGAAATGCCATCTACCACTCTGCTAAGTTCGTTTTCCCAATCATAGTTCAAACCATCGAACTTAACCACATCAACACCGAGATTATTTTTTATTACATCGGCTTGACGTGAGTCGAGTTCGCGCTGGAATATAAAAGTCTTAACATTATAGTCCTTGACCAGCGCCAGATATTCGGCCATACGCTCTGCCGAAATCTCTTTGTTCTCAGAGCTGAATGAAATCTGATTCAAGTTATAATCGCGGGCAAAATAGCTGAGCGATGGATGCCATATAAAGAATGATTTGCTTGGATTCTCAAGCAGTTTCTTTTCAAAGGCCAAGTCAAGCGAGTCAAGATGGCTGACATACTTGTCATATCGCTGCTCGTACTCTTCAATATTTTCATTGTCGAGTTCTATGAGAGTTTCGGTAATGTTGCGAGCCATCTTTCTCATATTCTTCACCGAGCTCCAGATGTGCGGGTCGGCAAGATGACGCTTGTCGGTCTCGCCCTTCACGCCGGGCAAAAATCCGGCATGTCCACCGGGGCGGGTATGAGTACCGTAGAGAAGGTCTATGCCCTCTGAAGTATCATAAAACTTTGAGGTATCTCTCTCTGACATACGAAGATTTTCTTCAAACAGAAGATTACCGGTGATAAAATACGCTTTAGCATCGCCAAGATCCATGCGTCGGGCAGGCGATGGTTCATAGGTTTCGGGATTCTCGCCGTTTGGCATAAGTGTGACAATACGGAAATTATCTCCTGCGAGCTGTTCAAGCATCTGACGCTGAGGCTCGATGCTTACAGCAATCACAGGGCGATCGTCCTGATTTTTGGAACGACAGCCCAAAGCCATCAGAAGTAAAATTGCGCAAGTTGGTATAAGCAACTTTTTCAAGCTCTTCATAGTTTTTTCATTTTATTTCTGCAAAGTTACAAAAAAATTTCATTCCAACAACAATATATTTTCATTTTAACTACAAATATATTTCTATATTATGTTTTTATCGCTGATTTCATGGATATTAACATCAGTAGTGACTATTTAAGGAAACGTGGCTCTCTGTTTTTCATAAATTAATCGTAACTTTGCAAATAAAAACGATATGACTGCTAAAGTTGGAGATATAGTGCGCTTCCTGAATTCGGTGGGAGGCGGCAAAGTAACCCGTATTGACGGACAGATAGCGTATGTGGATGATGACGGATTTGAGACTCCGGCGCTTCTGCGCGAATGCGTTGTGGTTGCGTCGGGCGATACTTTTTACAAGATAGAGAACAAGACCAAAAAAACCGAGACAAAAGAAATTCCTGCTCCGGCAGCCCCCAAACCCAAGCCCCAATTGGCTCCGATAACCGAGACGCCCGAGGGCGAAAAGCTCAACATTGTGCTGGGTTTTGAAGCCGCCGACCTAAAACGGCTGAGCGATACATCTTTTGACGCGTTTTTAGTAAATGATTCAAATTTCGGGCTCTACATGACGGTTGCCACCCGCCCCAACGAAAGCAATGACTGGGATCTGAGATTTGCCGGATTCATTGAACCCGGCACACAGGAGTTTCTCTTTGAGCTCACACCCGACATGCTCCCCGAAATCGACAGAATTTCCGTACAGGCCCTGCCATTTAAACGCGGCGCCGCTTTCACACGTAAGCCTGCTATAGATTTCGAACAGCGTTTTGATTCCACCAAATTTGCCCGTCTTCACTGCTTCACGGCCAATCCTTACTTTGACAACAAGGTGATAGCGTTGACTATCGTTGAAAATGACAAGATATGTAATTCCAAGCCTATAGACGTTGAGAGCCTGAAGCAATCGTTTGCCGAGAAAGAACGTGAGGATCGTCGGCGCAGCCGTCCGGTGAATAAGGTTTCAAAGAGTTCAAAACCCAACCTCGAGCTTCTGGAAGTTGATCTGCATGCCGGCTCACTGCTTGATAACCTCAACGGTCTTTCAAAAGCTGATATACTTAATTATCAGATAGATACATTCCGCAAGATAATGGATGAAAATCTGAAGAATATCGGTAAGAAGATAGTTTTCATCCACGGGAAGGGCGAGGGTGTGCTGAGATCGGCCCTGATGAAAGAACTGAATCATCGCTACAAGGGACATGATGTAGCCGATGCATCGTTCCGCGAGTATGGTTTCGGAGCTACACAGGTCACAATCAAGAATTTGACAAAGAAATGATAATCTGTTTTTCAGGTACGGGCAATTCGCTGTATGTGGCAAAGAAATTGTCAAACCGTATTGGCGACGACATTGTCACGCTTCCTCTTGACAAGCCGGGTGAGATACGCCCGGCCGACGGCCGCATAATATGGATTTTCCCTGTATATTCATGGGGTATTCCGCCTGTATTGAAGAAATGGATATCGCGTATCAACATACCCGGTGCACATAAACTGCCACACTTTGCAGTAATGACGTGTGGCGATGATGTAGGCAAAACCGACGAAACATGGCGCAAGGCCCTGTGCCGTCGCGGCTGGATAGGACGTGATACTTTTTCGGTGCAGATGCCAAACACATACGTGATGATGAAAGGATTTGACGTTGACCCCGTGGAGGTAGCCCAACAGAAAATCGAAGCGTCAGGCAGCCGTATAGATCACATAGCCGAAATGCTGCGTAGAATAATATCGAACTTCAATCCTGAGAACGACGTATATATCAACGATTTGGTGCGCGGACGCTTTGCCGGCATAAAAACCGGCATAATCTACCCCTGGTTCAAGCGGTTTGCAATGTCGCCCAAGCCATTTTTTGCAAATCCCGAATGTATCAGCTGCGGCATTTGCTCACAAAGCTGCCCTCTGGGCAACATAAAGATGGTTGAAGGCCACCCGCAGTGGAGCGACAATTGCGCATTTTGCCTGCGTTGCTATCATATATGCCCGCGACACGCGGTTTCATATACCAACGCTACAGCGGGCAAAGGGCAATCGCGTTTGCTGATAGACCTGGTCAAAAAGTAACTCCGAGTCTTACGCTGGCCAATGACAGCGGTTTGTACTCGGTGAGTACCTCATTTGCAAGGATATCCTTGCGACCTACGTATGTGTATCCGGCAGTTATATAACTTCTGAACTTCTTGCCTCGGGCAAGATTGAAACCAAGATACAGACCGGCGTAACCGTCGGTCTGATTTTGATTGTTGTGGAGATAGTTGAGAGCTATACCGCCACGGGCTTCCACAAACATGATTTTCAAGAAACTTGAGAAATCGGTGCGGAAAACAGCATAAAGCGGATATGTGCGGCACGAATTGGAAATCATTATATTGGCACCGGCGCCAATACCGGCCAGCATAATCCATTTATGGCTCACACCCACCGATGCGCCAATGTCAATAGAAGACATATCGCTGCCACTTAAATCGACAGAGCTGCCAAACTCGGCGCTCCATGCAAATTTTGTGACATCTGGCTTTTCGATAGGTCGCGTATTCCAGCCAGGCAAGTTGTCTGAGGTTTTGTCTTGTTGCGCCGCACTTGACAATGCCGTTGCCGATAGAATGACGGCAACGAACAGCAAACGGCTTATTTTGAGTATATTTCTCATTTCTTTACTAATTGCAGGCAGGTCCAACGGTCGCGTTCGGTAAACCCGATTTTTTCGAGACCCACGGCCTTGGCGGCATTCTCCACCACCTCGATATCCTCTACGTAAAATCCGCTGAGCAACATAAGTCCGCCCTCGTGCAGCCGACGGGCGTAACGGTCAATATCGCCTGTGATTACATTTCTATTGATATTGGCGATAAAGATGTCGGCAGGCTCCACATCATCAAGAGCTTGCGCATCGCCCAGTATGATTTTTATCTCCGGATGATTGTTGAGGGCAACATTCTCCACCGCGTTAACTTGCGCAAACGGATCAATCTCAATGCCGGTGACCGGCGAAGCGCCCCTCATTGCAGCCAATAGCGCAAGTATGCCTGTACCTGTGCCCATGTCTATAACCGACTTTGATGCAAGGTCGCGTTCAAGGAGTTGTTCGAGTATGAGCGACGTGGTAGCATGATGCCCGGTACCGAAAGCCATCTTTGGGTCAATGACTATGTCGTACTCAGCTGCTGGAATATCGGTATGGAATGAACTGTGCACCACACATTTGTTACCTATGACAATAGGCTGAAAATAGTTTTTCTCCCATTCTTCATTCCAATCACGTCCTTCTATGACAGAGTGGGTGTAGCCTATCTTACAGTTGAAAGGGAATTCTTCAATCACCTCTTTAAGGGCGTCTTCGTTCCATAAGCCACATGCCACAAAAGCCGTCAGACCTTGATCGGACGGTACAAAACTTTCAAAACCAATATCACCGAGCATACCGGCCAAAAGGTCGGTCGCATCTTCGCCCGGATTAGGGCTAAGAGTAAATTTGAGTTCTACGTAGTCGTTCATCTTTGCGAATTTTATCTCGCAAAGGTAATTAAATTTTGTGACTAATCAGCCAAAAAGGAATACTAAACACAAATTTTTCACTTTTTCTTTTTCTTGAAAAGCGGAGAAAGACTGCGATATAGCTGAACAGCCATCACTACATAGTCGGTATAAGTAAGGACACTTGTAATACGCGAGAACAATGATGCCGAAAGGCCAAGATTGCCTTTACGGGCCCGTCCGTAATTGACAGTGGCCACCTCCTTTTCCACCTCTATTCTTGCCAAAGCCACAGTGCGCTCGTAAGAAAGTTGCTCAAGGGTATAGCCATTCCATTTTTTGTCGCCGGGTAATACTTCTTTAGGCATTGTCATAATCTTTATTCCTCAGGTGGTTTAACAAAAAGCTTTGAGATGAAGCGGGCAGTAGGATCAATAAAAATCTTTTTTCGGAGCAAAAACAGCAAGATGAAAAGCGCCAGATAGAAAGCGGCCACATAAAGATATGCAGCTTCTTTTGCCACTGTATTGGCAAGCAAGTGCCCTACTCCAATCGACACGAAAATCAAAACCAAGGTGCCAAGGATGCAGACCATTGAATAGAATGCAATCGTTGACAGCAGGATGGTTAATTTCTCGGCAGCAGTAAGCCTTGCATAGTCTAAGTTCAAAGCCAGCAGCTTCTTGAAATTATCAATAAGGCCTTGGACATTGTTGGCCTGTTGTCTATCGTCCATCATTTGAAAGATAATTATAAAATTAGTTGAGACGTCACATACCGCGATGATCCGGACAAATAAGGAAAGGCTAAGCCCGACACAGATCTCATCCCCATGCCGGGCTTAGAGCCTTATACTTTATTTTCCTCAATCTCCGTGGCAATCAATTCAACAAACTCGCTTACATTGTCGGACTGGATAATTCCGCGTTTTCTAAGCAAAGTCTTGATACGTTCGCGCAAATCCTCACCGGGTTCGGGAGTGAAAAGTGCGGCTACGGCTGCGCCTACAAGGGCGCCACCAAGGAAGATTGTGAGTTTTTTCATTATATTACTTTTTTACAACCTGATTAGCAGCTGTTTCAGCCGATTCAATCATGTCTTCGATACGGTCGGCCACTGCGTCTACTTCGCTTTCTTTAACGAACGGGCATTTTTCTTTGATGAATTCCTTAAGATGACGGCGAGCGTCTGAACCTTTTTCGGGAGCAAGAAGAAGGGCGGCTGTTGCGCCTACAAGTGCGCCACCAAAGGCGGCAAGTGCTACGTGTACTGCTTTCATAGTTTTGTTTTTTTGTTAAGTTAATAATTAATTTCTACACTATACAACATACACACATGAAAAAGGTTCGATACGAATTAAAAAAATTATGAAAAATAATTTATAGGATAACTCCCCGGAAACAATCCCATAATATTCCCTTCACAGTGGAGTGCTGAAGTTTTCTCATGTAAAAAATTGATTTTTCTTTAATTTTATACTACCTTTGCAATATATTTTAAAACTAAATGGCAAGCAAAATAAAGAACATAATAGAATCGGCTGTTGACAGAGGTGTATTATTAGGATCATGGCTTTCACAACAAGGACTGTCAAGGACAGAACAGGTGAGCTACGTAAAATCCGGTTGGCTCGAACGAGTGCATCGTGGCGTGTATAAGATAAAAGGCTCTGAATTGAAGCTTTATCCTACGCTCAAAGCACTTAGCATACAATCTGATTTCTGTTATCATGTCGGAGCCTTATCGGCATTGGAATTGAGGGGTTACTCCCATTTTGGCCAATTGGGAAAACAAAAAGTATTCCTGTACTCTCAAAAGGAGCTTCCTAAATGGATGGTCACGGATGATTGGGATATGAACATAATAGATAATAATACCAATAAATATGGCAATATTGGCTTGACTGAAATAGAAAATGACAATGTTACTATCAGAATTTCAGCGCCGGAGAGAGCATTTCTTGAAAGTCTGGATTTAATTCCCGAATATGCTAATCCAATGGATTTGTACTATATAATGGAAATGCTATCAACCTTGAGACCTCGAATAATAATAGATTTATTGGAGAAAGCATCAATAAAAACGCGCCGATTGTTCCTGTTTATGGCAGACAAGGCCAAGCACCCTTGGTTTGACGATTTGGATTTAAACCGGATTGCTCTTGGTTCGGGTGACCGCAGCATCACTCCCGGAGGTGTATATAACGCCAAGTATAAGATAGTTATCCCGAAAGAACTTAATAATTATGAATAAAATATATATAGAGACAAAGTTGAGCTGCTATTGAAAGTAATGCCGGTAGTATTCACAGAAGAATGCTTTGCGATGCACGGTGGAACAGCAATCAATTTATTTGTGAATAATCTTCTTCGATATAGCGTAGATATAGACCTGACTTATATTCCTCTGGAAAGCAG
Organism: uncultured Bacteroidales bacterium; assembly: GCA_947072905.1. GTDB lineage: Bacteria > Bacteroidota > Bacteroidia > Bacteroidales > Muribaculaceae > CAG-873. The sequence goes on from CAMTKF010000004.1 coordinate 48,500, forward strand.
AGATGACAGTATCCACCATATTAATGAAGCATTGGTGCGAATTGCGGAAAAGGTAAAAACATCCCTGAAAGGCGTACGAATTATCCCTCGTCTTGACATTTGCAAATTGACCTTGGAGTATCATGGCCGACAAATAAAAATAGAGGTTAATCAGACAAAACGTGGAATTGTTGGTGGAGACGTCTTAATTCTTCCACTATCTGAAAAGGCTGAAGATGATTTTGAAATGACCGTAAAGGCAAGAATTGTTCCCTTAACATTGTTGTATGGCGGAAAGGTTGCAGCTGCCTTGTCGCGACAGCATCCTCGCGACCTATTTGACATACGACACATGTCCATCCCCCTGGGGGACGTTAAGCGCGGTTTCATTTTCTGTCTGCTCGGTAGCGACCGTCCAATTTATGAATCGTTCGCGCCAAGCCTTATCGACCAAAGCGAGGCTATGGTCAACCAATTTGAAGGGATGACTGACATCGGCTTCAGTTATGATGATTTTATAGAAACACGTTCAAGGCTGATAGAGGATGTAAATGCCCTGATGTCTGACTCTGACAAACGTTTTCTTATAAGTTTTGAAAGGTGTGAGCCCGAATGGGCTAGTTCAGACTATGCTGAATTTGCAAATTACCCGTCGGTGAAGTGGAAGCTACTCAATCTCTCAAAACTTAAGAAAACAAATCCTGCGAAACTGCATGCCAATGCCGGTATGCTTGCAGAAATCTTTGGATATTAAAGAATGTCATGGCGATTGTTGACCTCGGTTAGGCCGAGTATCTTGGTTTATAAAATTATGGAAAAAGGGTAAACCTTGCCTTAAATCTACTTTTTTAAAGAAAGAGGGCTGAAATTTCATATATTTTCACTAATTTTGTACCTTAAATCAGAACACCAATAATATATGAGTATAAAAGCAGTCTTGTTTGACCTTGATGGAGTATTAATCGACACTGAGGGTATATATTCTTGTTTCTGGAGCGAGATGGACAGGTTATATCCTACCGGCATTGATGATTTCGCCAATGTAATCAAAGGAAACACCCTGTCGAATATCCTTACTAAATATTTCCCAAATCAGGATAATCAGGAAGATATCAAAAAACGGCTTATCAAGCAAGAAAATGAGATGGAATACCGTCTATATCCGGGAGCTGTCGAGCTCATGAACGGACTTAGAGATCTCGGTATCAAGACTGCTATTGTCACTTCAAGCAATATGACAAAAATGAAGCATCTGTTCACAGTCTTGCCTGAGCTTGAAGAAAACATAGACACCCTTATTACCGATGAAGATGTGACACGCTCCAAACCCGACCCGCAGGGATACATGCTTGCGGCCGAAAGACTCGGAGCTTCAAAAGGCGAGTTTGTAGTGGTGGAAGATTCTATGGCCGGACTTGAAGCCGGACGCCGCTCGGGTGCGTTCGTACTTGGAATTGCAACCACCAACAGCCGCGAAGCAGTTGAAAAACTGGCTGATATGACTATTGACGAGATTGGGTGCATTACGGCCGATAAAATTTCCGGCTTCCACTGTCTTGGCTGATTCAGGCTCTTGCCGCGATAGCAAGAACCTTATAAAATTCCACCTCTTTTTTTTAAACCAAAGAAGTATTTATAGAGCCAAAAGCTCAAGTACTCAAATAAGTAAATATGAGAAATAAATTAATAAACTTAGTCGGCAACAGCTCTCTCGCCCATAAATTCATAAAATCGCCAAGCCCCAGCAAACTCGTGCTGTGCTTTGACCTTATGGTAGTGGCACTGAGCTGTTTCATAACATATATGTTCAGCCCGTCGGCCAGTCTGGACAAAAGAGGCGTGATTTTCACTCCATTCGCACAGGGCCTGCTGGCTTTTCTGATATATGCGACTATTATCCCCATAGTAAAGACCTACAAATATATAATAAGGCTGTCGGTACTTGAAGACATGTACCGCATTGTAGCACTGTCGGGAATATCTACTTGCACAATGCTGTTCATTGCATCGTGTACATTCATCTACGATGGATATGCCTACTTTGGATTATGGAACATATTTGTAGTGATGCTGCTCACGTTCACACTGCTCATGCTGAGCCGTCTTGCCATAAAGTATCTCTACCGACAACTCATAGCGAGCAAGCACAACCGACTGCGTGCCATAGCCTTCGGGCCTTCGCTGAACGCACTGTCATTTGCCACAGCACTTAACAACGACCCCGAGTGCCGTTATAACATCGTGGCCGCGCTGATATATTCATCTGAGAAAACAGTAAAGGAACTGAACGATATTCCTATCTACAATTATTCGCCGGAAATCATAGCCGAAGTGTTCAAGAAACATACCTGCGACAATCTGATATTTGCATCAGGTCAGCTGCAGTTCATGCGCAACGGCATAGCCGACGAGTTCCTGCGCAACCATATCCACCTCAACATGTTTACACAGGTAGAGGAACTTGATCCATCTACCGGACTGAAAAAGCATCAGGGAGCATCGGTACGCTCTATCAACATCGAGGACCTTCTGGGTCGCGATGTAATCAAGACCGATACAACTCCCGTCGAGTCTATCATCCACGGACAAGTGGTGATGGTGACCGGTGCTGCCGGTTCTATCGGTTCTGAGATTGTGAATCAGGTAGCCAAACTGCATGCTTCTGAAATCATATTGCTCGACCAGGCCGAAACTCCCATGCACGAACTGCAGTTGCAGATGGAGGCCGAGCATCCCGACACCAAGATACATCTATTCATAGCCGACGTTGTAAACAAGGGCCGTGTGGAACAGGCATTCAAGCGTTATCACCCGCGTTATGTATTCCACGCTGCCGCATACAAGCACGTGCCTATGATGGAACGAAATCCGTCGGAAGCCATCCTCACCAATGTTTTCGGTACCAAGAACGTAGCCGACCTTTCGCTGAAATACAAGGTTGATAAATTTGTGATGATTTCCACCGACAAAGCTGTTAACCCAACCAACGTGATGGGTGCTTCAAAACGCATTGCCGAGATATACGTTCAGAGTCTTTTCTACTACAACCGCTCGCACAATGACGGACCCTCAACCCGCTTTATCACCACACGTTTCGGCAACGTGTTGGGTTCAAACGGTTCGGTAATACCGCTGTTCCGCAAGCAGATAGAACAGGGAGGACCGGTAACTGTGACTCATCGCGACATCATACGTTACTTCATGACCATACCCGAGGCCTGCTCGCTGGTGCTACAGGCAGGAACAATGGGCAACGGCGGCGAGATTTTCGTATTCGACATGGGCGAACCTGTAAAAATATATGATCTGGCCACTCGCATGATTTCGCTGTCGGGATTGCGCCCCGGAGTGGATATAGAAATTGTGGAAACCGGACTCCGTCCCGGCGAAAAGCTGTATGAGGAATTGCTCAACGACAAAGAAATGACAATGGCTACCCGCAATAATAAAATAATGATAGCCAAGGTGAGAATATACGACTATCAGCAGGTGGCAACGCATATCGACACGCTGCATGAACTTACCGTGAAAGGCGAGTATCATGACATCGTAGCGGAAATGAAGCGTATAGTTCCTGAATTCAAATCAAAGAATTCACAGTGGGAACAGGTCGATGAAGAAATCGTAAATGATACTGAAAATCAAATCAAAGAAATAGAATTCTCGACAACAGCCATACCGCAATAGTGCGGACTCAAAGGGGGAAATTATGAATGATAAAACACACACACGGCTGGTACAGCGGCTTAAGGCTGCCCGATACCGCTATGGTATTTTCACTCATAATTTCGCCTCCGCCATCAATTTTTTCACATCTCTGATCGGGTCACTGGCGGTGATTGCATCGGTGGTGAGCCTGGTGAGCCTGGTGATACTTGCCGGCTACGACCACTCGGCAGCCGACCTGCGCATCATCAACCGCTGTATACATACATGCCAGAGCATATTTGTGGTTGAAGTGCTCTTCAACACCATATTCAAGTTCAAGCACCTTATCCACACCACAAAAGTCATAAAGTGGATAACCAACATAGCGATTCTGTCGACCATCATTCAATATATCTATCCTCAGCCGGAACATCCGTGGATTCCTGTGCTCGAACGGATATTATACAGCCATTACTACACAAATACCGTAGTTGGAGCTTATTCAGTAGTAGAGTTCAGCTACGCTATAATGCGGCTGGTGTCGCGTCGCACCAATCCCTCGCTGCTTCTTACGGGCAGCTTCTTGTTTTTTATACTCATTGGCTCGTTTGTGCTGATGCTACCCAAGTGCACAGTCACCCCTATAGATTACTTCGACTCGCTGTTCATAGCCACATCGGCCGTGTGTATCACAGGGCTTACACCTGTTGACGTAGCCGCCACATTCACCCCTACGGGCCTCACGGTGCTGGCCGTGCTGATTCAGATAGGAGGTATAGGAGTATTGACCTTCACAAGCTTCTTCGCTCTCTTTTTCAGCGGCAGCACATCCATTTACAATCAGCTGCTCATCCGCGATATGGTTTACTCCAAAACCATGAACCGGCTGCTCCCTACATTGGTATATATCATAGTGTTCACCTTGACTCTTGAAGCCATCGGTGCGGTGGCCGTATATTTCACCATACCCGACACATTGCTGCCTGACAATAATGATAAAATGATTTTTGCCGCATTTCATTCATTGTCATCTTTCTGTAATGCAGGATTTTCCAATCTGCCGCAGGGCATGGCCAATCCGGCATTGATGACAGCCGGCCAGTCGCTGTACAATGTTACGTCAGTATTGATTCTTGCCGGAGCCATCGGCTTCCCTATACTCGTCAATCTCAAGGATATTCTGTTTACCCGTGTCAAGTCGGTATGGAAAAGGCTGCGTGGAGAATTTTATGAAAAACCCGTGCACCTGTACGACCTCAACACCAAGCTTGTGTTGGTAACCTCATTCAGCATACTGGCCGTATGCTCGGCACTGTTCTTCTTTTTTGAGTACGACAATACTTTAAAGGGAATGACCCTGTGGCAGAAAGTTAGCCAATCTGTATTCAATTCGCTCATTCCACGCAGTGCCGGGTTTGCATCGGTAGACCCGGCGCAGTTCCTGCCCATTACGCTGATGATAGTGATGATACAGATGTGGATAGGCGGTGCTTCGCAATCGCTTGCCGGCGGTATAAAGGTAAACACGTTTGCCGCCATTTTTCTGAACGTGCGTTCGGTACTGACATCCAGCAGGAGCTCATGGGCCTTTGACCGCAGCATCTCAATAGGCTCTACGCGTCGCGCCAATACCGGGCTGGCACTTGCTCTGGTATCGTTTACATTCTTTTTGGGCGGTGTAATGATATTCGACCCCGCACTCGAAATGAAATCAATGGTTTTTGAGGTCACATCAGCGCTGTTCACCGTAGGCTCATCCCTCGGAGCCACAAGCCTGCTGAGCGACGAGTCAAAAATATTGCTGTGTATAGCCATGCTGCTGGGCAGAGTGGGTATAATATCTATATGCAGCGGATTTTTTGTACATCACCGCGACATATCTGAACATCTGCCCAAAGAAAATATTATTATTAACTGATACATCCCCCCTACTCTATGCGCTATTTAATTATAGGTCTCGGAATATATGGAAGCAATCTGGCTCTTGACCTCACCGCCCAGGGGCACGAGGTGATCGGTGCCGACATCTCGCGCAACACCATAGACTCAATAAAAGACTACATTGCCACCGCATACGTGCTCGACACCACCGAAGAGGCCTCATTAGGCGTGTTGCCAATTCATAACGTGGATTTGGTAATAGTGGCGATCGGCGAGAACTTCGGAGCCTCGGTAAAGACCGTAGCTCTGCTTAAGAAATCGGGGGTAAAAAAGATTTACGCCCGAGCCATTGACCCCTTGCACCTTTCGATTCTGCAAAGTTTCAATATCGACCATATTTTGCAGCCCGAACAACGTGCAGCCCTCGACCTTACTCACGAAATGGCTCTTGGCAACGATGTGGAGACTCTAAAGGTAGATGAGAATAATTACATCCTTAAATTCAAAGTCCCTCAGTACTTTGTAGGGCTGGAGTATGCCGATATAGATTTCGCTCAACAATATGGCCTGAAAATAGTATCAATATCAAGACCGGCCGAAAAGACTAATTTCCTCGGTTTAAAGTCCAAGCAACTGATGCCCTTGGATGTTTCAGCTCCCGGAACTACGGTGGCCGCCGACGACCAATGGGTGGTATTCGGTTCACTCAAAGCCTTCCGCTCGCTGTAAAAGCGTATAGAATAAACATCGCTGAGTCAACAGCAATGTGCAACACCCCAAAAGTCATTTAACTTCTGGGGTGTTTGTAATCTATAATACGATTTTAAAACTCGTAATCCACGCATGCGCGGTTGGCCTTGTGGCCGGCGAGCAGACCGGCTGCGGCTACGTGGGCAGGATGATTGGCATAGACCGCTACATCTGCCATGGTGGGGAGTATGGCCGTGAGGACTACATCCCAGGTTTCGGCGGGATTTTCGTTGATACCTACTTCTATAGACTGCAGTGGCTCTATGACTTGGGGAAGTGCCATGAGCGCTTCTTTGAATTTTGTTGCTACCTGAAGGCGTTCCTCAGGGGTGCCTGTAAGCTGGAATGTGACTATGTGCTTTACCATTTCAATTGTACTTAGAACAGTTTGTTATTCAAAAGATTAAGAGCTTCAATTTTATCAGAAGCTTTAATAAGCATGGAAATGTTGTAGTTGCTGCCGCCATACGATATCATGCGCACGGGTATGGGTTTGAGCGCTTCAACTGCCTGGCAACAGTAGTCGTGTCCGTTGTCCCAAGCGAAATCGCCCACGATGCAGATGATAGTCATGTCTGTGTCGACCGATACGGTACCGAAGCGCTTGAGTTCGTCAACGATGTCGGCAAGGTGGCGGGTGTCGTCAATTGTTACGGTCACACCCACTTCAGATGTCGCCATAAGGTCGATGGCCGTATGATAGTTGTCGAAAATCTCGAATACTTTGTGCAGGAAACCGTATGCCAGAAGCATACGGCCGCTCTTTATCTTGATGGCTGTAACGTTGTCCTTTGCTGCAACGGCTTTCACAGTACCGTCAGGCGCAAAGTTGGCTATGGTTGTACCCTGTGCCGATGGTTCAAGGGTGTTGAGAAGCCTTACAGGAATGTTGTGCAACTTGGCCGGCAGCACGCATGTAGGGTGAAGTATCTTGGCTCCGAAATATGCCAGCTCGGCAGCTTCCTCGAAATGCAGACGGCTCACGGGACGTGTATTTTTCACGAATCGGGGATCGCCGGTGTGCATGCCGTCGATATCAGTCCATATCTGAATTTCGTCAAGATTGAGCACAGCACCGATTATTGAAGCCGAGTAATCGCTGCCGCCGCGGCGCAGATTGTCTACTTCGCCACGGTCGTTGCGGCAGATATAGCCCTGAGTAAGCCACACCTCGGCATCGGGTTCTATCTCAACCATTCTGCGCAGATGTGAAGAAATAAATTTCATATCAGGCTCGCCTTCGCGGGTGATACGCATATAGTCGAGAGCGGGCAGCAGCACGCTTTTCACACCGGTTTCCTCGAAATACAGCTGCATGAGCATTGTTGAAATCAACTCGCCCTGAGCCAGTATCTCTTTTTCTTCGGCAAGGCCAAACTCGCCTTCGGTAAACCTGAGAATGAAGTTGAATATACGGTCGAGATAATCGGTGGCACGCTGTTTCGATTGTTCCTGACTGTAGAGTTCATTTACTACCGACGCATATTTCTGACGCATACTGTTCACGGTCTCCTGTGCGCCGGGCACATTGTGCTTATGCAGATAGTCGGAAATTTCGACGAGCGAATTTGTTGTGCCCGACATAGCCGAAAGCACTACTATGTTTCGGCCCGACTCCCTTACAAGCTGCGCAACATGGCGCATGCGCTCGGGAGTTCCGACTGAAGTTCCGCCAAATTTGAGGACTTTCATTCTTTAATCTTCTTTACAACTAAAATTATTTGCCGATAAGGTGCTTGCCTTCTATATGCATCACTGTACCCGGAAATGCTTCAATGAGCGAATGGTTGTGTGTTGCAATAATCACGGCAGTGCCGTCGGCAGCTATATCATGCAGCTGAGCCACAATCTGCTCACCGGTTTCGGGGTCTAGATTACCTGTAGGCTCATCAGCAATTATCAGTTGGGGATTGTTGAGCAATGCGCGGGCAATGACCACACGCTGCTGCTCACCTCCTGAAAGCTCATGAGGCAGTTTGTATGACTTTTTCACCATTCCTACCCTGCGCAGAGCCTGGTCTACGCGCGCTTCGCGCTCCGCTTTGTCGCGCCAACCGGTAGCTGCCAGCACGAAATCAAGGTTTTCAAACACGCTGCGGTCAAACAGCAGTTGAAAATCCTGAAAAACGATGCCTATGCTGCGACGCAAAAACGGTATCTGACTGCGCTTGATCTGCAACAAGTCGTAGTCAAAAACCCTTGCTTCGCCCTTTGTGACAGGGACTTCGGCATACATAGTCTTAAGCAGGGAACTTTTACCGGAACCCACCTTTCCGATAAGATAAATAAACTCACCGGAATCTACCTTGAAGCTGACATCCTTGAGCACTACATGCTCCTTGCGCAGCACATCTACATTCTGATAATCAATTATGGTTGACATTGCGCAAAGTTACGCAAAAAAAGTGAATTTCACGATAAATTGTATCGTAAATCAGTACTTTTGCAGTCCTTGCCTGTATCAGCTGTTGAGTGTAGCCCTTATTTCCTCTATCTGATTGCGCAGCTCGGCATCAATAGACAGACGGTCGTCAATGCTGCGGCATGCGTAGATAACAGTGGCATGTGTACGGCCCAGCTTGGTACCGATATTCTTAAGTGACATGCCGGCAAGCTTTTTGGCCAGATACATCACAATCTGTCGGGCATCGCTTATCTCGCGCTTGCGGGTTGAGGTGAAGAACAGGTCGGGATTAATCTTGAAGTAAGCAGCCACGGCCTGGGTTATCATCTCAAAGTTAACCTGCGAACGTCGCATACGTATTGCGTGTGCCACCACCGGGCGGGCCAGTTCAAGATTTATGTCGCAGTTGAGCACTGTAGCCTGGGCCACAAGCGAAGCCACTACGCCAACAAGCTCACGGATTGAGTCGGTGACATTCTCGGCGATATAGTCAATCACATCCTCGGGCAGATTAAGACCATCCTGCTCGGCATTCTTGATCAGCACACGGCGGCGCAGGTCGTAATCGGGCTTGTCGAGCGCAACCGAAGCACCCCACTTGAAGCGGCTGAGCAGGCGCGATTCGAATCCGTCCATCTCAGAGGGCGCACAATCGCTCGAAAGTATTATCTGGCGGTTGTTCTGATGAAGCTGGTTGAATATATGGAAGAATGTATTCTGAGTCTCGGGTTTGCCTGCGAGGTCCTGTACATCGTCAATGATAAGAGTGTCTATCGACTGATAGAAATGGAAGAAGTTGTTTATCTGGCCCTTATGGTTGGCGGCTGTAAACTGGCTTTGGAAGAAACGTGCGGTCACATACAGCACACGGGACTGAGGATTGCGTTCCTTCACACGTATGCCCACAGCCTGAATGAGGTGAGTCTTGCCCACACCCACGGGACCGAAAACAAACAAGGGGTTGAAGGTCTTGTTGCTGGGATCATTTGCAATTGATTCAGCAATCGTACGCGCTATATTATTAGATGTACCCGTGCAGTAATTCTCAAAATTATACTTGGGATTGAGTTGAGAATCAAATGATTTTACGGGCTGGTCGACAAAAGGATTTGCCGGTGCGGCCATTCTGTCGTTTACGATTGCAACAGACTGACCCGAAGCGCGTACCTCCACTCCGGTTTCTTTGGCTCCGTCCACTTGCAGGTAGCTGTAGAAAAGCTGTACACCGGGGCCATACACCTTCTTTATAACCGGTCCGATGAGGTCTGCATACTTTTCTTCAAGCTGTTCAGGGAAAAATGTAGAGGGAAGGAAAAGACGGAGTACACCATCCTCAAATCCCATTGATTTGATTGGTTCAAACCACGTTTTATATTGCTGAACGTCGATATTATCCTTGATAATACCTAAGGCTTTAGCCCATAGTTCTTGATGTGAAAGTTGCATTTTAATTGTAAATGAAGGTGTGAAATGCTGTTTTGGGAATACAAATTTCGGACTTTTTTTTAAAAAAACAAAGTGAAAAATTAATTGGATTTTTCAAATATTTTGCAAGAGTATAATTTTCAGCACTTTATGTAATACTTAAACAATTACATTAAATCAAAACTTTATATTATGATAGATATAGCTCTGATTTACCCCGATTAAACGCCCTGCTTTAATATGTTCCACGAATTATATTACAAAGCTGTTAAAACGCGTGGAACCCCTACCTTATAACGGCTTTACGCACTCACGGGTAACGGAACCGCCTGAATCGTTATTTAAAATGATTTTAAATAACGATTCAGGCGCCGTTTTTGCATTTCCACCGGCCGGTGTGGTGATTATAACAGCTTGATACTGATGTAGCGTTTGGGATTGCGCTTGATATCCACAAACAGCGAATCAAGCGATGCTACTGTTGAATTCAAGTTGTTATACAGTGCCGGATCGTGTGTGAGCATTCCCAGACTCGAATCAGGATTGTTGAGCTGAGCCGACAGCTGTGCGAGATTCTCGGTAATTGTCTGAAGGTTGCCGGCAAGTGAATCAAGAGGAACCTCCTTGAGCGCAGAAGTGACAACAGCCAGGTCAGAAGTCATATTGTTGACATTACCTGTTATGCCGTTTACATTATTCAATACAGGCGGCAGAGTGGCCATGAGTGCGTTGAGCTGACGTGTAGTGGCCTCAAGATTTGCAGTAATGGCATCAAGGCGTTTTACAGACGATGCTATAGCCGGGTCGCTGACAAGAGCGTTTATCGACAGAAGCAATGTATCTACCTTGGGCAATATTCCGGTAAAAGCCGGCAGCAGGTTGTCAGTGACATTGTCCATCATACCTTTGGGCACTACACCTTCGAGCGAGTCACCCACCTTGTGATACTCTGTAGATTTAGCCATGTCGATCACTATGGATGCAGTACCGAGCAGATCTGACGAAAGCACAGCCTTGGAGCCGGCAGGCACTTTAAGATTCTTGTCAAGCGAAAGCTCCACCTTAACATGACCGGGATTATCGTATTCGTAGGCTATTTCACGCACCTGCCCTACCTTGAATCCATTTACAGTGACGGGAGCATTCTGGGCAAGACCGGCCACGTCGGTAAACGACACATAATAGTAGTTGGCGGCTTTAAACACATTGACCCCTTTGAGGAAGTCGATACCAATAATCAGCACGGCCATGGCAACCAGAACAATCAGGCCGATTAAAACTTCTTTACGGAATATTTTTTTCATATTGAATTATTTTTTCATATTTTTAGGCACTCTTAATTATTGTCAACCTTAATGATTACAACATCCGGGAACGCCTTTTTGATTTTACGCAAGTTACGCCGGGCAATTTTTAATGTCTTGAAATCGCCGTAAACATATTTATATTCATTATCTTCAAGTATAACACGCAACTCCGCCTTCTTGATCTTGTCGAAAGCCGGATCGGCAGCGGTGTCAATGGCCGATTTGGATGTCTTTAGCAACAATGCATACGATTCAGACGCCTTTGTCAATGGCTGTACCTCGGGCTGTTTATCTGATTTTGTCTTGATTTCGGCAGTTTTTGAAGCCGGAATCGAAGGACGTGGCTTTTGCTTGTTGTAATACGTTGTGAAGGCATTTGCAAGCGAGCGGGCACACTTCTCGCGGCCTGCTGTTGAAGCAAGGAAGTTCTCTGCCTCCTTATTGCATATAAAGTCAAGCTCTACCAGCACCGATGGCATTGACGTTGCACGCAGTACAAGAAAACCTGACTGACGCACACCCTTGTCAGCGCGGCCGGCTGTTGACACAAGTTCTTTCTGTATATCATCGGCCAGTTCAATCGACTGCTTCATGTGCCGGTTCTGACTCATCTCAAAAATGATGTACGACTCCGACGAAGAAGGGTCAAAACCCTGATAAGTTTCCGAAAAGTCTTTTTCGAGCTCGATAACGCTGTTTTCGCGCATGGCCACCGCGAGGTTGTCGTCGCTGCGGTGCAGACCAAGGCTGTATACCGACGCTCCATGAATCTTCTCGCGCCCCTTGGTGCGTTTATCAACCGAATTCACATGAACCGATATAAACAGGTCGGCATTAGCCTTATTGGCTATAGAAGCACGCTGATTTAGCGGGATAAACCTGTCGTCGGAGCGTGTGTATATAGTCTTAACTTCAGGATGTTCCTTGGCTATAATAGCTCCGAGGCGCTTTGCCACGTCAAGCACAATGGTCTTTTCGTTGGTTTTGGCACCTATGCAACCATAGTCCTTGCCGCCATGCCCGGGGTCAATTACGAGAGTAAACGGCTTCTGACTCACGGCACCGAAGAGTGCCGCGGCAAAAAACATGAATATATTTAGCACTATAAGTCGCATAATCGTACAAAATTACATAAATATTCCGTAACTTCGCAGCTCAGGAGTATGTTTTTTATACAATTATTCCAATTTTGATGTAATATTCGACATGAAAAAATACGTATTGCCCGGTACAATCGCCATTATCTCAATTATTCTGGCCACTTGCACAAATGTTGTTTCCACACCATACCCTATAATACCATTATATAAGAATCTGGAAAACTACCCGGTGATGACGACAGCTCAGCGCGACTCTATGCTCCGTGCCGACAGACTGCCACTGTCGGTAATGTTCGGATTTTTGGGTCTGAGCGACACCCCTGACCATCAGACTATAGAAAAGTGGGCACATTCGCGCGTAGTAGAGGCTTTCACGCCTGTGGTAGACAGTGTTTACAGCAACCTGCGGTCAACTGAGCTTGCACTGGGACAGATTCTTAATGAGGCCGAACGCGACAAACTCGACTTTCCGCCACGGCAATACGCAGCCGTTATCTGGGGAAATCCCAGGTCGATAGTAATGAGCGATTCGTGCATGCTTATCGCACTGAATCATTACTTAGGCGAAGACTTTGAAGGGTATAATCATTTGCCTGAATACCTTAAATCAGGCAAGACTCCCGCACGGCTGCCCTACGATATATGCGAGGCGCTGATAGCCAACCGCTACCCATACGTACGAACCGACGAAAGCACCGTACTTTCGCGACTGCTGTACGAAGGCGCTGTTACAGCCGCCAAATTGATGCTGCTTCCATATAACGACGTGGCAGAGTCTATGGGATATACAGATGCTCAGCTTAAATGGCTTACCGACAACCGCCAAAAGATATGGAATACCCTGGTGGCTCGCAATCTGCTCTACAGCACATCGGCCAACGATATAGACAGACTTGTAGAGGCAGGCCCTAATACATCAATACTTGGAGCGGAAGTTCCGCCACGCGCCGGACGGTTCATAGGCTACTCTATTGTGGTTTCGTATATGCAGGATAATTCCGATAAGCCCCTATCCTATCTGCTTTCTCCCGAATTTTATAACAATCCGTCAATACTGATCGAATCAGCCTACGAATAAGGCACCCGATATAGTTCAAGCGCCCGCAATTCCATCTCAGGAAATGCGGGCGCTTGGTTATTTTCGGAATCTGTTTCGATTATTCGTGAGCGAGATAGATATCAAGCTGTGAAGGATCGAAAGAGTGGATAAATTCAGCGTGACGAGTAACTTCAGAAGCAGCGAGGTTAGCATAAACCTGAGCTGAGCGGGTGAAGCTTTCGGTACGGTTGGCATCAAGAAGCAGGAGGTAAGCCATAACTATGTTACCGGCCATTTCTACCATGCGGCGAGCCATGAAGTCGGTGTATGCGGTGTTGTTCACGGCAACAACGGCAGCCACTGCCTTCTCGTACATTTCTGTAAGAACTGCCAGACGATCTTTGAGCGACTGAAGTTCGGGACGAACTTCATTGGCAGCGTACGAGTCGATGAGCTGCTTGTATGTGCCGGTGGTGACGTGGCGTATTGCAGCCACTACCTGCAGCTGGGTTGTACCTTCGTAGATTGATGTGATACGTGCGTCGCGGTAGATGCGTTCGCAAGCATAATCCTTCATGAAGCCCGAACCTCCGTGCACCTGGATGCAATCATAAGCATTCTGGTTGCAATATTCGCTGCCCATACCTTTGGCCATGGGAGTGAGCGCATCGGCAAGGCGGTTGAATTCCTTGCGTTCGGCACGTTCTTCGGGAGTAAGTGTACGTTCCTTGCTGATGTCGTCGAGCACCTTGTAGAGGTCTACATAGCGTGCGCATTCATAGAGGAGCGAACGGCTTGCGTCGAGCTTTGCCTTCATAACGGCGATGAGCTCGGCCACAGCGGGGAACTCGATGATAGCCTTGCCAAACTGGCGGCGGTCCTTGGCGTATGCAAGAGCTTCGCGGTATGCGATTTCGCTTACACCTACGCTCTGTGCTGCGATACCCAGACGGGCACCGTTCATCAGGGCCATCACATATTTGATAAGACCCATGCGGCGGCTGCCTACGAGTTCGGCGGGAGCGTTCTTGTAAACGAGTTCGCAGGTGGGAGAACCCTTGATACCCATCTTGTTCTCGATGCGGCGAACGGTAACACCACCGTTGCGCTTGTCGTATACGAACATCGAAAGACCGCGACCGTCCTTAGTGCCTTCTTCGCTTCGGGCGAGTACCAGGTGGATATCGGCGTCACCGTTGGTGATAAAGCGCTTTACGCCGTTGAGTACCCATGAACCGTCTTCTTTCTGAGTAGCCTTGAGCATTACCGACTGAAGGTCAGAACCGGCATCGGGTTCTGTGAGGTCCATCGACATGGTTTCGCCCTCGCAAACGCGGGGGATGAAACGCTGTTTCTGGTCTTCGTTACCGAATTCATAGAGAGTTTCGGCGCAGTCCTGCAGACCCCAGAGGTTTTCAAAACCTGTATCGGCACGGCTTACGATGTCGGCAGCCATGATATAGGGGGTGATGGGGAAGTTAAGACCACCGAGACGGCGAGGCATTGCCATACCCATGAGGCCGGCCTGACGGCATACTTCGAGATTCTTGACGGTAGGACCGGCATAGTGGGCACGGCCACCTGAGCATGAAGCGCCTTCGTGGTCAACATCAGCTGCATTTTCGGCTATGGTAGTGCCGCATATATCGCCGACTACTTCAAGGACGCGTTCGTAGTTGTCCATTGCATCCTCGAAATTGGAGGGAGCATAGTCAAACTTTTCGGCATCTGAAAAGTTGCGCTCTTTGAGCTCAACAATCTTACGCATCATCGGGTGATTGAGATGATGGCGCAAGTCGGCATTATCGGTATAAAAATTTGCCATTATATTTTATTCTTTTTGTTTCTGTTTTTAATCGTATAAACAAGATATTCAGGCAATCATGCGTAGATTACTTTGAATTCTTCTTGTAATAACGGATAAGTTTGGGCACCACATCTTCGATATTGCCGGTGATAACGTAGTCGGCGATAGTGTTGATGGGGGCGGCGGGATCGTTGTTGATCGAGATGATGATCGAGCTTTCCTGCATACCTGCGATATGCTGAATCTGACCCGAGATACCACAAGCGATGTAGAGTTTGGGGCGTACGGTGACACCGGTCTGACCGATCTGACGTTCATGTTCGATGAAACCGGCATCAACAGCAGCACGCGATGCACCCACTTCAGCGCCAAGGGTAGCGGCGAGTTCATAGAGGAGATTGAAATTTTCCTTTGAACCTACGCCGTAACCGCCGGCTACGATGATGGGCGCACCCTTGATGTTGACTTTTGACTTGGCAATCTGGCGGTCGATGATTTCAACAACAAAGTCTTCGTCGCTTACATACTTGCTTGCATCGAGCTTTATAACTTCGCCCTTGTGGTCGGGGTTGAACACTTCTTTCTTCATCACGCCCTCGCGCACGGTAGCCATCTGGGGGCGGTGTTCGGGATTGACGATTGTAGCCACGATGTTACCACCGAATGCAGGACGGATCTGGTAGAGAAGATCTTTGTATTCCTGCTTGGTCTTGGCATCGGTGTGGTCGCCGATTTCGAGTGAAGTACAGTCG
Source organism: uncultured Bacteroidales bacterium (assembly GCA_947072905.1). Classification (GTDB taxonomy): domain Bacteria; phylum Bacteroidota; class Bacteroidia; order Bacteroidales; family Muribaculaceae; genus CAG-873. Next base: position 64,592 of record CAMTKF010000004.1, read on the forward strand.
GCGGTAAGACCGCTGTGGAGTGCGCTCGAAACGCGGGGGCCAAGGTCGCGACCAATGCAGGTGGCACCCATCAGTGCAATCTGGGGCTCGATTTCCTTAAAGAGGTTGATGAGCACCGAAGCGTGGGGATTGGAAGTGTAGGGATACAGACGAGGGTCTTCAACGAGATAAACCACATCGGCGCCGTATGGGAAGAGTTGCTTTTCAACCCCGTTCAGCTTGTCGCCTACAACGATAGCCTCAAGACGGATGCCGAGGCGATTGGCGAGCTGACGGCCCTTGGTAAGGAGCTCAAGGCTCACGTCTGCTACGCGGCCGTCTTCAATCTCGCAATATACTATAAGATTGTTCTTATCTTCTGTCATAATATTAATGTGTAGATCGGAGCCGAGGCTTAGCCGATTGTGTGGTTTGTGATGAGTTCTTTGATAAGGTTTTCGATGCCTGCTTCGTCGGCGCCATCGAGATGAAGGGCTTCCTTGGCAACGAACACTACGTTTTCAACGCTCTTCACCTTAGTGGGCGAACCGGGGAAACCGATCTGCTGGGGATCAGCTTCTACGAAATCGGCGCCCCATTCGTTGAGCTTGAGGTAGGGACGAGCTTCAACCATGGCTTTACGGTCGTCAGAAAGGGCAGCCATTTCAGAAGGCGATACGGCATATTTGTACTTCATCAGACGCTTGGCGTTGCGGGGACGGCATTCGGCAGCAGAGCCGTTTACAGTTACCACGCAAGGCAGGGGAGCTACAACGGTTTCGATACCGTGTTCGAGACGACGTTTAACTGTAACTTTGCCGTCGGCGAGGTCTACAATTTCTTCGGCGTAGGTAACCTGAGGGATACCGAGCTTTTCGGCAATCTGGGGGCCTACCTGAGCGGTATCACCGTCGATAGCCTGGCGTCCGCCGAGGATGATGTCGTAGTTTCCGATTTTCTTAACAGCCTGAGCCAGCGAGTAAGAAGTTGCGAGTGTGTCGGCACCACCAAGAGCACGGTCTGTGAGCACGATACCGCCGTCGGCACCGCGATACATTGCTTCGCGGATTACTTCAGCTGCTTTAGGCAAACCCATTGTGAGAACTGTGATTGTTGAGCCGGGATTGGCATCCTTGAGTCGCAGAGCCTGTTCGAGGGCATTAAGGTCTTCAGGGTTGAAGATTGCAGGCAACGCGGCGCGGTTTATGGTGCCGTCGGCCTTCATAGCATCTTTGCCTACATTGCGGGTATCGGGTACCTGCTTAGCAAGCACAATGATGTTTAAACTCATAATTATCAGTGTATTAAGAGATTTGTATTTCTATTGCTATGTGATATGGTTCATTTCGAGCCATTATTGGCATGGCAAAGTTACTAATTTTATCCATAACTTACAATTTTTAATTGAATTAATCCACCTCATTAGCCCATTCTTGCCAAAAGTTGGACTGTTTTGTATAATATGAGGATTTATTCGTAACTTTGCATTGATTTATACACTTCACATGGACACAAACACTCAATTTGATAAGGCACTTGCCGACTGCCGCAGCATTTTTGTGGCAAAACTTCAAGATTACGGCCCATCGTGGCGCATAATGAGACCATCGAGCGTCACCGACCAGATTTTCATCAAAGCAAAGCGTATACGCTCGCTCGAAATCAAAGCTTGCTCGGCTGTGGGCGAGGGTATATTGCCTGAATTCAAAGCAATCGTAAATTACAGTATCATAGGCATAATACAGCTGCAATTGGGCTTTGTTGACACAAAAGACATATCTGCTGAACGTGCTGTTGAACTGTACGACGAAATTGCATCCTCGGCCCGCGAGCTGCTGCAGAAGAAGAACCACGACTACGACGAAGCATGGCGCGGAATGAGGGTTTCGAGCTACTCCGACTTTATCCTCACAAAAATCGAACGCATCAAAGAGATCGAGGAACACGACGGCGCCACCACCGTATCTGAAGGCATTGAGTCAAACTATCTCGACATACTCAACTATGCAGTATTCGGTATAATAAAGCTTACCGAATGAGTGCCGGGGCTAAATGGTGGAAGGTAGCCGCCGTATGGTTTGCGAGAATTGTCACAGGCGCAATATTCATTCTCTCGGGTTGGTCAAAGGCTGTAGATCCTCATGGATTTGTATTCAAAATAGAGGAATACCTCAACGTATGGGGGCTGTCTGACACCATACCAGTCGACATAGTGCTGATAGGCGCTGTGGGTCTGTCGCTGTTTGAACTTATAACAGGTATTTTGCTTCTAACAGGCTCATTGCGTCGTTCAGCGCCTATATGCGGACTCGCCATGATGGCCGGTATGCTTCCGCTCACAGCCTATATAGCGGTAGCCGAACCTGTGGCCGACTGCGGCTGCTTCGGCGATCTGATGGTGATATCAAACACAGCTACATTCGTAAAAAATATCATCATCACCGCGCTTCTTGCGGTAGCTCTGATATGGCGCAAGGCTGCCATACCACTCTATCGTCCCGGATTACAATGGTTGGTCATAATACTCACAGCCATCTACGGCATAGTGATAGCCACAATAGGATGGCAATTCCAGCCCGTTGTGGATTTCCGACCGTATGGCACGGGGCAAAGCCTTGTGATATCTGAAGATGAAGAGAGCGAGCAGCCCGAGCCGGGATACATATATGCCAAAGATGGCGTGGAACGCGAATTTACAATGTCGGCTCTTCCAGACTCCACCTGGACATTTGTCCGTCCATCGGCAGCGGCTGTTGAAGAAGCCATGTCAGGAATGGCTGTATTTGACAGCGATGGAAATGATGTGGCCCAAGACCTTTTCAATCCCGAATACTGCGACTCGGCCATGCTTGTACTTGCTGTCACCGAGCCGGGCATAGGCAACCTTACACGCTCGCGCCTTGCCAACGAGGTGTATGACTACGCCACTGCCAACGGTGTGGCCATGGTAGGCATTGTTGCCCTGTCGGGAGAAACTCTGCAGCAATGGATTGAACTCGCCAATCCGCGCTACGAAGTTTTCTCAGCTTCCGACACATCACTCAAAGAGCTTGTGAGGGGGTCGGTTGGACTTGTATACCTCAAAGACGGCAAAGTGAAATGGAAACGTAATTTCGCTACGATTAATCCCTATTTTCTAAACGACAATGCTCCATTTGACAATATGAAAATTGTGGATGACGGACACGTGGCATATTGGCTTTCCGGCTCATATATTGTATGCATGCTCATACTTGCCGGCATAAGCACCTTAACTAAAATTAACATAAGGCCGCTCCGTAAAAAGCAAGCTTAATTGTTTTAAGTTTGTTTAACTGCTATTAGAATTTATGACGTTATCAACTGAAAACAATAATAATACAGACAACAATAACCACTCCAAGGGTACAGGGGCATCGCAACTTACGCTGGGCACAAACAGCATAGGCAAGTTGCTGATGCAATATTCCGTGCCGGCCATAATTGCAGCTATTGCCACATCGCTTTACAACATTATAGACAGTGTGTTCATCGGCCGCGGCGTGGGAGCAATGGCCATTGCGGGGCTTGCCATCACCTTCCCCATGATGAACCTCGTCATAGGCTTCTGCACGCTCATTGCAGTGGGCGGCGCCACTATCTCTTCTATTTTCTTAGGACAGAAAAATGTGGCGCGAGCCACTGATGTTGTAAACAACGTCATGGTGCTGTGCATAATCCACTCGGTGATTTTTGGCGGACTGTCGTTGATTTTTCTCGACGACATACTCACATTCTTCGGAGCGACTCCCGAGACCATACCCTACGCACGCGAGTTCATGAAGGTGATACTCTACGGCACACCAATATCTTATATCTTCATAGGACTCAACAACCTGATGCGTGCCACGGGCTATCCCAAGAAAGCCATGATATCGGCGCTGCTCTCGGTGGCCGTGAATCTGGTGCTTGCCCCCATATTTATTTTCGTACTCGACTGGGGCATCAAAGGTGCCGCACTTGCCACTATTTGCGGCCAGTTCGGAGCATTTATATGGGTGTTGGCACACTTCTTGTCAAAAAAGAGCTTTGTACACTTCGACCCGTCGCAACGCTGGTTTACCCCGAGTCTTATAAAACGAATATATTCCATAGGTCTGTCGCCCTTTCTTATGAACGCCACGGCATGCTTTGTAGTGGTATTTCTCAATAAATCGCTGCTTTCGGTAGCCGGAGATGACGGAAATATTGCAGTGGGAGCATACGGTATAATCAACCGCACCACCATGTTCTTCGTGATGATTGTATTCGGTGTGACACAAGGTATGCAACCCATCTTGGGATTCAACTACGGAGCAGGTCAATGGAAACGCGTTACCGACACACTAAGACGCGGAATATGGATTGGAGTGGCTATAACCTTTGTCGGCTGGCTGCTCACACAGATTTTCCCGGATAAAATCAGCTCCATGTTCACAACCGACCTAACGATGATCGACATTGCCCGACCCGGATTCCACATTTACTTCCTGTGCTATCCGGTGGTAGGGTGCCAGATAGTGATACAGAACTACTTCCAGAGTATCGGACACCCCAAGCTGTCGATATTCCTTTCGCTTACCCGTCAGCTTATTTTCCTTGTGCCGCTGCTGTGGATATTGCCACCCGTATACGGAATTGACGGAGTGTGGGCCTCGATGGCCGGCAGCGATGTGCTTGCCTTCGTGCTCGCTGTCGTAACTCTGTTGATAATGAACCGCAAACTCAAGAAGCACTTCTCCGAACTCAAAACTTCACACGATGCTACAGAAACTCCAACTAAGGCTTAAGCCTGAAGAAGCGGCCGATGATACCCGCCTGCGCATAGCTGCTTCAACCGCCCTGAATATTGATGTAAACCGCATAAAGAGAGTTGACATCCTGCGTCGGTCAATCGACGCCCGCCAGCGCCGGGTAATGGTCAATCTTAGTATTCAGCTTCACATTGACTCGGTTGACGAAACATTTTCGAGATATACCCCCGTGCAATATCCCGATGTAAAAGACAAACCGCAGGTTATAATAGTGGGAGCAGGGCCGGCAGGACTGTTCGCCGCCCTTGAGCTGATTGAGTTGGGGATGAGGCCCGTAGTGCTTGAAAGAGGCAAGGATGTGGACTCGCGCCGGCGCGATATGGCCGTACTGTGCCGCGAAGGTATCGTAGACCCTGATTCCAACTACTGCTTCGGCGAAGGCGGTGCCGGCGCATTCTCCGACGGCAAACTCTACACCCGTAGCACCAAACGCGGGCCTGTAGACAAGGTACTCCAGATTTTCCATGCCCACGGAGCATCAGACAACATTCTCATAGATGCCCACCCACATATAGGCACCGACCGTCTGCCGGTCATAATAAAAGCTATAAGAGAAACCATAAAGGCGCACGGCGGCGAAGTGCATTTCGGCCAAAGAGTAACTGAATTGATATTCAATAAAGATAAAAATGCCGTTACGGGAGTAAAAACCCTCGACGGTTCGGAGTATCAAGGTCCGGTGATACTGGCCACAGGCCACTCGGCACGAGATGTTTACCGCATGCTCCACGATGAAGAAGTGCCAATGGAGCCCAAAGGCATAGCCGTAGGTGTTCGACTCGAACATCCTCAACGCCTTATAGACAGCATACAGTATCATTCGCCCGCCGGACGCGGCAAGTATCTGCCGGCTGCCGAGTATTCGATGCTCACACGCGTTGACGACCGCGCTGTATACTCGTTCTGCATGTGTCCCGGCGGTGTGATTATTCCTGCCGCAAGCGAACCGGGCCAACTGGTGGTCAACGGCATGTCGCCATCCAACCGCGGTACCCGTTGGGCCAATTCGGGCATGGTGGTAGAAGTGCTGCCCGACGATGTACCCGAATATGATAAATACGGAGTACTGAAAATGATGTATTTCCAGCAGGATATAGAACAAAAATTCTTTGAGGCGGCAGGTCACACTCAGCAGGCTCCGGCACAGCGTATGACCGACTTCATAGCCTCACGTCCAAGTGCCACCCTACCCGATTCATCGTATGCGCCCGGCCTTATACCCGGACGGATTGACCAACTGCTACCCCGCTTCATAGCTGCAAGACTGCAAAAGGGGCTGGCTGAATTTGGCCGCAAAGCACGCGGATTTCTGACTTCTGACGCAACTCTTATAGGTGATGAGACCCGCACATCGGCTCCGGTACGTATTCCCCGCGATAAAGATTCGCGCAGCCATATCACCATTGCGGGGCTTTATCCCGTAGGCGAGGGAGCCGGATATGCCGGGGGCATAGTAAGCGCAGCCATCGATGGAATCAATACCGCCCGTACAATAAAATTATGAGGTTTCAAGGCTGTCTTATCTCAGCCTTAAAACCTCAAAGTTTATTGAAAAGCACCTGTACCCGAGGGCTTATCTCAGCTTATCGTATTCTTCATCCGACACCGGTTCGAGCCACTCATTTGAGGTGTTTTCACCCTTTACTTCAAAAGCGAGATGCGAGAACCAGCTGTCTTTGGCCGCTCCGTGCCAATGTTTTACATTAGCAGGAATATGAATCACAGTACCCGGCAGGATTTCCTGTGCGGGCTTGCCCTCTTCCTGATACCAACCGCGACCGGCCACGCCTACGAGCATCTGTCCGCCGCCGGTGCTTGCATGATGGATATGCCAGTTGTTGCGGCAACGGGGCTCGAAGGTCACATTAGTTACAGGTACCTGCTCCTTTGATACCGGATAGAGATAACTGTTGCCGATGAAATACTGTGCGTATGCAGTATTTGGTTCGCCAATGGGGAAAATCATTTCCTGTTGAAACTTCTGCCTGGCATCGGTTTCATCGCTCGCATCAGCCCAAACCTCCTTTGCCTGACGGAATGCGCCCCATGCCTTGGGCCAACCGGCATAGAATGCCACCTGTGTAAGTATCTCGGCTATTTCAGTACGTGTGACGCCGTTCTTTTTAGCTTCCATCAGATGATAGGTCAACGACGAGTCTATGATACCACTGCTTACGAGTGCGGTTACCGTGACTATGCTGCGGTCGCGCAAGGCCAGTTTGTCAGTGCGGCTCCATACTTCGCCGAAGAGTACATCATCGTTCAATTCAGCAAACTTGGGAGCAAATTCGCCAAGCTGGTCATGTCCGGCAGTCTGTTTTATCTCAGAAGGTTGCGGAGTGAGTTTTGTCGGATTGTTTTGAGAGTATGCCATATTTATAAAGGATGTTGTCAGTAGCGACAAAAATACAAAAAATTTTTTCATGTGATACAACCGTATATGATAAACACAATGCAAAATTACTGAAAACAAATTGCGGTAGTACAATACAAATCACTTAAATATTTACCAAAATTACAGATAAAAGCGAGCAAAAGCGGCTTCACTGATTTCTCAATGAAGCCGCTTTGCTTATAATACGGATTTATCTGTTCAGGGGATTATTCCTCGTCCCATGTGCAGCTTACGGGTTCGAATTTACCCTGGCCTACAACCTTAAATACAGCTGTGTATTCAGTGGTGGTGCCGGTGTAAACCGAGAAGTTGATGGTGAAGAGAACTTCAAGACCTTCAATGGGCTTGGCATCGGGATGGAGAGTAGAAAGTGCACCGGGCATCACTTCGTTGAGGAAGCGTGACTTTTCGAGGGCTACTATTTCTTCATCGCTCATGCCGGTATAGCCTGCGGGATACTGTTCGCGAGCCTTGTCGGGACGGAGGTCGATATTGTTCTGATATGCAGAAGTACCGCAATAGTATTCATTGTTACCGTAAGAGGTTACATAGAACTTACCGCTCTTGATGCTTGTATCGCCCAGAGGAACACAGATATTATTGTATACCCAGTCTACACAAGCCTGATAGTAGGTAGAGCTTATGGCCATGTTGCGGCCGGCGGGCAGTGTGATGGTGACATTGGGGTCGTACATCCAGCCGCTGCTGGTATATACAAACTGCGATGTTTCCTCAGTGACATAGCGATTGAGGACCCAAGTATTGTTCTTGAGAACATACGGATCGCAAGCGTATGCAGTCTTGGAATCCTTGTAGAGCAGATAGAGCACGTTGATTTCTGTGCCTTCCTGAGCGTAGGGATACTTCTGAGCGAGATAGGTGGGCAGGTATGCATCAGGAGTGGTGAGATTCTGATATTTCTGACCCATTGCATAATAATCGTCGGGATTGAGAACGGTGAAGTCGCTGAGAGTTGCCCACTTGGCGCCATCCCAATGATATACGGCATTGTAAGTGGTGGTGGGAACCTGTGCTACGGGAGCCTTGGCTACAGACTTGGCGGGAGCACTTGCCACGGCCTTGCCATCTACCATGGTGGGGATAAAGTTGCAGTACTTGTCGCCGGCCTTTGAAGAGTTAACCGACATGAAGTAACCGGTAACGGTAGCCTTCTGACCATCGGTGAAAGCAGCGATCTGAGCCGGAGTCGCCTGATAAAGGCTGCCCTTGACTTCTGTACCCTCAACTGTGAAGTTCACGTAGTTGCCACTGATAACAGGTACACCGGTGAATCGGGCATAGGTGGCTGTAACATCGTTTTTACGGCCATGCTGAGTGGTGAAATCTGCACCTGTCATTTCAACCGGAGTGGGATAAGTCACTTCCTGCTGACCGATCACTGTTACTTCCAGTGCTACATCTGCATTGTTGCCGATAACCTGGAATCCCTTGTTGTAAGAGCCGACAGTTCCGCTGATGTGCATCTGGTTGCCGATCTGAACTGAAGAAGCATCAAATGCGCTACCCATGTAAACAAGGATATTGCCGCTGTTGTCGCTGATGATATAGCCCTGCTTGCAGATTGCGGTAACCACACCGTCAATTTCGATTAAAGCATTCAGTGAAGCTGAGGCGATAGTGTTTGAAAGCTCAAAGCCGGGTTCTTCGCCACCGCTGACGTTTCCGAATACAGGTTCCTGCTCGGTCTGGTTGTAAGAAACGATTACATAGGGATTCACTTCTTCGTCGACTTCTGACTTGAGAAGAATCTGGGCGAGATAACGTGATGCGGGCTTGGAGGGTGAGAACGCATCTATGTAGTTGTCGTCGCTTTCCCATACATACTGCTGATATTCATCGCTGGTGATGGTATACAATTCAGCTTTGGGAGCTTCTTTAACTGCTGCGGGAAGATCACCGGCTACGTTATAGGTGAGTTTCACCGACGAACCCTTGGTGAGTGTGAAGTAAGGGAAAGAAGTTGATCCGAGGAAAGCGGGAACGTATTGCGCAGCCGGAATTTCGGCCGAGAAGGCATGCTGTGTACCTACGGCAGCAAGGGCAGCCTTAAGCTCATCGCCGGCCATTGCCACGTTTGAGCTGTTGCCTGCTATAGCTACATAGTCGGCATCGGTAAGAGTATAATCGATGGCCTTGTTAACGCTGATAGGTTCATCGTTTTTATCCTCAAATCCGTCGAGATGATCGTTCCATGCGTTTTCGTCGCATGCGGTCATGGTGCCTGCCACTGCAAGCATCAAGATGGATTTGAACAAATTATTTGTTTTCATAATAAATTCTTGTGTTGCGAGTGAAAATTAGAAATTAACACGGAGCTTCATTGAGTATGTACGTCCGAAAGCATAGAACACGCGGAATGCGTTTTCCCATGTACCAACTACGTCTGACTGAGTGTAAGCGTCGATAACATAGTTGTAGTTGAACAGGTTGTGTACATTACCCGAGAGAGTGGCGTTGAGACCGCCGATTTGGAAATTGTATGAAGCATTCATATCGAGCTGGCTGCCCCATGGAATTCTCCAGGGCGAACCTACGGTTACGGTACCGTTGGCCGAGTAAGAGCTTGAAGATATGGTGTAGTCTGAATAGTTGCGTGCGGCAGCAGTCCAGTCGGCACCGATGCGGAAACCCTTGAACGGACGGAACTGAACACCTACAGCGGCGGTAGTCATTGCAGAACCACCCACCTTGCGGCCTTTCTGGAGCAGAGTTGCCGAGGCATGGTCTTCGGCGAGAATGCCGCTTGCCAGATTACCGGCAAGGTCCTTAAGGGGCTGGCCTACCTGGTTGTAGAAATAACCCTTGGCGTCTGAAGCCCATTCATAGTCGCCCAGCGAGAGCATACCGTTGATTTCAAACCAACGCACGGGGATGAATGTGAAGTTGATTTCAACACCCATGTGGCGTGCATCCACACCGCTCATATTGAGGTAGTAGCGGTCGCCGGCGTGTTCGCCTGCGGTGATGTCGCCACCACGGGTTGTGGTCTTGTCGAGCCACTTGGTATAGTAACCGTTTACGGTAGCCGAGAATATGGGTGAAGAGTAGCCGTAACCAAGTTCGTATGAGAATACTTTCTCATTGATGGGATTGGGGTTGGCGGCATTGCTCACGTTAGACGAAAGGAATACACCCTGTGAGAAGAAAGGCGCACGGCTGATATAACCGATGTTGGTATATACATTGTTGTGACGGTCGATGTTATAGTTGGCACCGAATTTGGCAGTACCGCCTATAAAGCTGTATGTCTTTGATTTGGCGTGAGCCTTATCGTAGTAGAAGTGGTCGATACGCTGGTATGAGGTATTTGAGAGTGAACCCGACAGAACGAGTGTGAGGTTGTCGTTGAGTGTGAGATATTCACCCTGTGCATACACGCCTTCCTGGATTGTACGGCCGTCATAATCGCGGTAAACTACATCGCCGATGCCGAGTTTTTCGTACTTCCAGTTGGGATCTTCGGCAAGGTAGTTGTTTTCGGGCTTCACGTTCTTACGCGAGCTGTCGTCCATATAATATTCACCGTTGTAGAGGTCGGTAATCTTGTTGTTATGCTTACCGAGGTAGTAGCGGAGGTCAATACCGCCGGTGAACGAAAGTTTGTTGTTGAAGAACTTATTATTATATGTGGAAACGAGGCCATACCAGTTGTGCGAGTTGTTGCTTTCGCCCATAACCATGTTTGAACCGGTGGTTGAAGCCATGTTCATTTCCTGAACTTCATCGTATGCGAAAGTACCGTCGGCATTGCGGAAGAGAGTGTTGGGAATACCGTTTGTGGCACCGTACCACGAAGTGTTGCTCAGGCTCTGTCCTTTGTATGTACCGCGACCCTGACCTGAAAGACCGCCACCCGATGCGAGCGATACGTAAACGGTGCTCGAAAGAGAAGACTTGTGGTCGATCTGCCAGATATGACCGAGTGAAATCTGAGGCTTGTGATACTTGTTGCGGTTTGAAGTGCGGCGCTGGCCCTGGAGGTCGTAACCGAATGAGGGGTTATACTTGTAGGGGCTGTCGCCATCCATCACGCGCTTGGCGTAGGTCTGATACTCCATGATTGTAAGACCGTCCTGGCTCGAACGTTTGTTGTGTTCCTGAGGTGCGCCAAAGGCGGTAAGAGAGAGCTGATGCTTGTCGTTGATACGCTTTGACACGTTCACGAAGTAGTTGTATGAATTGAACCATGTGCCCTGTACATAACCGTCGCCCCACTTGCGCGAACCGAGCACCGAGATAGCCCAGCCGTTTTTCATAAGACCGGTAGAAACCTTCATACCGATATTGTTCATTCCGTCGTTACCGAAACCATACCAGATGCTACCGCCCTTTTCAGCGTCAAGGCTGCGGGTGGTGATGTTGATGGTACCGCCGATAGAGGGAGCCGAGAGGATAGCGGCACCAAGACCGCGCTGAGTCTGGATAGAAGAAGCCACGTCGCTGAGGCCGGCCCAGTTGCTCCAGTAGATACCGCCCCACTCCATGTCGTTGACAGGAATACCGTTTACGAGTACTGCTACGTTTTCGCTCTTGAAGCCGCGCATGTTGATTTTAGCGTCGCCAAAACCACCGCCGTCTTTTGTGGCCCATACGCCGGGAGTGGTCTTGAGCACTTCGGGAAGTTCCTGAGTACCGAGTTTAAGCTCGATTTCAGAGGCATTAAGCTGCGAAACAGCTACAGGGGTCTGACGAGTACGGGCCAACGACTGTGTTACAACCACGTCGTTGAGCATTTCGGTAGAAGGCTCCATTTTGATGTCGCCCATGTAGGCTGCCACAGCGGCCTGCTTGGTCTTGTAGCCCACGTATGTGAATGTGAGCGTACTTGCATTGTCAGGAACTGTTACCGAGAAGTTACCGTCAATGTCGGTAGTACCGACAGGATTGCCGTTGGTAACGACGATGCTCACACCGATGAGCGGTTCGCCGTTCTCGTCAACAACATGTCCTTTGCAATTCATTGATGCACCTGCCGAGAAGGCATAGACTGATGTCACTAATAGCACCATGAATACAGAAAAGAGTCTTTTCATTGCGTCTGTGATGTTGGTTTATAATTAGGTAATTTTATGTCACGGGAAACAATGAGCAAAGATAATCATTATTTTTTAATTTTTTCACAAAATTTACACTTCTTTTATCCAAATCAGTCATAATTGTTGAAAATTATTTTAAATTTGCAGCTTGTTAAGAGTGTTACCGACTGTTTTAAACAAGCTATACCTGAAATGATTGAAATAAACACAGCTGAAATAGCGGTAAAGGATTATATTACCGGCTATCGCGACACATTGCGTATCAACGCTTTGTGCAGGCAGTGCCGTAATTATGGGAAGGTGTGGATGTGCCCGCCTTTTGTTTTCGATGCCGACGAGCTGTTGGGCCGATGGTCTGACGCGCTGATTGTGGCATGCAGTTTCCACATTCCGCAAGGCGAAACCTTAGAGTCGGGAATGGAAAAACTGCGGGCTGCGAGAAAGAGTCTTGAAGAGAATTTGCTGCGTTACGAGAAAGAGGTCGACGGCCTTGCTTTCGGATTCAGCGGCGAATGTCTGCACTGCCCGGAGTGCACCCGCATACATGGTGGTGAATGTCGCCACCCCGAACTCGTAAGACCCGCCCTCGAAGCCTACGGATTTGACGTTGAAAAGACAGTAAAGGAGTTGCTCGGCATAGAGCTGAAGTGGGCAACCAAAGGACAGTTGCCTGACGTAATCACTCTGGTGGGAGCGGTGTTCTACAACCGCGACCAATCAGGCATACAAGCTGATTTCAAACTTACTCCGGATTGACATAAAAAAAATGATTTTTTACATATTGTTGTCACAAATCCATACCCTGAAACGTCTTTAATATGTGAAACAACTTGAAGAAATATTTCGAAAACGTTTTTTGCCTGTCTATCCTAAGCTGTATTCAATTGCTTTGGCAATTCTGGGAAGCTCAACCGACCTTGCCTCTGACGCCGTACAGGAAACTATGGTCAAGATTTGGTCAAAGGGAGATGAACTGCTGAGTGTTAATAACCCCGAAGCTCTGTCAATAGCCATATTACGCACAACGGCAATAGACATAATGAGACGGCAGCGAAAATATGAACAAGTTGACACCATAACGGATATTGCCCCCGACTCTCCTCCCGACCACGAAACCGCCACAATACTCGAACGTATAATAGATACCATGCCACCGGCACAGAAAGAAATACTGAGGCTAAGCATATTTGAAGACTTGAGCGCAAAAGAGATTTCTGAAATTACCGGGGTATCAGGCACCAATGTAAGACAGTTGTTGAGCCGTGGACGTAAAAAAATAAAAGAAATATATAGCAAACTATGAATATAGACAAGATACGCAACTTGCTCGAAAAATACTACGAAGGCTCTGCCTCAAACATTGAGACAGACATCCTCAAGCAGTATTTCAGGGATAACAACGACATCCCCGAAGATCTGCGTGTAGATGCAGCCATATTCCGCGACATGGCCACTATGAAAGAGGATGTAGCCCTGCCCGAAAACCTCGAGCAACTTATAATCGACTCCACCATTGGTCGCAACCGCCGTAATATCATCCTTTGGAAAGTTATTCCTTCGGTTGCCGCTTCTTTAGCATTGCTCACCGTTCTCACCATTTCGTTCATATCAGGCCATGAAAGAATTTTATCTTCAGACGAAGATGCGATGGTAGCTCAATCAGAGCCTGTGCTTGTACACAAAGAAGAAATTACGGCAGCCCCGACCCCTACCGAGGATTGTACTTTGACAGCATCAACGCCCGAGCCTATGGTGAGCAAAACCGCTACACCCGAACCGGCTATAGCACAAGCACCTGCACCTAAAAAGAGCAGTACTACACGCAAGGCATCAGAAAACAATTACATAGAAGTTTACGATTCAATACAGGCAGCCAAGATAAGCAGCCGTATTCTTGCCAAACTCGAATCCACTATCAGCAGAGTTGCCGACAAAGGAATCAGAAAGACTGAGATAGCTGTAGCCGCCATTAAAGACCCCGTAAACGCCCCTCAAATTTTAGATGAAATAAGCAATTAATGACCATAAATACTCCGGAATCATGAAAAAAATCATCGCACTCGTTCTCCTCTCTCTCTTTGCCGTAATGGCTCCTCTCGCAATCAATGCCAAAGAAAAAAGATATCTGGCAAAACTTGCAAAGCATCCCGAAGTCGAATCGGTTTACATCAGTCCCGCGGCCATGAAGTTTGCGAAGTCGGCCAGCATCAGTCAATTGAATGCCGGCGAATACACCTCGTACATCAAGGATATCCAGTCGATGGAAATCATAAATTGCGACCATTCAAGCTATTTTATAAAAAAGCTCAGGGCCGAAGCTCAGGAAGTCATTGACCAGTTGGGTATGGAAATGATAATGGAGACCAAAGAAGACGGAGATATCACACGTATATATGCCAAAATGCCCGAAGGTGATACCGAAGCCAAGCAATTTGACAGTCTGCTTATCGAAAACCTTGAAGACGACTCGGAATACAATATAGTATATATCCGCGGCAAGATAGACCCCGACAAAATCAGTTCTGCACAATAAGGGGTTTTAGGGCTATATGCCGTTAAATTTAGTTAATTGAGTTGACACTAAGAAAAAATGTAATAACTTAGCGACTCAATCTAAAACTACCTTAAAACGACAATAATGAATCATCAAATCGCCCTGAACAAGAACCACCTTGTACGTGCTTTGCAAAAACCGCAGAGCAGCTTCACAAGGCAAGATATCATCTCTTATATCATAGATAACGACATAGAGATGGTCAACTTCATGTATCCGGCCTCGGACGGACGCTTGAAAACCCTCAACTTTGTAATAAACGATTTACAGTACCTCGAGACCATACTCACCCTGGGAGAACGCGTCGACGGGTCTTCACTTTTCCCGTTCATCAGCGCCGGCAGCAGTGACCTCTATGTAATTCCCCGCTACCGCACCGCTTTCCTTGACCCCTTTGCCGATATTCCCACCGTAACCATGCTGTGCAGCTTCTGCGACAAGGACGGCAAGCCGCTCGAATCGTCGCCCGAACATACGCTGCACAAAGCTTGCGAGGAATTCACCAAAACCACAGGTCTGAGATTCCAGGCCATGGGTGAACTTGAGTATTACGTTATCGACGAAGATACCCACCGCTTCCCGGCCACAGACCAGAAGGGCTATCACGAAAGCGCACCTTTTGCCAAATACAACGATTTCCGCACACTCTGCATGAGCTACATAGCCCGTACAGGCGGACAAATCAAATACGGCCACTCTGAGGTGGGCAACTTCACCCTCGAGGGCACCGTTTACGAACAAAACGAAATAGAATTCCTGCCCGTAGACGCCGAAGATGCAGCCGATCAGCTTATGCTGGCCAAGTGGGTTATCCGCAACCTGGCATTCCGCGAAGGCTACGACGTGACTTTCGCTCCGAAAATCACAACCGGCAAAGCCGGCTCCGGACTCCACATACACATGCGTATGGTTGATGCCGAGGGCCATAACCACATGCTCGACTCACAGCGCAAGATTTCAGATGAAGCACGCAAAGCCATCGCCGGTCTTATGCTGTTGGCTCCGGCCATCACGGCGTTTGGCAATACCAACCCCACAAGCTACTTCCGCCTTGTACCCCACCAGGAAGCTCCCACCAACGTATGCTGGGGCGACCGCAACCGCTCGGTGCTCGTGCGTGTACCCCTGGGCTGGACAGCCAATTCAGACATGTGCGCTGCTGTTAATCCCGGAGAATCCACTCCCGCCGAAATTGACCCCACACAGAAACAGACAGTGGAAATACGTTCAGCCGACGGCTCGGCTGATGTATATCAGCTCCTTGCAGGTCTTGCCGTAGCTCTGCGCTATGGATTTGAAGTTGAGAACGCGCTCGAAGTGGCTGAACGCACATACGTGGACGTAAACATCCACGATCCGCAAAACCGTGCCAAACTCGAAACACTGGCATCGCTGCCGGTAGACTGCGCCTCAAGCGCCGACGCCATCGAGGCAGTACGCAATATATTTGAAGACCGCGGAGTGTTCTCAACCGGTATGATCGACGGCATCATCGCCAAACTGCGGTCATACGACCCGGCCGAAACCCAAGCCGCACACACCGATCCGGTGAAAATGCAGCGCATGGTAGAGAAATACTTCCATTGCTGAACCACAACGGGATGCCACCAAAGACGGCATCCCGTTCTTTATTATACCCTTTTTAAAGAGTTTCAATAAGCATGTCAATTTGCACGAAAATTGAAAAAAACGGTAAAACTGTGTAATTCTATCGGATTTTTTTGTAATTTTGCATTCTGAAATGTCGCGGACCAACCTTCAGCGACAATATAAACCACAGAAACACTATGAAGCCCTTACAAGCTAAACTTGCACAGTATACAGCTCCGCAGGAGGCAAAAGCCGCAGGAGTATATCCCTATTTCCGTGCTATCTCATCGGAGCAAGAACCGGAAGTCATCATGGACGGTAAAAAAGTGCTGATGTTCGGTTCCAATTGTTATACAGGTCTTGTTTCCGACCCCCGAATAAAAGAGGCCGCAATCGAGGCTACTAAGAAATACGGCACCGGCTGCGCAGGCTCTCCATTCCTCAACGGAACTCTCGACATTCATAAACAACTCGAAGCTCGTCTCGCTGAATACATCGGCAAGGAAGACGTAATGATTTATTCTACCGGCTTTGAGGTAAACCTCGGTGTAGTGTCTTGCCTCACCGGCCGTCAGGACTATATATTGTGGGACGAACAGGATCACGCCTCTATTATCGAAGGTCGCCGCCTGTCGTTCTCACAGCAACTCAAATATAAGCACAACGACATGGAGTCGCTCGAAAAGCAGCTCCAGAGTTGTAAGCCCGACAAACTGAAACTCATCGTAACAGACGGTGTATTCTCAATGGAAGGCGACGTAGCCAACATCCCCGAAATAGTACGTCTGGCCAAGAAATATGATGCTGCAGTCATGGTTGACGAAGCTCACGGCATAGGTGTATTCGGCGAAGGCGGCCGCGGTACCGTAAATCATTTCGGTCTTACCGACGATGTTGACCTCATTATGGGTACATTCTCCAAGTCGTTTGCATCGCTTGGCGGTTTTATCGCTACAGACAAAGAAATCACCAACTTCCTGCGTCACCACTCACGTTCGTACATCTTCACCGCCAGCATCACTCCGGCCTCGACAGCCGCTGCGCTCAAGGCTATCGACATCATGATTGAAGAGCCTGAACGCCAGGAACACCTCTGGAAAATCACAAACTATGCGCTCGAAGGCTTCCGCAACATGGGCTGTGAGATAGGCAATACCTCAACCCCTATCATCCCCCTGTTTATCCGCGACAACTTCAAGACTTTCGCCATCACACGCGATCTGCTTAATGAAGGCATATTTGTGAATCCCGTAGTATCGCCGGCCGTAGCTCCACAGGATACCCTTATCCGCTTCTCTCTCATGGCTACCCATACCAAAGAACAGGTTACAACAGCCCTCGAGAAGATACAGAAGGTATTCAGAGCATACGATCTTATCCCGTAAAAATCAGTATTCTATCATATATACGAGAGGCCCCGCAATCCGGGGCCTCTGTTTGTTATACAGGTGAGGTAGTTTCCTGACGTATGGTTTCCGTTGCTATATCGTAGGTAACGGTCTGTGTGAGCAGAGTCACCGTGTATATGCGCGGTGTACGCACTATTGAGAATGTCTGCGACAAAAATTCGCCCGACTCAAGATAATCGTAAAGCTTGGGCGGCAGCTGGTCGAACATCACTATCGAGGGTAATGGCAGCCCGTTGCCGTTTATCGAAGTCCAGTCGCACGAACTGTTGAAAGTCAGCGTGGGACCGTTCTTTATGATTATCACCCATGACTCTCCACCGGGATTTGTACAACTTTCGATGTTAGGGTCAGGCCAATATTTAGATACGAATGTAGCGATTTCATTCGGCATCTTGTCATACTCCTCATGGCTGCAGGCCGAAAGAGCCAAAACCGCTATAACGGAGGCAAGCAAAATTCTTAAGGTTTTCATATCAAATTCTTATTTCTTTTTGGGAGTTACATATTTAGAGTTAAATACCAGGATATCGTATATACTGTTGCATCTTGCTTCGAGTTCGGGTTGAAGCATATTTGCTGCGGCCTCATCCACCATCTTGAGGTCGGCATAGCGGTCTTCGCCGTTGATAAACGGAATGAGAGAGCCGTCGGGAGCAGCGGCATCAATTGTAAGCGAGGGCGAGTTTGCCGGATTGTTGCGGTATAGCTGCCAATATCCTGCCTTCACAGCATCGCGCTCTTCCACAATAGAATGACTCATGCCGGTGCGTATGCCGTGATTGATGCACGGACAATATGCTATTACAATAGATGGACCCGGATGGCGGTCGGCCTCTGTGATAGCGTCAATAGCCTGACGGTAGTTGGCGCCTAAGGCGATAGATGCCACATACACATCGGGATAAGTCATCATCATGCGTCCCAGATCTTTCTTATATGTGCGTTTGCCATCGGCCGAATACTTGGCTACCGCACCCAGCGGAGTGGCTTTGGAAGTCTGTCCTCCGGTATTGGAGTAGCACTCGGTGTCGAGAACCAATATGTTTATGTCTATATTTTGAGCAAGCACATGATCGAGTCCTGCAAAACCAATGTCGTATGCCCAGCCGTCGCCGCCTATGGCCCAGACTGATTTCTTTACAAACAGATCAGATAGCGCAAGAATATCGGCAGCTCCGGGCATGTCAGCATGGTTACGCAGTGCCGATATGGCCTTGGCTGACGATGCTTTTGAAGCCTCGCCATCGGCCCGGGTATCGAGCCACGCATTAAGTGCGTCCTTGACATCGGCGGGTGTGGCTGTAGCAGCAGCCGCTTCTTTAACCAAATCCACAAGATGCTCACGGCGGTGTGCTATTGCCGAGGCTATACCGTAGCCATACTCGGCATTGTCCTCAAACAGCGAGTTGCCCCATGCCGGGCCATGACCGTGACGATTGGTACAGTATGCGTTGCTTGGATAATTGGCACCCCATATCGACGAACAACCGGTGGCATTGGCTATAACCATGCGTTCGCCCATGAGCTGAGTCACCAGCTTAACGTATGGAGTCTCGCCGCAACCCGCGCATGCACCCGAGAACTGCAGCATTGGCTCGTGGAACTGCGAACCGTTTATTGTGTTGCGGTCAACAAGGTTATCCTTGATACTTACATTTTTCCGGATGTATTCCAATAAGGGTATTTCTTCTTTCATTATACTGCCTGCAGGCACCATAGTGAGGGCGTGACCGGGACAAATCACAGCACACGAGCCACAGCCGGTGCAGTCCTGTGGATAAACCTGAATCCTGTATTGCAACCCCTTGAGTGTCTTGCCGTGGGCATCAACGGTAGAAAGCGACTGCGGAGCCTTTGACTTTTCTTCAACGTCAAGCAAAAACGGACGGATGGTGGCATGAGAACATACCAGCGAGCACTCGGTACACTGCACGCACTTAGACGGGTCCCATTGCGGCAGGTAATCGGCTATTGACCTTTTTTCGTAAGCCGTAGTCCCCATTGGCATAGTACCGTCGGGGGTAAATGCCGACACGGGCAGTTTGTCGCCCTTGAGGTGCATGCACGGCACTGACACCTTGCTTATGAACTCAGGCAAGTCGGTCACCGCATCTTTTTGATCAGTAGCATACAGCCACGAATCGGGGTAATCTATCTGTGTGATTGCATCGGCCACAGCGTCGATGGCGTTGATATTGTTTTTCACCACTTCCCCACCCTCGTGCATGTAAAGCTTGGTTATGTGGTCTTTTAGTTCGGTGATGGCTTTATCATAATCAATTACCCGGCGAAGCTTGAAAAATGCCGCAAGCATTATCATGTTTATACGCACCCCGAGATGATTTGCCTCGGCTATCTTAAGCGCATCGAGATTGTAGAACTTGGCCTTTTTCATCGCAATGGCCCGGCGCAACGAAGCCGGCAATTGAGTTTCCATATCCTGCGGTGTCCATGAAGAATTGAGCACAAATATACCACCGTCTACAAGGCTGTCGATAAGTTCGAAACGCTTCACATAAGTATTCTTGTTGCATGCCACATAGTCAGCTTGCTCTATGGTATATGCCTGCTCTATAGGCACCGGACTGAATCTGAGCTGGCTGATGGTGAAGCCGCCGCTCTTCTTGGCTGAATATTCAAAGTATGCCTGCGAATATATACCACCCGTCTCGCAAATTATTTTTGCACAGGTCTTGGTGGCACCCACCGTACCGTCTGAACCCATTCCATAGAATATGGCCGAGGTAGTGCCGGGCGCGGGAATAAGCAATTTGTCTTTCACGGGAAGAGAGCGATGGGTAACATCGTCGTTGATACCTACGGTGAAACTTCTTACGGGATTTTCAGACTCGAGATTGTCGAAAACGGCTTTAACCATCGACGGGTCAAAATCCTTTGAGCTAAGGCCGTAACGTCCGCCTATCACCTTGATATCTCGGCCCGAGGCTTGTACGGCCGCGGCCACATCAAGATAGAGCGGTTCGCCGAGCGAGCCGGCTTCCTTGGTACGGTCGAGAACAGCAATCCTTTTTACTGTGGGCGGCAACTGACTGATGAGCGCATCGGCATCGAACGGCCTGTAAAGGCGTACCTTTACCGAACCGTAGTTCTTACCGTTTTTATTAAGATAATCTACAGTATATCGTACGACATCGGCCGATGAACCTATAGAAATAACAACATCCTGCGCTGTGGACGAGCCATAATAATCAAACAGATGATAGCTGCGGCCGGTGAGCCGGGCCACTTTGTCCATAGCAGCCTGCACCATGGCGGGGAATGCGTCATAATACCTGTTACGGGCCTCGGTATTCTGAAAATATACATCCCGGTTCTGTGCAGAACCACGGAGGTCGGGATGCTCGGGGTTCATTGAACGGGCACGGAACGCCTTAATCTTATCAACGGGCAACAGAGGAGCCAGTTCATCAAATGAAGCCACATCTATAGAAGCAATTTCATTGGATGTGCGCCAGCCATCAAACATGTGCAGCACCGGCACAGAGCCTTCAATGGCAGCCAGATGAGCTACTATGGCCAGGTCGTGTGTTTCCTGTACGTTTGATGACGCAAGTATAGAGAAGCCGGTGGCGCGACAAGCCATGACATCCTGATGATCTCCAAAGATACTGAGAGCATGAGTGGCCAATGAACGACAGCCCACATGGAAAACTGCAGGCAGCAGTTCTCCGGCAATCTTATACATATTGGGTATCATGAGCATCAGGCCCTGCGAAGCGGTGAATGTGGTGGCGAGCGCACCTCCGGCCAGAGCGCCGTGGGTAGCGCCGGCTGCACCAAGCTCACTTTCCATTTCCTTCACCTGCATAGACGACCCCATGAGGTTGTTCAGACCCTGCATGCTCCATTTGTCGGCTATCTCACCCATCGCAGCTACCGGGGTTATAGGATATATGGTGGCGATGTCGCTGAAAGCGTATGCTATATAAGTGGCTGCCGTACAGCCATCCATACTTTGTCGATTCATATTTGTAACTCTGATATTTATATACGTATACTTGGAGCTTTTTGAAAAACAAGCTACAAGTATATAACACCACATTTACTTAGCATGTTCAGACTCTTGCATATTACAAAATTTCTACCGAAATTTGTATTATATTAACAATATTAAAAATGGGTAAACTAATCTCACAACATGTAACATGGGTTGGCAAGACCGACTGGCAACTGACCAAATTTCACGGCGATGAACTGTCCACACATCATGGATCAAGCTACAATTCATATCTTGTACGCGACAAGAAAGTGGCGTTGATCGACACCGTGTGGCAACCGTTTGACAAAGAATTTGTAGAGAGACTCAAAGAAGAGATAGATCTGTCGCAGATTGATTACATCATAATGAATCATAATGAGATAGACCACAGCGGTGCTCTGCCCGAGCTGATGCGCCACATACCCGACACGCCCATTTACTGCACCAAAAACGGTGAGAATATAATGCGCGGCCATTATCATCAGGATTGGAATTTTGTGAACGTACACACCGGCGACACCCTCTCGCTTGGCGACACAACGCTCATGTTCATTGAAGCACCGATGCTGCACTGGCCCGACACCATGTTCACATACCTCAAGGGTGACAATATACTTTTCTCCAACGACGGATTCGGGCAGCACCTCGCCTCAGAAAGCCTGTTCAACGACTCTGTTGACAAAGGGGTCATGATGGCTGAAGCCGAAAAGTATTATGCCAACATTCTGGCTCCGTTTAACCCCATGGTTAAAAAGAAGATTGCAGAACTGCTCGGCCTCGGCCTGAAAATAGATATGATAGCCCCGAGCCACGGCGTGATATGGAAAGAAAATCCAGAAGAAATTATAGGAATGTACACCAAATGGTGTGAGAACTACAGCATAAACCAGATTACAATTGTTTACGACACCATGTGGTCGTCGACCCGACGTATGGCCGAAAGCATAGCCGAGGGTATAGGTGAGGCTGATTCTAATGTGACTGTAAAGCTCTTCAATGCCGCCCATCACGACAAGAACGATATACTCACCGAGATATTCCATTCAAAGGCTGTATTGGTAGGCTGTCCCACAATCAACACAGGTATATCATACGCCATAGCCGGATTGCTCGAGATGGTTCACGGCCTGAAGCTCAAAGGAAAGAAAAGCGCGGCATTCGGCTCATACGGCTGGGCACCGACCGGCACCAAGGTAATACAGACCCATCTTGAAGATGCAGGAATACCGGCTGTGTTACCCCCGTTGAATATAAACTGGGTGCCCGATAACAATGCGCTGGAAAGCTGCCGCCAATATGGCCGCGATTTTGTGAAGGCATTGTAAACTGTATAAACAGCAACAAGCTTGCACTCCTGCATACATGAGGGAGTGCAAGCTTGTTGCTGTTATTAATAAACCGTTAAGCGAGATGGAACATCTTTATTGCCATTTCGGTAATCCACAACCATAGCGGGCAGAAGCCCATGAACAGAAGGGTTGAGAAGGCAAGTGAAGAAGTACCGGTTGCAACGTAAGTGTTGTATTTGCTGGCAATCATTATACCTGAGAAGGCAGGGGGCAGAGCGCCTGCAAGAACAAGCATCTTGAGGTTAAGAGGATCCATCTTGAAGATGATACCTACCACAAGCAGTGACAGAGGCATTATGATAAGCTTGAGGAATGACCCCATCAGAGCCTGTCCGTTGATCTTGATGCTTACTGATGAAAGTGTAATACCTGCGGCAAATACGGCTACAGATGCATTGGCACCTGAAATAAGCTTGAATGAAGGATCAAGGTATGCCGGCCACTTTAGTCCGCAAAGTACAAGAACTACGGCAAGAATCGGTGCCCATGCCACAGGTTCTTTGAGCGCGTTTACAACAGGCATCCAGGGATTTGGCTTCTTCTCGCCGGGGGCAAGCGGAGTCTTTGCCTGACGGCCGGCATTGATAAGGGCAAGACCGATAGGAATACCTATGGCGTTAACTTCAATAGATATGATGGCTATCACAAGACCTACACTCGGGCTGTCGCCGAAGATAGGCTGAAGCACCGCGAAACCAAGAAAGCCGATGGTGGGCGAACCACTGATAAGGGCCGATACGGCCGAATCGGCTATGCTGTCCTTGTAGAACCAACGGAATACAAAGTACACCAGGAAGAAACATGCTATAAGCACCACAAACGATATGATAGTGAGCTTGACATCAACGCTGAGCATCTGGCGGTTAGCCTTTACGATTGAGAGAAAAAGAGCTGCCGGCAATGCATAATTAAGTACTACCTTATTGAGCGTTCGGGCATTCTCTCCTGTGAAAGAACCGGCTTTACCTGAATAGTAGCCGAGTGCCATAATCACGAATATAGGGACTATGGCGTATAGTAAGATATGTCCCATAAGAAATTATTATAAGTAGTTATGAAATATGTATATCGACAGCACAGCCGTGGCCTGTGCCCGGCCGTACTGTCAATAGTTTTTTATACTATAACGTTCTGAAGAGATGCCGGATTAAGGTATCCGATATGGCCGGATTCCTTACCTGAATCGGCTCCGAGTTGAACGTCAATAAGGGTAGGACGACGTGATGCGAGAGATGCCTTGAGGGCTGTTTCAAGCTCCTGAGGTGTGGTTACATAATAAGCGTCTGCGCCGAAGGCCTCGCCGAGTTTGTCGTATCGTGCGCGTATATCGAGGGTGGTGGGTGCGGGATCGCCGAATGGGGCTTCGCCTTCCTTACTCATATTTTCACCGATACCGTTGTAGATACCGCCGTTGTTGAAAATAATCACAGTAGCCGGCAAGTTGAAACGACATACAGTTGAGAAATCCATGCCTGAGAAACCGAATGCGCTGTCGCCTTCGATAGCCACTACCTGCTTGCCTGTAGAAACCGCTGCACCTACTACCGAGCCCATGCCCATACCCATGATGGCCCATGTGGCACAGTCGATGCGCTGGCGTGGCTTGGACAACGTGATGGTATCGCGTGTATCATCAAGTGTATTGGCACCTTCGTTAACCAAAATCACATCAGGATTGGCTTCGAGGATAGGCTTGATTACATTGAGGGCAGTCCAGTGGGTCATAGGCGATGCGGTAGCCGCGTCCTTAAGGCGCTGGGCAAACTTGGCATCCTTGGTTTTGGTCTCGGCCTGAAGCGAGGGTACCCACTGCGGATCCATACTGAGTTTATATGCGGGAAGTGCCGCAAGCATGGCATCGAGTGTGGTCTTGAGGTCACCGATCACGGGGGCTGCGATTGGCACGTTGCAGTCAATTTCCTGCGGGTCAATATCAATCTGAACAAACTTAAGGTCCTTATTATTAGCCCACTTGCCGTGTCCGCGCGAAAGCAGCCAGTTGAGGCGTGCGCCCACAAGGACTACAACATCGGCATTTTCCATAATGGTGGTACGGCACGAAAGTGCGCTCAGAGGGCCGTCGTCGGGCAGCAAGCCCTTGGCCATTGACATTGAATAGTAAGGAATTCCGGTTTTTTCTACAAATTCCTTAAGTTCATTTTCAACCTGTGCGTATGCTGCACCCTTGCCCAGAATGAGGGCAGGACGCTTGGCACCGGCGATGAGCTGCATGGCGCGATCTACAGACTCCTTTGAGGGAGCTACAGCCGGACATACATCCACGGGCTTATAGAACAATTTTTCGGCCTCTTCGCGGTCGATGATCGCACCAAGGCATGGGGTGGTTACATCAAGATATACACCGCCGGGGCGTCCGCTGACGGCTGCACGATATGCGCGTACAACGGCCGTGGGGATGTCTTTGATATCATTTACACGATATGCGGCCTTGACAAGAGGTTTGGCAATGGCGAGCTGGTCGAGGCCCTCGTATGTACCCTGCTGCAGGTCGATGGGTTCGCGTACGCTTGAACCCGAAATCTGAATCATAGGGTAGCAATTGACTGTGGCATTGGTTGTGGCTGTAAGACCGTTGAGGAAGCCGAGCGACGATACTGTGAGAAGCACACCCGGAGTCTTGGTGAGATATCCGTGGGTCTGGGCAGCCATACCGGCCTGCTGTTCATGACGGAAGCCTACAAAGCGTATTCCTTGTTCCTGACACAGGTATGCGAGTTCGGTAACAGGAATACCTACAAGGCCATACATCTCCTTGACGCCCATCATGACGAGTGAGCGGGCAAGAACCCACATGCCGGTAACTTGATTTGGATATGATGGTGCAGCCGGCGTGGCGGCACTGTTTTGAGTATTGGTAGTTGTGGTTGACATGATATAATTCTATGTGTTTTTTATTTCCTGTATTACAAAATGGAGGGGACTGCGGGGTCCCCTCCGTCAGTTATGCGGATATGTTATTTAGCTTCGGGCTTGGGCATGGGAGCGGTAGTGCCGTTAGCCTTGAATTTGGCCATATCTTCGGCTGTGTAGCCCAGTGCGGCCAGCACTTCGTCGGTATTTCCGCCCAGTGTAGGACACGGACCGTAGGCAGGTGTATAGTTGCTCATGGTGAAGGGGCAACCTACGGTTACAAATTCGCCGACCTTGCCGCCCTGGTTGATCTTCACAAGTGTATTGCCATCGTAAAGGCTCTGGTCTTCCATAAGTTCCTTGGTATTGATGACAGGTGCGCAGGGCACTCCGTAAGGTGCAAGTTCTTTGACAACCTCATACTTGTCGCGCTGTACGGCCCAGTCGCCTATACGCTTGTAGATTTCCTGTTTGTGACGGTCGCGGGCATCGGCGGTGTTGAAATCAGGATTAGTAAGCCAATCCTCAAAACCTAAGCCCTTGCATGCCTTTTCAAAGTCTTTTGCATCACGCTGCAGGATAATGTAAGCGTATGCGTTGGGATCGGTTTCCCAACCCTTGCACTTGTAAGTCCAGCCAAGTACGCCTGAACCTTCCTGGTTACCGGAACGGGGAACATAGTCGGGGAACTTCTCATTAGGATACTGCGGGAACTGTGTAAGATAACCGAGACGGTCGAGGGTGAGCTGGTCGCGGGTCTTGATACGGCACAGGTTCAAGCATGCGTTGTGCATTGACTGATATACGTAAACGCCTTCGCCGGTCTTCTCACGCTGCATAAGGGCTGCAAGCAGACCAATCAGCATGTGCATACCGGTGTTTGAATCGCCAAGGGCCGCACCACTCTGTGTAGGCACATTGTCGGGGCCTTCCCACCAACCGGTGGTTGTGGCGGCGCCGGCTGTTACCTGTGCTACAGGTTCGTAAGCCTTAAGGTTGGCAAATCTCGACGATACAGGGAAGCCCTTGATTGTACCGTAAATACATTTAGGATTAAGTTTGTGAACTTCTTCCCAGCTGAATCCGAGCTTATCCATAGCTCCGGGGTGGAGGTTTTCAATAAATATATCGGCACCCTGAATCAACTTGGTAAGGATTTCCTTACCGTCGGGGGTGGCGGCATCAAGTGCCAGTGATTTTTTGTCTGAGTTGAGCTGGAGGAAGTAGTAGCTCGGGCAATCGGGGTCAAACTGAAGTTCTTTACGAGTGGCATCGCCCGAACCCGGACGTTCAATCTTTATAACTTCGGCTCCGAGCCAAGCGAGCATTTGTGTACATGAAGGGCCTGACTGTACATTTGTAAAGTCAACAACCTTAATACCTTGAAGAGGTGCGTAATTCATAACGAAATTGTTTTAGTATTTTATGTTAGTGTGTGTTTCTGTTTTATGCTTTTTACATAAATGTTTGAAAATAAAACAACCAAACCGTTAAAAAAGTTATTTCCCCGAAAAAATATACAAAGAATTTTATAATTTTTGACATTTGAGAACTACGTAATTAACCTCAAGATAAATGCTAAACATTATATAGTGATGCCTCACTTATTTTGGCCTATCGCAGGCTTTTCTCAAAAATAAACACTAACTTTGCTTATGGTAAGCGAGTTCATGATATGAATTAATGTATTGAACAGAATATATCTCATTACAAAACAAACCATTAACTTACTTCATAACTCTGACTTAATACATACTTAACCCGCGGGTTATAGTACATATTGGACTGACATGTCCTGCACAGACTATATTATATGACTAAGAACTTCAATACATATATTGAACATATTGACGTAGATGCTTGGCGCGAGATTTGCGTCAGCAAGGGCACACTGCGCCATTTTGCCAAAGGCGAGGAATTTGTCTCTATCGGCAAGGTTGGCCGATATTTCGGATTTATCCAATCCGGCACACTCAAATATGTGGCTCGTTCAGCTGATGGCACAGAGTATGTGATGGGGCTGGTGTTTGGCAACGGATTTGTTGGCGACTGGCGTCACTTTTCACAAAATCAAAATGCGACGGTAGCCATCGTTGCCACATCAGATTGTGATATATACTGCATTACATCAAAAGAATTGAAAGTGATGATGGACTCCGATTCTTATTTCAAAGATATGGTAATGCACGCCACAGAAGCTGTTTATGGCACGGTATACGATAGATACGTAGATTTATATGTCAAGACACCACAGCAAAGATATGAAGATCTTATAAATCGGCATCCCGACCTTTTTGACCTCTTTTCGCTCAAAGACATCGCTTCTTTTCTGAAAATCACGCCCACACATCTGAGCCGATTGCGAAAAAATAACGGAAATCAGTGTTAAAAGGCTTGACTCTCAACATTGTTGAGAGTTTTTATTTTTATTGGATGTAAAATTGTTGTGGCTCTCTTATGTGCCCATCTTTACTGAGTGCAAAGATACATAATTTTTGGGAAAGTGACAAATTCAATCATGCAGATTAAGGGGAAAGCGACAAAATTGAAAAATTAGATTTTTGGTATACCGATAATTTTATTAGTATAAATTTGGGGAATATTGTCAAAATCGCTATCTTTGCACTCGGAAACATAAAACAAAAACAAGGACAGATGAAGATTTTTAAGAGGAAACTCTATGATGAAATGCTTAAATGGAAGCACGACTCTAATGGCAGAACGGCGTTGCTCATTAAAGGGGCGCGGAGAGTTGGTAAATCCACTCTTGCACATACCTTTGCGCAGAAGGAGTATAAGTCATATATTGCCATTGATTTTGCCGTATGTAAACCTGAGGTTAAAGCATTATTTGACGACATATCAGACCTTAATTTCGTATTTTTGCGTTTGCAAGTATTGTTTGGGGTAGAACTACACGAACGAAATTCTGTGATAGTTTTTGACGAAGTGCAGGATTGTCCCAGAGCCCGACAGGCAATCAAGTATCTGGTAGCAGACGGACGTTATGATTATATTGAGACAGGTTCGTTGATTTCAATTCGGCAGAATGTTAAAGATATTCTTATTCCCAGCGAGGAAGAGGAGATGGTAATGAATCCTTTGGACTATGAGGAATTCCAATGGGCATTAGGTAATGAGGTGTCGATACCAATTATTAAAAAATTCTTTCAAGAAAGAAAAGGTTTCGGAGATGCCGGCGCAAGAGGTGAAATGCGCAATTTACGGTTGTATATGTTGGTGGGAGGCATGCCGCAAGCTATAAGCACTTATCTTGAGACCAATAATATGGAAAAGGTTGACAAGATGAAGCGGTCTATAATCAAGTTATACGAGAACGACTTTATTAAGATAGACCCGTCAGGCAATATCTCAAAAATGTTTATGGCTATCCCAGGTCAGTTGGCCAGCAATTGGGGGCGATATCAAATATCCTCTGCAACAGGAATAGACCACCCTGAGAGATTGAAGGGGCAGATTTTTGATATGCAGGATTCGATGGTTGTTAATTTGGCATACCATGCGAATGACCCAAACGTTGGAATGGCTCTGCATAGAGATGGAGAAAAATTTAAAATGTTTATGGCTGATACCGGTCTGTTTATTACGCTGGCATTTTGGGATAAGAAATTCACGGAAAATATTATCTATGAGAAACTTCTGTCTGACAAACTGAGTGCAGACCTTGGTTATGTGTATGAGAATTTAGTGGCACAGATGCTCCGCGCCAATGGTCACGAATTATACTACTATACATGGCCATCTGAAACGAGTAATCATTTATATGAAGTGGATTTTCTTCTTTCAAACGGCACTAAGATAGAGCCTATTGAGGTAAAGTCTTCCGGATATAAGACGCATAGGTCGCTTGACTTGTTCTGTGAGAAATTCTCTTCACGAGTGAACAAGCGTTACCTTATATATACAAAGGATTTGAGGAAAGATGGCAATATAACTTACCTCCCGGCATACATGACACAATTTCTATAAAACGCCTGTATTTTCTGTATTATCTGCATTTTGGAACAATAATGTCTGACAACTTCAATACATATATAGAGCAGATTGATTTTGATGCTTGGCGCGAATTATGTGTCAGCATAGGCACTTTGCGACGTTTTTCCAAAGGCGAGGAATTTGTCTCCATTGGCAAAGTTGGTCGTTATATCGGATTTATACAATCCGGCACGCTCAAATATGTGGCTCGTTCAGCTGATGGCACAGAGCATGTGATGGGATTGGTGTTTGGCGAGGGGTTTGTTGCCGACTGGCCTTTTTGTCTGTACGGTAAGGAAGCGAAGCTGGCTATTGTAGCAGTGACTGAAAGCGATATATATTGCGTATCGTCTGAGGCGGTGAAGAAACGTATGGACAACGACCCAAAATTTCGCGACATCATAATGCACGCCACAGAAGCTGTTTATGGCACGGTATACGATAGATACGTAGATTTATATGTCAAGACACCACAGCAAAGATATGAAGATCTTATAAATCGGCATCCCGACCTTTTTGACCTCTTTTCGCTCAAAGACATCGCTTCTTTTCTGAAAATCACGCCCACACATCTGAGCCGATTGCGAAAAAATAACGGAAATCAGTGTTAAAAGCCTTGACTCTCAACATTTGTTGAGAGTTTTTATTTTTATTGGTTGTAACTTTGCGCAGATATTCCAAGAATATTTTCCTAAAACCTCGATGCTATACGCAAATGAACAAATTAATCATAACAACCCGTTGGTTGAATTAAAATTCTAAATATTTACAAATGAAAAAGTTGCACAATTTGCAGATTATTAGTAAATTAGT
>CAMTKF010000005.1 GCA_947072905.1 uncultured Bacteroidales bacterium
AATCATCAACTCATCGAAACAAGAAGTACTCCACAAACTTTTTCCTCGTGAATATCCAAAAGTAAAAATGTAAGACAGGCCCCTGTCTTTTCCGCATAGAGGGCTTTACCGTACTTTCGCAGTGCGTTAAAGCCCTTTTTCTATGCAGACAATTTCAATAAATTTCATCGTGCCGCAGGGGTGGCACGAACTCTCCGATAAACAGCAGTGCCTCCACAATATTTAATGTTTCTTTTCGTTATTATTGCAAACGTCAATCAACTCACTATGAAGCAAATCCTCAATATCCTTATTCTGCTCTCTATTGTATTATTTACATCGTGCAACAAAGAAGATAGAGAGCCTGAATATACACCGCTTACTATTCATCGACAATTCAATACACAAACTATGCCTGTAAAATTGTCGGAACTCAAAGACTTTACCGAATACAAGGATAAAATCTTTATCGTCAATTCCATAGATGAATTGCCCGAAGACAAGTATTTCAGTACCGAGGATTTTGTGAGGGCTAACATCAATTTCTCTGAATATTCTCTTGTTATCGTGTATCAGCTTATTTTAGGTGATATTGTAACATATCAATATGATTGGTATTATGATAATTGGGAAGAACGCTATCAATTCAACACCATCTATGACCGCATAAAGGACTCGGAATATGTGGACGGTGAAATTGAGAATTTCACATACTTGCGTAGTGCAATTCTTGTCCGCCGTATTCCTTCCGATGCCAAATGCTCTATTTTAATGGATATCTACGAGCATTAACTTTACGTCTTTTCCGCATAGAGGGCTTTACCGTACTTTCGCAGTGCGTTAAAGCTCTTTTTCTATGCAGACAATCTCAATAAATTTCATCGTGCCGCAGGGGTGGCACGAACTCTCCGATAAACAGCTCCGATATGTTTATCAACTGCTCGCTCAAAATTTCACCTCCGACGAGGTGAAGACCCTTTGCTTGCTCCATTGGACGGGCACCAAAGTTATTGGCAAGCAAAACAACAACGGCTACCTGCTCCGAAAAGGAAAAATCCTTTTCGAGATAACGCCGCTCACACTCGCCGAACTGCTCCCGAACCTCGATTGGCTCGGCTCGCTCCCGACTTCTCCAATTCGCCCCGTAAAACTCAAACACCGCCCCGGCATCGCCGCCGACTTCGACGAGGTGCCATTTGAGCAATACATCATCGTCGATAACCTCTACCAAGGCTATCTCCAAACACAGGACGATACGCTGCTCGACGAAATCGCCTCGGTGGTATATCCCGGCATCAAGACACCGCTTGCTCCCGACGAGCGCATCGCCATTTTCTACTGGGTAGCATCGCTCAAATCCTCGCTCGCAAGCCGATACCCCGACTTCTTTTCTGGAAACCCGGAAACGGACGACGGAAACCTGCTTGCCAATTCCCAATCCCCAATTTCCCGTTCCCGCATCGAAGATGCCGTGAACGCTCAAATCCGTGCCCTCACCAAAGGCGATGTCACAAAAGAGGCCGAAGTCCTCGCCCTCGATACACACCGCGCACTTACCGAGCTCAACGCCCAGGCAAGAGAGTATAAACAGCTCAACTCCCAACTCAACAAGAAATGACAGCCCAACTCAAAGGAACGTGGAACGCGGCTGCTTTCTTTGAAAAGCTCACCGCCACCAACCGCCTCGCTTTGGCCGAAGGCTTCACCTTCTGCCGCGTCAGCGGTTTGGAGGGCTTCGAGGAAGCCGTCGCGCAAATGCAGAACACCGCTGCATTTGTCTGCGTGTCGGACGTAGCCGACGGCTACACCGACCTCAACAACACACCTCGCACTCGCCGCATCAAGACCGTATTCTTCGCCATGCGACACGCCGCCGAAGATATGGAGGCACGGGCAGAATGTATGGCAACCATGCGCGAGCTGTTCCGCCAATTCGCCACGCGCCTTATACTCGAAAAAGTCCGTTTGGAGCAGAACTGCATCTACCTCGACCCCCGAATATCGTTCAACGAGATAGACCGATACTTCTTCTCCGGCGCCGCCGGCGCATACTTTACAATAGCGGTAGACTGTTTTACAGATCTACGCTATTGTAAAGAGGAATGGGTGACCGGGGATTAGAAACCCGTTGAATACCTATTGTTTAAGTGATTTCATCAATCCTCCGAGGATTTTTCCAATAGTAGTGCATTTGGCTATGATGTCATTTGCCTCATTATCGGAAATGTAGCCAAGCATTTGAGCAATACGTATTTGTGTCCTCACTTCATTTAGTGAGCCGTGTGAGATAGAAACAAAATTTGCAAATTCAGATTTAGAATATCTTCCATGCCCCTCTGCGATGTTCGACGGAATAGAAACAACCGCCCTTTGCACCTGACTTGTCAAGCCAAATCGTTCCTCCTGTGGAAATTTCTTTGTGAGTGCGTAAACGTCCTTGACGAGCTTCATACTCTCTCGCCAAGCATCGAGGTCTTCAAAAGTTATAACTGCCATATTCTCAATCTTTGCGCAAAGATAAACATTTATGCCCAATTCCCAATCCCCAATTTCAAATTCCCAATCCGCACAAAAGGCGCGTGAACGCTATGTAAAAGCGTTCAATGCGACTATGGTGCGGATTTGGCGCGAGCAAATTGCGCTGCTCGGGGTCATAGACACCGGCGCACTTTACCGCTCGACGCTTGCCGTGCGTATGAACGCCGACGGCAAATATACATCTATCACACTCGAACAATCATTTAACCTGTACGGCCTGTTCGTCGACTACGCCACCGGCTCAAACACGCCACGCGGCAACCCCGGCGATCTCGGACGTGACAACGCCCGACGACGTAAGCGCTGGTTCAGCCGCAAATACTATGCCTCCGTGATGAACATACGCGACTTCTACGCCGACAACCTCGGACGCGACCTTGCCGACACCGTCAGCAACGCCCTCACTCGCAACATTTCCCGTCACTTCGTAACTTGATTTTCCACCGTTTCGGTGTCTTTTCACCGCCCAACCGATAGCCATACTTTTGCGGTAAACTCATAAACTTATTAACCATAAACCGCGCCACCGGCGCTTATCGTATGGCTATCGACGTTAAATCACTCACGCAGATTATCTCGGACTTCCGAAAACTGCAATCCAAGGACTCCGTTTCCCC
The DNA here is from genome assembly GCA_947072905.1 of uncultured Bacteroidales bacterium. Lineage (GTDB taxonomy): Bacteria > Bacteroidota > Bacteroidia > Bacteroidales > Muribaculaceae > CAG-873. The sequence continues at coordinate 3,135 of CAMTKF010000005.1, forward strand.
GGAGTCGCTCGGGGCTATCTTGCAGCGCATCGCCGACCTGCTCGCCACTGCCGGTACGTCCGACACCGTCACCGCTATTCAAACCCTGCTCAACGGCTTCAAGGCCGCAGGGCAAGCGGTGTGCTCCATTGAGCAAGGTGCTGCCGACCGCAACAATATCCTCGCAAACATCAAGGCCGTTGACCTCGGCAACGGCTCTATCGCAACCGCCTCAAACAACCTTTTCATCAAACAGGCCACCACCGAGCGTGCCGGGGCGATGCGTGCGCAGCAGGTCGTCGACCTAAACAACGCCCGTAACCGCATCGCCGAAATACTGCCCCTGCTCGAAAAAATTCAGGCAAAGCTCGGTATGACCGACGGCACCAAAGGGCTTTACAACACCGCCCAAATATCCGTAGGCGTCGTTAACGGCACGTTGAGAATTTACGGTGCGCAGCAGCTCATAGCCGACGGATATGTGCCTTACCTGTTCCGGCACACGCGAAAGCGCAACCAATGGGGCGACAAACTCGTAATCGAGGCCGGAGGCGCCACCAAGAAATACTGCGACAAACGCAAGGGGTGGAACCTCTACGGCTCCGTCCACTCCGTCAAAATCTCCGGCTCGACGCTCTCTTTCTCCACCAATCCCAAGACCGAGCAAACAACCGTCGCCATAGGCTACTCGACCTCGCCCGATGCCCTCGTCACCGTCCATACTCGCCGCGACGGCACCCCCTCTATCGGCTGGGGCCGCTCGACAATCTCCCTGCTCGACCCCAAGAACCCGAAGAAGCACCGAATGATCCGACTGCGTTTTGCCGTCGGCCTCGCAAAGAAGATGCTCCCCGGACGCTCCCTCATCACCACCGCCAACCTCGCAAGCTCGCTTGCCGAGTTCTCGATAATCTACAACCCCAACACCAAACAATGGACTTTCGGAAAGTAATGCCGACAGGTAATTGCGGATTGATAATTGACTCCTCAATTCCCAATCCCCATTTCCCAATCCCCGGAGGCAATAGCCTCCATAAAAAAGATAGCCCTCACGGCAGAGCCGCAAGGGTGATGCTATCTGTTTTATACCGCTTCCCGATAGCCCGAGGCCGAAACCTGCGGGGGTGCTATCGCAAATGCACCGCAATGATAGCCCAAACGGAGTGCTATCACGCATACGGACATAGGTATCACAGTTCTTTTAGCTTGGCTTCACTTACAGGTAGAGGTGTCCGGGTTAATTAGTTTGGTTTAACGTATCTTTGATACAAAGTTAACAATAATTCTCCACATACACAACATTTTACAATGGAAATTCGCAAACATCGCCCGACCATTCAGCTCCTTGCGGCAGTCTTCCTGATTGTCGTAGGTTGCGGTCTGCTCATCGCCGGATTTGTCGTGCCACCGCCCGGCGAAATCCACAATTCAGTCCTTATCGCTTTCGGTGAAATCCTCACTTTCGCAGGGGCGGTGTTCGGATTAAAGTACCATTATGAATACGGCAGTAGCCGCCACCACGAAAACTCATCACAATCATCAACTCATAACACATCTACCCAAAATGCAGACAATCCGTAAAGGCAGCAGAGGGGGCGACGTCGCCACCCTCCAACACGCTCTCAACCTTATTGCCGACGGCATCTTCGGCCCAATTACCGACGAAGCCGTCCGCGACTTCCAACGCACCCATAACCTCGCCGTCGACGGCATCGTTGGCCCCAAGACATGGGCTGCGCTCGGCATCGGCTCATCACCGAACCCTCGCCGCATCGACAAGATAATCCTCCATTGCTCGGCCACCCCCGAGGGTGAGGATTATACCGTCGACCAAATCCGGCAGATGCACCTCGCCCGTGGATTTACCGACATCGGCTATCACTGGTACATCACACGCGACGGCAAAATCCACAAAGGGCGCGACGAGGCCAAAATCGGGGCGCACACCACCGGCCAAAACTCCCACTCAATAGGAGTGTGCTACTGCGGCGGTTGCCCTCCGCGCAGTGTCAAGAACTGGGCCAACCAAGGCAAAGACACACGCACCCCGGAGCAACGTGCCGCCATTATCCGGCTCTGCAAAGAGCTGAAAGGCCGCTACCCCTCGGCCACCCTCCACGGCCACAACGAGTTCGCAAACAAGGCTTGCCCCTCATTCATCGTAAAAAACGACACCGACCTATGCGCACTATAAAGGCAAACGGTAATTGGAGATTGAGGATTGATTGGCTGCGGTCAATTCCCATTTACCTGTTCCCAATCCTCATACTTTGCGGCTGCAAGACCAACAAAAACATCGTCACTGATAAATCGCTCGCCACCGACTCGCTCGCCCACAGTGAGCATCACCGCACAACGGCGGTGATAGACTCCGCCATAAGACATTTCGATTTTAGCTTCGACACCCTGAAAATCGAAATCGAGCGACCCGTTCAATACGCCGAGGCACCCGAGATTATCCGGCTCAAAGCCATAAAAGGGCGTGTGATAGACCGGCGGCGTGAGCATCGGGATAGCGTTGAAGCCTACAACAGCCTCGATACGGTAAGATACAGGCAAGCGGCAGTCGAGGCATCAACCGAGCACACCGCCACCACACGCCTATACAATCCGCCCGACGGCACGATAATATCCGTAGCAGCCCTCCTGACCGCAGCCGTCCTTATATGGCTTTTCCTCCGAAAACGCTAATCCCCATACCCCAAGAGTAAGTTTTTTCATAGATAGCAAGCGAGTTGCCCGTGAGGGTGGCTCGTTTTGTTTATCGTGCCCGTCCTTATTGACCCCGACCCGTCAGGTGGCGCGGCGGCTACTTATGAACCGGCCTCACTCACTCGCTTGCGTATCTGACCTTTGAAAGCCCGAACATCGCAGTTCACGGGTCGTACCTCCCTGTAAACTGCGACCGCTGCGGTTGGCGGAACGAAAGATTTATCTCTCCGGCTTGCCCTCGCTTCCATCACGCCACCGCTCCTAAACTCACGGTGGCGTGCGCGATGTCCGCACCTCCTTTCAAAAACTTTCTCGGCTGTGGCGATGCTCGCTACAACCGTCCGCCACCTTGCTTGTTTTCCGGCTTCCCGAAGGTCTATCCGTCGCGCTCCCTCCCTCATTGGCACAGCAGCCGCCACGCCACCTTCCTCCCCACCCAAAGCGGACTGACGGACACACGGGGCAACGCCCTTGCAGGGCAGAGAGGATTGAACGCCGCAGGGGGCAGATGTAGGGGACGGCATCATTGACCCACCCGGAGCGTGGCGCGCCCCGGCATCGCACCGTACGTTCTCCATTCTCCAAGCCACAGCACCAGTCATCGTCAACTCCGAGCATCGCTGTTCATAGGCTCCACAAGTTGCGCTTATGAATAGCGACCGGGGCGGTTGCCGGCACGAAGATTGCCGCCTCCCTCTTGACCGCAACTTTTCCCCGACACCTCCGGCAGAGCCGTCGGTTGTCGGGAGTTGCGGATCTGCGACGGCCACGACAAACTTCTCAATTCGAAACGCCGCCGCTTCTTTCACGCCACCGCTCCTTGCCTCGCGGTGGCGTGCGCGTCTGCGTCGCGGACTGACCGGCAACCACCCCTTGCTGTTCCGAGCCGCCGATGCCGAGCCGTGGCTCTCCGACTTCCGCCCGACGCAGCAGCCGCACAAACGCCACGCTCCACCCACCCAATCAAGGAATTAGGAATTTGGGATTTGGAACAGGCGCACCAATTCCCAATCCCCAATTCCCGGTTCCCGAACATCGTCTGCGACGCGACCCCACCCCAGGCCCCGATGTGCGGACAGCCGATGCACAGACTCCACTAAGGCCCAGTGTCAACCTCTACACTCGCTCCGCGTTTTGTCGGTCGAGGTGAACGCCACGCCACCCCCACACACATATCGCCCCGTGCTCGGTGCCCTGCGCTGCGTCGAAAAGTGTTCTCCTGCGTCGGGGGGAGCGCGGCTACTTCGACTGACCACGCCGAGTTCCCTCCGCTACTTTGACCCTGCACCTCCGTGTCGCGCCGCATCGTCCTCACCGCACATCGCCGTCATTCAACCCCTCGCCTTGATAAATCCGCGCCGAGGGAGAGCGGTTGCTTGCGAGTGCATCAAAATCCACCCTGCGGATTTTGACACACACGCAAGCCATTGACCGCCCGATGCCCTCCCTCCGTGGGGGCGGCTCTGCATATTCCGCACGGAGCGACAAGGGCGAGCCGAAAAGAAGCGGCAGGGCGGTGGGGGGTGTGCAAAGCCACTACGGGGGCAAGCCCCCGTAACCCCCAACTCGCTCATTCTTCACTCGTTAGCAATTTCAACCCACTACAAACTGGAATAAGTTTGCAGCGTGACCCCTGAAATTGCGGCCGAGTTGCCTAAATGTCAACTCTTTAAGGCACTCTCAACGGGGCCCGACCGGCATAGCCGCCCATTGAGAGTGCAAGCCGGGATTTTCCCTCCCGGCACCCTTCCGTCAGAGGGCGTTCCTACTCCGACACCTCTCCCTTTTTTCAGCGGAATATAAGCCTTTTACCGTCTTTTCGCCCTCGATAAAGACGGCTGAAATTTGCAGGTACAACTCCAATTTCAGTTTTCAAATGGCAAATTATTCCACCTCCGCCAACGTAATACTCACCGTCAACGGCAAACAAGCCCAAAAGATGCTATCCCAGCTCGAAAAGGACGCAAAGCGTCTGGAAAACGGGATAGCGAAAGCCGCCGTCGCAGGTGACAAGGCCACGATGAAGAAGTTGCAGCGCGAGCTGAACTCCACCCGTAAGGCTATGGAGCAGTTGAAAGGCACCGCCTCGACTGCCGAGCAGGTGCTACTGCGGCTCAACAAGGCCACTCCAAAGCAGCTAAACACAGCCCTGCGCCAACTACAACAGCAACTCAACGGATTGCAGCGAGGCACCGCCGCTTGGGACGCGCACGTCGCTAAAATCCGTATGCTCAAAGCTGAACTCCAAAAGGTAAACGCAACTCTCGCCACGCAAAAGACCCTTTGGCAACGCTTCAACGGGTGGCTCAACTCGGCGCAGACAGCCATAATAGCCGTTGCCGCCGCCGTCACGGGGCTTATTATGGCCGGACGTAAGGCGGTGCAGTCGTATTCGGACATTGAGGAAACTATGGCTAACACCATTAAGTACACCCGTATGACTGCCGCCGAGGTTGAAGAACTCAACGAGATCTTCAAAGGCATGGACACCCGTCTTGCCCGGGAGCAGCTGAACCTGCTCGCCCAGGAGGGCGGACGACTCGGCTACAATACTGTCGCCTCCGTCCGCGAGTATGTCGAGGCCGCGTCGATTATCAACGTGGCGCTCGTCGACCTCGGAGAGGGTGCCACGCAGACCATTGCCAAGCTGTCTAACATCTTCGGAATGGAGCAGATGTATGGTGTGCGTGACTCGATGCTAAAAATCGGCTCGACGGTCAACCACCTGTCGCAGAACTGCACCGCCGCCAAGCCTTTTATCGTGGAGTTCGCGCAGCGTATGGCCGGTATCGGCTCGACCGCCAAAATGACTATCCCCGAGATTATGGCTTTTGCCGCGACGCTCGACGCGCACGGCCAAAAGGTGGAAATGTCGGCCACGGCATTGCAGCGTACCATTATGGAGCTGTTCAAGAAACCTGCCGAAATGGCGAAAAAGGTAGGGCTGGAAACCAACTCTTTTATTGAAACGCTCAATAAAAGCACCACGCAGGGCGTGATGATGTTCCTCGAAGCCCTCGGCAAACTGGGCGAGGACAAGGCTCTGGCCGTCCTGTCGCCGCTGTTCCAAGACCTCGGACTCGACGGCGCCCGTGTGTCGTCGGTGCTCTCCAACCTTTCCTCCCACCTCGACTTCCTCCGTTGGCAAATGGGCGAGGCTGCCGAAGCGTTCCGCGAGGGCACATCGGCCTCCAACGAGTATGCCATTTTCAACAACACCGTGCAAGCATCTATCGACAAGGCGCGTAAGCGTGTGTCGGAGCTTGCAATCGAACTCGGAGAAAAACTCTATCCGCTGATGAAGCACATATATACTTCATCGTCGGTGTTCCTCCGTGTGCTCAACACCCTTGTGTCGTTCATCATAGCCCACCGCAAGGCTATCGCCAATGTCGTTACAGTCATCGCAGCCTATTACGGGTGGATTGTGCTTGTCAAGACGGCCACTGTGGCGTGGAACGCCGTTGTCGGCATCGGCAAGGCCGCTATGGTGGCATACCGCACGGCAATTATCCTCGGGCGTATCGCCGTTATCGCTTTCACGCATGGCGTGGGCGCGGCCACACACGCCATGCGCATACTCAACACCGTGGTAAAGGCCAACCCTTTCGGGCTGATCCTTTCGGTGCTCGCCGCTGTCGCAATAGCTATCAAGGCGTTGTGCGACCGCACTTCGGAATACACCAGGAAGATGCGCGAGGCCAGGAACACCGCCGCCAATTTCTCGGAGGAGCTGCACAAGGAAATGAAGACCATAGACACGCTCATGGGGCGGCTCGAAGCGGCCAAGAAAGGCACAAAGGCGTACAAGGAGGTCAAGGACGAAATCATCAAGCAGTACGGCAAATATCTCAAAGGGCTTATCGACGAGCGCGGAGAAATCACGAACCTTGCCGAAGCGTACAAACGCCTTGCCGCCGCTGCCCGTATCGCCGCCCGGGAGCGGTCGATACAGGTTGCCCGTGAAACCGCCGACGAAACTTACCGCGACTCTTTCAAGGAGTGGGCGAAGAAGTTGCAGGAGTCGCTTATCGACGAGGGCAAATCCCTGCGCGACGCCGTCCGCATCACAAATCAGGTGGTGTACCAGTTGCAGACCACGGGCACACTCTCGCAAGACCTTGTGAACGAGCTGCAAGCAATCAAGGGCAACACTTGGCAGCAGAAAGGTATGGCGACGCACCCTGTGAACATCGTGAATGAAATGATAGCCGGGCAGACCGAGTATAATGTCACTATGGAGGAAATCAAGGATATTGAGCGCAACGGCAATCCGCTCGCCACATATACCGAGGCGGAACTGCGCCGCTTTATCCGTGACAACGAGGCGAATGTCGATGGCAACCGCGGAGGGCGCATTATTCTCGGGCTGAACGAACCTAACCCCACGGTGCGCGATGTGTCGGCAGCGGAGCTGCGCGACTTCCTCGACGAGGCACGCGCCCGGCTGTCGGTGCTCGAAAGCCCGACGCCGGAGGTTGTGGGCGGTAATCCCGACTTCAACCTCGACGACTTCACCCCCTACGAGTCGGAGAAAGACCGAAAGGCGAGGGAAGCCGCCGAGCGCAGGGCGCAGGTCAAGGCCCGTAAGGACTTCCGCGATGCCCTCAACGACACCAAGGGCGACTGGGAGGCGGCTGCGGCGCAGAATATCTCCGACTATTCCGCAGGGTTGAAGCCGTGGTCGCAATTCCTTCTCGACAAATACAATCTCGAAGTAAAGTATTACGAAGACCGCGAGGCTGTCTATCAACGCTTCAACCTCACCGAGGACGAGGATTATCAGGAACTGCTCAAAAAGAAAGAGGAAATGCAGGCCGCTTGGCTCAAACGCAACGCCGCCCTCAAAGTCGACGAGGCAAAGCGTATGCAGCAGACCGAGGAAACGGACGCGCAAATGGATTTTTACACGCCCGGCAGTGAGCTGTACCAAAAGGAGGAAGCCTTGCAGCAGCGGCTTTTCGATATACGCATCAAGTACCTCAAACAGATGCAAGCCGCCTATAACGAGGCTTCGGAGGAATGGCACAGCTACAAGGTGCAGATTGAACAGGCCGAGGCTGCGGAGCAGTTGCGCCGTCAGAAATTGCTCGCCCAGCGTGTGGCAGAATGGCGCAAGCAGTATGAATACCGCGAGGCCGGGCAACGCTATGCCCTTGAAATGGACTTGTTGCTCGAAGCATACGACCGGGGGCTTATCTCTTACATGGAGTATCTGCAAGCGCAGCGCGACTTGAAAAAGAAGTATGCCGGTGAATACCTGCCGGAGTCGGCAAAGCCCTCGGAGGGATCTGCCGACCGTCAGGCCGTGGCGATGAAGCGCGACCTCGATGTGGTGAAGTCGCTCTACGACCAGGGAATACTCGACAAGAAGCAGTACGAGGACGCAAAAGAGCGTATCGAGAGGGCATACAACAAGAAGTCGCTCGATGCCGTCCGCAAGTTCGGCTCGACGCAGACAAACCAACTTCTCGACATTTACGAGGCGTGGAAGAATTTCTTTGATGCCACCGAGGAAGACGGCGGCAACTGGGCCACTCGCGTTGCCGCTCTCGCCCAATCGGTGTTCGCTGTTATGGCCGCAGGTATGCAGCAGATGTCGGAGTATATGCAAGCCGAGGCCGACCTTGAAGTCGCAAAGGCTGAAAAGAAGTACGACCGCGAGATTGAGCTTGCCGAGGGCAACTCCTACAAGGTCAAGAAAGCCGAGAAAGACAAGGAAAAGGAGATAGCCAAAATTAAGTCCGACGCATCGCGCAAGCAGTTCGCAATGCAGGTGATACAGGCCGTGGCGCAGACTGCCACCAACGCCCTGAACGCTTACGGCTCGGCGGCACAGGTGCCCGTAATCGGCTATATCCTCGCACCTATCGCGGCGGCTATGGCCGTGGCCGCAGGTGCTATCCAAATCGCCACTATCAAGAAGCAGCAACAGGCTTCCGAGGCGCAGGGCTATGCCGAGGGTGGCTTCACACCTCCCGGTGGCAAGTACGAGGAAGCAGGTGTCGTTCACAAAGGGGAATGGGTCGCCTCGCAGCGACTTGTCAATAATCCCCGAACCCGCCCTTTGTTGGAGGCTCTGGACTATGCGCAGCGTACCAACACAATCGGCTCTATCACAGCTGCCGATGTGTCGAGGACAATAACCGCACCGGCGGTTATCGCGGCGCAGCAGTCAGCACCTCAAACCGTAGTGAACAACACCTACACCCAGGAAGCCCCGGCGACCGACGGCAGAATTGTGGCCGTACTCGACCGCCTCGATGCCCGGCTCAACGAACCTTTTGTGACCGTGAACACCGTCAGCGGCGATCACGGCATACAAAAGGCACAGGAGGAATACGACCGACTGATGAAGAACAAATCACCCAAATCAAAACGATAATGCAAATCTACGTCAACAACAGGCTCGCGGCCTTGAAGCAAGGCACTTCGTTTGAGTATGTTTCCGAAAACCGTATGTTCAGCGGCAGCGACGGCTATACGCTGACAATCACCTTTCCGCTCAAAGACTGCCCGGAGAACCTTGCAATCTTCGGCCACATCAACCGTGCCGATGTGGCGGCGCAAAAGGTGATTTTCGACTGCGAGATACGCGACCGCGGCTTCTACAAGTTCGGCTCTATCACCATTACCGAAATATCCGAGGCCGAGGTCAAGACGCAATTCTTGGAGGGGCGCTCCGAGCAGAACTTCGACAAGACTTTCGACAAGGTGTATATAAACGAACTCGACCTCGGCGCACCCCCGACAACCTCGACCTCGCAGATAACGCCCTCCAACGCCTGGCACCCGGCCTCAAACTCCGACCGATGCGTGGCTCTGCCGTGGGTCAACGACTATTCCGGCAATATCCAAAATCTCGCCGAATATGTCGTAGATGATGCCGTGCAGGGCAGAGGGCATTTTGAATGGAACAAAGAGAAGACCACGGGGCTGTCGTGGCAACCGTATCTGCTGCACATCACACGGAAAATCTGCGAGGCCGTGGGCTACACACCCGACTTCTCGAAATGGGAGGAACACGAGGAATACAAATACCTCCTTATCTGCAACGCTCTTCCTCATGCGTGGTATATGCCGGGCTTCGCAAACGCCCTGCCGCACTGGACGGTCGAGGAATATTTCGAGAAGTTGGAGCTGTTTTTAGGGGGAGAGTTCGACTTCGACCACCGGGGCAAGCGCATCACTTTCGCCTTTACCCACGAGGTGCTTGCAGACAAGCCGACCGTCTGCATCGCCGACGTGGTGGAGCAACACTCCACCGAGGTAAAGGTCGAGGAAGAAGACTGCGACTACTCCGAGGCGAAGAACCTTGTATATAAGGACTGCGACCACGAAATGTGGAAGTATTACAGCTGCGACTGGTTTATCGAGGGGTGGCAGAACCGTGTGGTGCGCTACAAGACGATGTCGGAGCTGCTTGCTGCCAATCGCGGTTATCGCACTTGGAGAGGGCAGCGCGGACGCAACGCCCAAATCGACAAGCTGCTCTATGCCGAGGACTGCGACGCCTACTTCCTGATACGCACCATTAGCCGCGAGCGGAAGATTGACTTTTCCCCGGGGCTGATACGGATTTATTACCTCTATACCTGCCGTCTGCAACCAGTAAATCTCTTTGGAGGCCGCATAGTGAACCCCGAAGAAGATGCCGACAGCGAGGAAATAGAGTTTGTTCCGGCGTGGATAGACGATACCGAGGAAAAGTATGGACGTGTGCTGTTCCTCTCTTTCTCCGGCTACGACGAGGACACCGACACAACGAGCGAGGACGACAGCGACCACCCCTTTCTCAAAACAATCTCCGACTCGACACTCGCCGCAGGTGAGAAAGAGAAGAAATCGGAATATTACGACCGCATATATGTGGGCTGGTACGACGGCGCCAATCACTTTGTCGGCAATCACCTCCCTTACCCGAATGTCGAGGACATAGCCATTGCCGACGATTGGAGCAACTTTGCATACGTCCACTTCTCCCTGCGCATCAACAACCGCCTCACACGCCGCAGCAAAGTGTTCCACACCGTCGAGCCGAAGATGAAGACTACCTTTAAGTTCCTCGCCAATACAATCCCCGATGTGCGCTCCCTGTTCCTTATCCGTGGCAAACGCTACATCTGCGAAAAAATAACCGCGACATTCTCCGAAAATGGAATGTCGCAGTTACTCAAAGGCATCTTTTACCCCGTCAAGGATTAAGCGGCAACCTCCGGCGTGGCGTTCTTCCTCGGACGGCCACGCTTTTTCTTTGCCGGAGCCTCGCTTTTTACGCCTCCGTAGAGGACGTAATCGAGGACTTTGCGGTTAGCCTCATCGACCTCTTTCATATCGTATTCGATATAAATGTCGGTCACATCGTGGCTTCCGTGACCGAGGGCGAGAGCGATTGTATCTTTGCTTACTCCCAACTTACGGGCTATTGTAGCCCAGGAGTGCCGCGCCCAATAAGTTGTGAGTTCTTCGAGTTCGAGCTGACCTTTTATTTCTTTCAATCCCTTGCATAGATTGTTGTAGAAATGGCGGTAGTTTGCATAGCTCTCGCAGAAGTTGACAAGCAACTCCTTTCCGGCGTAACGGTCGATTATCTCCCGTGCCTCTTTCTCCACCTTAATAGAGTAGGGTCGATGTGTTTTTGCGCGGAGGTATTCGACACGCCCCTGTGTAATCTTCTTCAAGCCGCAGAGGTCAACAACATTTATACCGATTAGCATAAAGGAGAGCTTGAAGAAGTCAAGGTATTTTTGCTGCCACTCTTCATCGCAGGTGTGCTTGAAGATACGGCGCAGAGTGTCGATGTCGAAATTGCGCTTGCGTGTTTTCTCGGACTTGATTTTGAAGCGGCGAAATGCGTAGTAGCTTGTTACCTCGTTGTCGATAGCGTAGTTTACAACGGCACGGATATTGCGGAAGTGTATGGCGTTGGCGTTAACTCCGGCTGTCTGCGAGAGAAAATCCTCGAAGTCCTCCAACCACGAAATCTTGATGTCCTCGAATTTGACTTTGCCGAGTTTTTCTTCTCCGAGCCAAGCTACAAGGCGATTGCGCGTGGCGGTATAGATGTCGTTAGTGCGACCCGACTTTCGGGCTGTGAAGCGGTCAAACCACTTTAAGAATGTGTTCGGGTCTTCTTTCGGCTTCTGCACTTTCTTTGGAGTGTCTGCCGGAGAAAGTTTGCTTACTAAATAGTCGCGTATCTCCGTTGCAGACATCGCCGCCAATTTTTGCGCGTCCTCGTCCTCTAATTTTAGAATAAGAGTGTCAATCTCGACCTTACGCTTGTTGATGTAGTTATTCCAAAACTTCGCCTCGGGGTGATTGATTATCGAGAGTGTTTTGGGTTCCCACTGGTGCCTTTCGAGTTTTATCCCGAGAGGGTAGGCCGCAGTTTTTGTGTGCTGGCAGATGTTGATGCGGAGATTGTGGGTCTTCTCCGAGGCTCGACGGCAGTCGAGGTAAAATTTTGTTGTTGCCATAGGCTTAAAAATTTTCCTACGATACCGCTCTGGAATCGGACTTGCAACATCTACTTGCGCAACTTGCGCAAGTGATGCGCAAGTAAACCTCGGTAAACTTCGGCAATTTCCGTCAACTTTCGGTATCGGAAGGCTTTTTTTTAAGTCACTTGTCGAGGCTAAAAACAAAAGTAACACGCTTAAATCGTGCTGATTTATAACGTGTTACTTAGCGGAGTGAGGGGGATTCGAACCCCCGATACGCTTTTGGCGTATACACGCTTTCAACAGGTGTATTCTTGATTATTTCCATAATATCCTTAAGTTAGAGGTAATCATGCAGCGTTTGAGTCCTACTATTCCTTATCCACAAAGTTAATAAGTTTTTTTGGAATTAACGACATTGATATGCTTCTAACATAATATTTTACGGGGGGTTCTTATGTCAACATTTTTTTTACTCTGCCCCGGTTGTTTGAATATTGGTATTTTTGTTGTAATTTCGCATTCATGATTTCGCACAAAGGATATAAGAGGCTAAGGTGGCTCCGTATTGCGGTGAGCGTGGTGGTTATGGTTGTTATGGCCGTGACTATCGCCTTGGGTTATCATACCTTTTTGGACAGCTGGCAGTTAGTGCCTGCGGTGCTTGCGGGTACAGGTGTATGGATATTGATGTGGAGCGCTGTCACTGCATTTTTCGGGCGTATATACTGCTCCACAGCCTGCCCGTTGGGCACGCTGCAAGATTGCCTCATACGCCTGCGAAATCGTAAAAACGGATTTTTCTACACCGAGGGCAAGCCGCGACTGAGGTGGCTTTTTGTACTTATAATAGTTTTGGCCGCTTTTCTCGGCATAGGCAGTGTGGTGGCTGCGCTCAGCCCCTCGGCTACCTTTGAGAGAATAGTGAAGGCGGCGAGCTCGCCATTTGGCAAGGCAGCGGCAGTGAGCATGCTATCGCTTGTATTTGCAGTTATATCGTTTATTGTAGTGGCTGCCATAGCCATCAGTCGCGGCAGGCTGCTGTGCAACACTCTGTGTCCGGTAGGCACTGTATTGGGCGCGTTCTCGCGGCTGGCCGTATATCAGGTTGACATCAATACCGACAAATGCGTGGGCTGCGGGCTATGCACCGCCCGATGCAAGGCCCAGTGCATCAATCCATCGTCGCATACTATCGACGTATCGCGCTGCGTGGTATGCTTTGACTGCATGGCCTCGTGTCCCAACGATGCCATAGGGCTGAAGAAGGGCAAGCATCAACTGCAGTGGCCCATGCTTCAGACCATAAGCACCGAACCTACTGCGGTCAATGAGCCTCAAGCCAATTGAGTCCCACGCCGCTGCTTACCTCCAGTCGTACCTTGCCGCTGTAGGCATGTTCCATCTTGTCGGCCACAAGCGCCTGCATTTCGGCCAGTTCGTCGGCCTTTACATTGAATACGAGTTCGTCGTGCACCTGGATAATCATACGCGACTTCAAGCCTCGTCGGCGTATCTCGGCATCCACATCAATCATGGCTTTCTTGATAATATCGGCGGCAGAACCTTGCACCGGGGCATTCACGGCGTTGCGCTCGGCATACCCGCGCAGGGCGGCGTTGCGCGAGTTGATTTCGGGTAAGAAGCGTTTGCGCCCGCAGATGGTTGTCACATATCCCTTGGTACGCGCATCCTCTATACATTCCTGCATATACTGTTTCACACCGGGATATGTGGCCATATAGCCGTCGATGAGCTGCTTGGCCTCGGCGCGCGGTATTCCAAGGCGCTCTGACAGGCCGAATGCCGAAATGCCGTAGATAATACCGAAATTGGCGGTTTTGGCGTTGCGGCGCTGGTTGTCGCTCACCTCATCGAGGGGCAGATGATAGATTTTGGCCGCGGTAGCACGATGGATATCAAGGCCTTCGTTGAATGCCGCAAGCATATCAGGGTCGCCGCTTATATCGGCAATCAGACGCAGCTCTATCTGCGAATAGTCGGCTGAGAGCAGCAGGTCGCCCGGGTCAGAGATGAATGCACGGCGTATCTCGCGGCCGTCGTCAGTACGGATTGGTATATTCTGAAGATTTGGATTGGTAGATGATATTCGACCCGTGGCAGTCACTATCTGATTGAATGTGGTATGTATTTTGCCCGTAGCCGGATTGATGAGTTTAGGAAGTGCATCTATATAAGTAGCCAACAGTTTCTTAAGACCGCGTATGTCGAGTATCAGCTTCACTATGGGATGCTCCTTGGCGTATTTGTCGAGGATTTCTTCGGTGGTACTCCACGAGCCGCGTTTGGTGCGCTTGGCCGACGGATCTATTTTCAACTTTTCAAACAGCACCTCGCCCACCTGCATCGGCGAACCGATATTAAAGGTGCATCCGGCCATCTCATACACCTCGTTTTCGAGCTTGTTGAGTTTGGCGGTAAGTTTGGCCGACATCTCGCGCAGCGCCCTTACATCAATGCGCACGCCCTCCCACTCCATTGAGGCCAGAACGGGGATAAACGGCGATTCTATTTCGGTATACAGCGCCATCAATTTGTCATCCATAAGCTGTTTTTCGAGCAAGGGCTTCAGGCGCAGCGATATGGCCGCACGCTCGCACACGGCCTCGGCAGCCTCATCGGGCGATGCAAACGCCACCTTCTTGCGTTCGGTAGCGGTTAGCTCGTAGTCACCGGTCTTGTAGCCAAGGTAAGCGTATGCCACCGTTGGCAGATCGTGCTTCATCTCGGGCGAGAGCAGATAATGCGATACCGAGGTGTCAAAATAGGGTGCGGTCCATGCAATGCCGGCACGGTGCAGCAACACCATATCACGCTTCACATCGTGGCTCACCGGCATAAGTGCGGGATTGGAGAACAAAGGTTCAAGAAGTGTGTATATCTCCTGGCGCTCCGATTCAAAATCAGGGAACACCACGTATGCGCATTTGCCTCCCTCAGGTCGCGCTATGCCAAGGCCGAGGATTCGCGCGCTCATGGCATCCTCGCCGGCGGCTTCAACACTCACACCTATTTCCTTGTCTGAAGATATTACTTCGTTAAGAAATCTCGCAATATCGGCCGGGGTATTCAAGACAACACATTCAAGCGCCGCAGCGGCCTCGGCAGGACTTGATGCAGCCTGATCCTCCGGAACATCGTCAAACAGCGACATCTGCTGAGGCTGTGCCGCCTGTGCAGGAACGGGGGCAGCTGCTGCAGTGGGTGCGAGCCTTGATACGAGAGTCTTGAATTCGAGTTCGTTGAATATCTTCACCAGCTCATCCACATCGGGCTCTACACGCCTGAGCTGTTCGGGCTTTATATCAAGTGGCACATCAGTCTTGATCGTCACCAGGAATTTGGAGAACCTTATCTTCTCCACATTTCCCTCGACCTTAGTTTTCAATGCGCCCTTCAACTTGTCAGTATTATCGAGAAGATTTTCCACCGATCCCCACTCGTTAATGAGCTTGGCTGCAGTCTTCTCACCCACACCGGGACATCCGGGCACATTATCGCTGGCGTCACCCTCGAGGGCAAGCAGATCTATCACCTGCTGAGGCGAGCTTATGCCGTAGCGTTCGCACACCTGTTCGGGACCGCGTATTTCGAAGCCCTTGCCACCGAGCGAAGGACGGTACATCAGCACATGGGGCGTAACCAGCTGTCCATAGTCCTTGTCGGGAGTCATCATGTAAGTGGTGAAACCATCGTTCTGCGCCATACGGCTCAGAGTGCCTATCACATCATCAGCCTCAAAGCCCGGCACCTCAACCACCGGTATGCGATATGCGGCAAGTATACGTTTGATATAAGGAATGGCAAGAGTTATATCCTCGGGCTGCTTGTCGCGCTGAGCCTTGTACTCGGGGTATGCGTCGTGGCGGAAGGTGTGCCCTCCTGCCGGGTCGAAGCATACGGCTATATAGCCCGGATTCTCCTTCTTGAGCACCTCATCCAAAGTATTGCAAAAACCGAATATCGCCGAGGTATTGAAGCCTTTGGTGGTAAAGCGGGGCGAGCGTATCAAAGCGTAATAGGCCCTGTATATGAGTGCGTATGCATCAAGCAAGAATAGTTTCTTCTCTTCCATGTATCTTTTCAGTAAGACGTTGTTTATAGAGCAAAATTACATAAAAAATCGCGACTTTTATGTACTTTTGCAAAAATTATAAATGTATATCATGAATCATCCATACAGAATAGGCACCGGATTTGATGTTCACCGCCTTGTAGAAGGCCGCAAATGTATAATCTGCGGTGTAGAGATACCTCATTCAACAGGCTTGCTGGGCCATTCAGATGCCGATGTAGCCTTGCACGCGCTCACCGATGCCCTGCTGGGCGCCGCAGCCCTGGGCGACATAGGAAAGCACTTTCCCGATACCGACCCCAAGTGGGAAGGCGCCGACTCGCGACGCCTGCTGCGCGGTGCGCTCGATATAATACGCACCAATGGCTTTGAGCCGGTAAACGTCGACATCACCATCATAGCACAAGCCCCCAAGATGCTGCCCCACATACCACAGATGAGACAAAACGTGGCCGACGACCTCAAGCTGCCAATAGACTGTGTTTCAGTCAAAGCCACAACCACCGAACATCTCGGCTTCACCGGACGCGCCAAGGGCATCGCCGCCCAGGCATCGGCAATGCTGTATAAGAACGGGTAAGACGACACTACTAACGCCGCGAATCTCATGAAGAATGTCAGTCCAACATGAATACCTCCGGTTTGAAGTACTCGTAAAGGAACAATGGAAAAGCATTCAATACCGAGATCTCGCGGTGTGACGTTATATAGTCGCGGCATTGAGCGGAGAAGATATCATACTGATTTATATCTTCTTTTTTAGCGGGCAGCTCATGTTTACCCACACATAGCAGATTTGCCTTTTGTATGTTCATTCCGACAAGATGAATCCAATTCATTCTGATTCGCCTTACCATATCATCCCGTTTCAGGTTTCTTTCAGTGACACATAAATGGTCAAGGTTTGAATATGGCGGAAAGTCCCGTGCTATCCTCTTGTATTCTGAGCAATCAGATATAGCCACAGAATATCTCCAATAGTCATTATCAGGAAGTTTGCCTGTATGATAGATTGATTCTATCATGGGATAATTTATGAACAGTTTTCCGGTCTCTGTCTCATTGTCAAAGTAAGACAGCATCTCAGATATCTGGGCGATGCTCACCTGTGACGGTTGATTCTCATTGTGGATATCAAGGTCAAAGAAGAGGAACACATCCGAAAAATCCGACATATCATAATCCTCAGATATTGCAGCGTTTTCTTTCAGTACACCTGTTATGTCAGCACCATCGCCCAGTGCTTGCATCTGACGGTAGAGTTCATAGATATTGTTGCCAAAAGAGCATACTATGTTCTCATGCGATGATGGAAAAAACAGATGCTCGATTGACTTGAAGAGCATTGGCTCTCTGCGCTCACCTTCAAATACAAACAATATCATACGGCAGAGAAAGCATTAGCCCTGAAGAGCTTTTCTATATTATGGCCGAATCTCAGTTCCTTGTCGGTGCAGTCACACAACGGCTTAATTACATTATGATCAAGAATGAAATTGCAATCGGGACGAAGCAAATCATTAGTCATGAGATATGTATTGTGGGATGACAGGAATATCTGACACGGAAGTTCAAACAGTTTTCTGCACACTTCATACGCCAACCTGAAATGATAGAAAGCATCAAACTCATCAATAAATACAAAAGACGCACGCCCCATCTTCTTCAACCAGATGTACAAAACCTGCAATGATACAGTTCCGGTAGAAGCGATACGGCTGAACGGTATCTGAGCCCCGTTAATTACACATTTCAGAATTTTGTCACCATCTGAAGGCTTGGAAAATTCAAATTCCTGTCCGCTCACATTATATAGAAATTCTTTGAAATCATCAACAAGACCGAGCTTGATAATCTCTTCCTCAAGAAAAGACGCATTCGTTTCCAGCCCTATAAACTCGCGTTTGTCAAGACTCTTGAACCAAAGCATCGTGTCTGAGAATTTTTTAAGTTCAAGCAGATAATGTTTTTCAGGCAATGGATAAGTTGCCGTGAGGAAGTTGACCAAGGATAACCCGTTCACATTATTCTGAAGTTTATCTTTGGCAATGGAATCCATAGGGAATTCATTGGAGATAATCAGTTCCTTTCCATTGTTATCAAAGACAAGATTACCATTGACCGAGAGTTTCTCTGCTATCAGTTTGCCATCCTTATCTTTCTTATAAGAATATTCCACGATGTCAAGGCAGAAGCGGAAACTGTACTCAAACTCAACAGGATCATCGTCATGTCCTGCTGTAGCAAAATTCGAGTAATAGTCAGGCTTCTTCCACTTTTGAGACAGATGGTTCTCAATATCGAATATAGCCAAAGCAAAATTTGATTTACCGGAGCCGTTAGGGCCATAAATAATACCATTTTTGATGACCCCATCTTTTATTGCATAGGTGTTGAAAGTGTAATTGCTTGGACTTGTCAGATTCCAGCAAATACGCTCGGCAAAGCCTCTATAATTCTTGACAGCAAACGATGTTAACATTCCTATTTAGTTTGATTTCTGCAAATATACAATTTTTTCTTGAGATTCCGTAATTTTTTTACGGCAATTCGTCTTATTGGGGAATGATAAAAAACAACCGCTCGTTGCAGACCCTTTTATGAAGATTTTTTCGTAACTTTGCAGCCGTTATGAAATACGGATTTGACAATGAGAAGTATCTCCGGATACAGAGCGAACACATTAAGGAAAGAATAGCTAAATTTGGCAACAAACTCTATCTCGAACTCGGAGGAAAGCTCTTCGACGACTATCATGCCAGCCGTGTACTACCGGGATTCCAGCCCGACAGTAAGCTCAGGATGCTCAGCCAGCTCAGCGACCATGCCGAAATCGTGATTGTAATCTCGGCCCGCGACATCGAGCGAAACAAAATCAGGAACGACCTCGGTATAACATACGACATGGACGTGCTGCGCCTGCGCGAGGAATTCTCAAAACGCGGCTTCCTTGTCAGCTCCGTCGTGATAACACATTACAACGGACAAAGCAGCGCCGACGCTTTCCGCAAGAAGCTCCACCGCCTCGACATAGCCACTTACTGCCACTACACCATCGAGGGATATCCCACCAACGTAGACCTCATTGACTCTGACGAAGGTTTCGGCAAAAATGATTATATCGAGACCACCCGTCCGCTGGTGATTGTTACAGCTCCGGGCCCCGGCAGCGGCAAAATGGCTGTGTGTCTGAGCCAGCTCTACAACGAACACAAGCGCGGCATTGAGGCCGGATATGCCAAATTCGAGACTTTCCCGGTGTGGAACCTCCCGCTGAAACATCCCGTAAACATAGCTTACGAAGCCGCTACCGCCGACCTCAACGATGTGAACATGATTGATCCCTTCCATCTGGAGGCATACGGCAAGACTGCCATAAACTACAACCGCGACATCGAAATCTATCCCGTTCTCAACGCCCTCTTTGAAGGCATATATGGCGAGAATCCATATAAATCGCCCACCGACATGGGTGTGAATATGGTAGGATTCTGCATAAACGACGATGACGTGTGCTGCGAGGCTTCGAAAAACGAGATTGTGCTGCGATACTTCAACGCCCTCAACCGCATGGCCCACGGCGACGGCAACGAGAGCGAGGTCTCCAAAATAGCCCTGCTCTTCAAACAGGCCAAAATCGACACCAGCTACCGCAAGCCGGTGGTTGCCGCCCGCGAGCGCGCCGAACAGACCCAACGCCCCGCTTCGGCCATAGAACTGGCCGACGGCACCATCATAACCGCCGGTTCGAGCGACCTGCTCGGCCCCAGCGCCGCGCTCATCCTCAATGCCGTAAAGCATCTTGCCGGCATTGATCACGATGTGAAGCTCATCCCCCAGCACATGATAGAGCCTATACAGCACACCAAAATACAATATCTGCGCAGCCGCAACCAGCGCCTGCATACCGACGAAGTGCTCGTGGCCCTGTCGGTACTCAGCACTCACGATGAAAACTGCCGCCGCGCTCTGGAGCAGCTGCCCCAGCTCAACGGCTGCCAGGTACACTCTACGGTGATGCTGGGCGAGGTTGACCACAAGATTTTCAAAAAGCTCGGAGTAGGCCTGAGCTGCGACCCGGCTCGAAAGTAAATCACAATAGTAAAAGTACGGACTGCGCCTTTAGTGAGGCTCAGTCCGTTTCCTTTATATCACAGCATAAAGGCTCCTTCAATCAGCCGCCAAATGTTAAAAAAGTATGCTAAATCAATCATTCTCAAAACTTTTTTTAACGATTGCGGTTATTAAATCAAGAATTATTCGTAACTTAGCGGCTCGATTCTGAAAATTTGATAAAAAACACAAGATTCAAAGAGTCAGACGTTCAACTAATTATAGAATCAATAAAAAATTCAATTATATAATTAACTATCATTCCTCATGAAGAAAATTACATTCTTAGCAGGCTTATGCGCTCTGTTTTTCGCGCCTACTCTTGCTGCACAGGAAACCGTAGTGGAAGAAGTTGTAAACGTACAGGATGTACAGTACGTTGAAGATCCCACTCAGGGCTACGTCATGAACTCATTCTGGGATAACTGGTTTATCACAGGTCAGGTTGGTGCAAACGTATATTTCTCAAAGCACGATGGTCTGCGCTCTTTCCAGGACCGTTTCAGCCCCGCTGCCAACCTTTATATCGGCAAGTGGTTCACACCGGTATTCGGTGCCCGCGTAGGTGTTGACTGGATTCCCATGAAGGGTATGGGTTACCCCGGCAGTACCGGTGCTCTCAAGGGTGAACACACCATCGACGGCTACGTCAAGACACGCCAGATTGAAGTTGGTCCCGTATTCGACCTCATGGCCAGCATGACCAACCTTTTCTGCGGTTACAACCCCAACCGCGTTTACGACCTCAGCCTCTACCTCGGTGGCGGTGGTTACTGGACCCTCACCAAGCAGTACAAGGCCAACGGTGAATCAGACGGCTACGGCAACTGCCACGACCGCGTGCTCACTTTCCGCGTAGGTATGATCCACACCTTTAACCTGAGCAAGCGCTGCGCCCTGTCACTCGACCTGCGTTTCAGCGCTCTCGACGGTACTTACGACTTTGAAGGCGCTTCTATGGCCAACCGCAACTACTACGACGTACAGGCTTACCTGGGCTTCACCTACCGTCTTGGCAAGGCCGACTGGAACCGTCCCATGGTTGCCATCTGTCCTCCCGCCGAAAACTGCGACGCCCTGCGCGCTCGTCTCGCTGCCGCCGATGCACGCATCGCCGACCTCGAAGGCCAGCTCCGCGACTGCCTCAACCGTCCTGCTACTGTAGTTAAGGAAGAAGTTGACAAGGCTCCCCTCGCCACTATCTACTACCCCATCGGCGTTTACCGTCTCACAAAGGAAGACAACAACGTACTGGGTGCTGTAGCTGAAGTTATGAAGAGCAACGCCAACACCAACTACGTTCTTACCGGCTGGGCCGACAACTACACCGGTACCGACGCCATCAACAAGCGTCTCCGCCAGAACCGCGTGAACGGTGTTTACGACAAGCTCATCAAGAACGGCGTTCCCGCTTCTCAGCTCGAAGCTACCACAAACGATGGTAACCTCTGCGACCTCGGCGAAAAGTATGTAGCCCTCGACCGCGCTGTAACCATCGAAGAAAAGTAATTTCCGAAAGGATTACATAACGCAAAAAAAATCCCGGCACCGCATTTCGGCGCCGGGATTTTTTATGCTTTATTTATTGATTATTTCAGTTTTTCAACAGCGGCTTTGATTCGGGCCATAGCCTCGGTGAGGTTTTCGTCGCTTGTGGCATAGCTGAACCTGATGTAGCCCGGTGCGCAGAATGCGGCGCCGTCTACGGTGGCCACGTGAGCTTCTTCAAGCAGATACATGGCAAGGTCTCCCGACGTGGCTATCACCTTGTCGCCGAATTTCTTGCCCAGTACATCGCTCACCTCGGGGAAGAGGTAGAAGGCGCCCATGGGCTCGTTAACCTTGAATCCGGGAATCTCGGCGGCGAGCTTCACCACCAGGTCGCGGCGGCGGCGGAAAGCTGCACACATCTCGGCCACACATTCCTGCGAACCGTTGTAAGCTGCTTCGGCGGCCTTCTGGGCTATGGACGATGCACCCGAGGTATATTGGCCTTGAAGCTTCGACACAGCCTTGGCTATGGCAAGCGGAGCTGCGCAGTAGCCTATGCGCCAGCCGGTCATGGCGTATGCCTTCGACACACCGTTGATGATTACGGTGCGGTCGGCGATCTCGGGGAACGAAGCCATCGAGGTAAATTCGCCTGTATAGTTGATATGCTCGTAAATCTCGTCAGAAAGCACAATCACATCGGGATATTTGGCAATCACATCCACCAGAGCCTGCAGCTCGTCGCGGGTGTAGACGCTGCCGGTAGGATTGGAGGGCGAGCACAGCAGTATCATCTTGGTGCGGGGAGTGATAGCGGCTTCGAGCTGAGCCGGAGTCACCTTGAAGTTTGATTCTATTCCCGAAGGCACTGTGACGCTCTTGCCCTCGGCCAGTTTTACCATTTCAACATAGCTCACCCAGGCCGGAGTGGGAATCACCACCTCATCGCCGGGATTCACGGTGCTGAGTATCACATTGCACAGAGCCTGCTTGGCACCGTTGCCCACCACAATCTGGGCCGGCGAGAAGTTAAGACCGTTCTCGCGGCTGAGTTTGGCTGCTATGGCCTCGCGCAGCGACATGTAGCCCGGTACGGGCGAGTAGAAACTAAAGTTTTCATCAATAGCCCGTTTGGCGGCCTCTTTTATATGGTCGGGGGTATGAAAGTCGGGTTCACCAACCGACAGATTGATTACATCAATTCCTTGTGAGCGGAGTTCTCCACTCTTTTGCGACATAGCGAGCGTCTGCGACACTGCCAGCGATTCCACGCGTGCTGATAAGAAGTCCATAACTAATCTTATAGGTTATACTTTTGGCAAAGTTACTAAATTTTTTAAGAAAACCATCCCGGTGTTATAATATTATTCGTATCTTTGCCACATTCTCAAGATTAACAAAGATCAAATATATGTTGAAACCACAATTCAAACACCTCTGCCTGCTGTTTGCCGCAGCCATCATAGCATTATCGTCATGCACCAAGAAAGATATAGCCCATCCACTCGATGCCATAGGCAACAATGCCGATGCGGTGGCGCTTGCCAAACCTGTTGATCTGATAAAAGCCACCGGTGAATCCTCGCTGTCAGGCCTGGCCCGATATCTCAACGAGGAAAGCTACTCGCAGATTGAGAAAATAAAGGACATCAAAGGATTGGACTTCGACCTTGTGGGCGTTGCCAAATACAAGGCTTTGAAAAGCCCGGTAATCATAATGGCCTCAAAAGACCGCGGCGAGCTCGAGAAGTCGCTTAAAGACAACTATGGCAACGCAGAGTCAAACGACAGCCTCTCCATATTCATTGATGCACGCAACGGCCTTGGATTTGTGGTTAAAGACGACTATTTATATGTGATGCCCGCGTCAAATGCCGACGAAGCCACCGATGCTGTGGCTACCATGGCTCAGCAGCTCGCCGCCGGCCCTCTCGCCCCCTGGAAGCGCAACATCCTTACCGAGGACAATATGCTCAACGCCTTAGCGGTGCAAGACAATCTGTGCCTGTCGATGGCGCTCAACTGCACAGCCAAGGATTTTGACCTTAACATCATCAATCGCGATGCAACCGACGGCACTCCCTCCAACTTCTTGCCCGAGGGTTCATACGCCTATGCAAACGACTGTGCTTCACATATCAAGAAAAATTCACTCTTCTCGTTTGCTCTGGCCAAGATAGACCTGTCCAAGATATCCATACCGCGCTCGGCCGGCATATCGCGCGCACAACTTACCATGCTTCAGGCATTTGTGGCAGGTCCCTGCTATGCCAACGTTGAATTTACCGGCGATGATCCCACCGACTTCGGCAAACTCGCCATCAACGGAGCCATCACCTCATCATCACCACAGGTGGCTGCTGTCATGCTAAGCGGTGTGAGCCGAGAATGCAGCCGCAGCGGTCTGCCCGTAAGCTCAAGCCCCGCAGGCTTGTCAATCAGCTACGACGATGCAATGCTCAAGGTGGCTACTGAAGGCGACCGGCTGACATTCAAGACCGAGTACCAGACATCCTCACCCTCTATCAGTGCCTCCGAGCTCGACGGCTGCATCTTCCGGGCCGCCGTTAATCTGCCCGCCAAGCTCAACAAGCAGCTCAACGACGCCGAATTCGGCCTGAAGGCTCAGCTCAAGGTTAAGGACAACTCAGTGCAGCTCAAAGGCGAATTTACCGACACCGAAGCCTCGATTTTTGAAAATCTCGCTAAAATATTCAAATGAATATCAAGTCAATAAGCCTGGAGAATGTGCTCCCCAAAGTTTTCCTCGAAGACGGCGAGCGCACCTCCGGCACGGCATCTGACATCTGGAATACATCCATGCGTTTCGAGGCCGGCAAGTGCTATTGCATCAATGCGGCCTCGGGCACCGGCAAGACCTCGCTGTGTTCTTTTCTGATGGGTGTACGCACCGACTACACAGGCCGCATATCATTCGACACCACCGATATAGCCACACTGGGCATAAACGACTGGTGCGAGCTGCGCCGCACTTCGCTCGCATATCTGCCGCAGGAGCTCGACATATTCGACGAGCTTACCGCCCTCGACAACGTACTGCTCAAAAACCGCCTGACCGACTTCCATACCGAAGGCGAGATACGCAGCATGTTTGAAGCTCTCGAAATAGACAACCGCATCTCGCGCCCGGCAGGCAAGCTGTCGGTGGGCCAGAAACAGCGCGTAGCTCTTATCCGTGCCCTGTGCCAGCCGTTCAGTTTCATACTGCTCGACGAGCCGGTGAGCCACCTCGACGCCCGCAACAACGAGCTGTGCGCCAATATGGTGACCGACGCCGCCGCGGCACAGCAGGCCGGTGTGATATTCACCTCGGTGGGCAACCCGCTCACCGTCAATGTTCCATTCATCTCTCTCGCATTATGATCTGGAAACTGCTCCGCAGGAATATAAGTATATGGCAGATAGCCGGTTATGCCGCTGCCACTTTCATTGGCCTGAGCATTGTGCTGATAGCCCTGCAATTCTACCGCGATGTGTCGGCGGGGTTGCATAACGACGACAACGATGCCGGCGGCCTTGGCCTTATTTCCAAGCGCAACATAGTGATTTCTAAGCCTGTGGGCCTTAAATCATCCCTTTCGGGCACGGCCCCGTCGTTTTCTGACGGTGAGATAGCCGACCTCGCAAGGCAGGAGTGGAGCGGAGCGGTAATGCCCTTTCAGGCCGCCGATTTCAAGGTGTGGGCCGGGGTAGACTTCGGCGGACGCGGCATGTCTACAGCCCTGTTCTTTGAATCGGTGCCCGACAGCATAGTCGACGTAGACCCCGAATTATGGAAATTCAACCCGTCCGCGCCCGAGATACCCATCATCATATCCAAAGACTACCTCACACTCTACAACTTCGGCTTCGCCTCCTCGGGCAACATGCCCATGCTGAGCGAGGGCATGATAGGCTCGGTGCCGCTCACCATCACAATATCGGGCGCGGGCAACACCACTACCCTGCCCGGCCGCATAGTGGGTTTCTCGTCGTGGCTCAACACCGTGGCCGTGCCGCAGGCATTCATGGACTGGGCACACGAACGATTCGGTGAGCCGAGCGTGGCCCAACCCTCAAGGCTGGTGATTGAAGTCACCGACCCCGCCAACCCCGAAATCGACGAATATCTGAGCCGCCACGACTATGAAGTGGCCGGCCCCGACAACGACCTCGGGCGCCTGTCGTTCTTCCTCACCCTGCTCACCACCGTCATTGCCGGCATAGGCGCACTCATCACACTGCTGTCGCTGGGCATACTCGTATTGAGCCTTTATCTGCTTATACAGAAAAACCATAAATCAATCTCCGGACTGCTGCTGCTCGGCTACAAGCCCGGAGCCATAGCCGGCCGCTACATGCGCCTTGTGATAAGTGTGAACGCATCGGTGCTGCTGTTCGCATCCATCGTAGTGCCTGTGGTACAATCGCTGTGGGCGCCTGCTCTTACCTCGCTTTCGATGACTGCGGCATCGGTATGGCCCACTATATGTGCAGGCGCAGCCATAATGGTTGTAATTTCAACACTTAATTCTTTAACTATCCGCAGGTTAGTCCACGGCTGTTTTCGAGCTTAATGTTAATTTAACACTTAAATGTTAAAATTAGGACCTGCCGTGTAATTTTTCTATTAAAAAAGATTAATATTAGAAAATTTTTTCTTTACTTTGCTTCTGAAAACAACTGCGAGAGCGTAAACTCGCAGAAATAAGTCATAAAATTAATTTGTGAGCATACATATAGTGCTGATTCTGGCTTCGATAGCCATTTAGTGTAGAAATAACACCATAGAAAAACGCCTCCTTGCCCCTTCCCGGCAAGTGTCTTTGCACACAAGTAATACTATGAATTGAATAAAAATAGAGATTATATAAAATTACTAACTAAAAAACCTTTCTTGCATTCAAAACGTACGTTTTCAAATGACGCGGAAAGCACTTCTTGCCTTCGCTATGATGCTGGCATGTGTCTTTCCCGCATTAGCGCAACAGATCACCGTTTCCGGTACCGTCTATGAACCCGACGGCCTCCCCGCAATCGGTGCGAGCGTTGTGGCAGAAGGCAACACTCTGGGTGTTGTTACCGATGTTGACGGTAATTATACCATTCAGGTTGCTTCTGACGGCAAGCTCGTATTCTCCTACATCGGCTGTGACACTCAGGTTATCGAAGTGGCAGGCCGCACTAACATCGACGTGCATCTTGTTACCAACACTACCACTCTTCAGGAAGTCGTTGCTATCGGTTACGGTGCCGTGAAAAAGTCTGACGCAACCGGTTCGGTTGCCGTTATCAAGCCCGATGAAATCGAGGCCGGTATCGCTACTTCTACCCAGGACCTCCTCGTAGGCGCAAGCCCCGGTCTGGTTGTTACCACTGACGGTGGTAATCCTACCGGCGGTGCCACTATCCGTATCCGTGGCGGTTCTTCACTCTCTGCTTCAAACGACCCCCTTATCGTTATCGACGGTGTGCCCCAGACCAACCAGGCCAACGGCGGCGGCATGAGCGCTATGTCGATGATCAACCCCCAGAACATCGAATCAATGACCATCCTCAAGGATGCTTCAGCTACAGCCATCTACGGTTCGCGCGCTTCTAACGGCGTTATCATCATCACCACCAAGAAAGGCCAGAGCGGACGTCCGCAGGTCAACTTCTCGGCAAACTTCTCTGTAAACACAGCCCGCAAGACCCTCAACATGATGAGCGGCGAACGTTTTGCTGAAGTTGTACGCGAAAACCTCGGCGACGCATCTGTTTCTCAGCTCGGCTACAACGGTACAATGTACAATACCGACTGGCAGAAAGAAGTGCTCCGCACATCATTCTCTCACGACTACAACCTCAGCGTAGGCGGCAAGGCCGGTATCCTTCCCTACCGCGTCAGCGCTTCATACATGAAGAACGACGGTATCCTGAAGACCTCCGACATGCAGCGTGCCACATTCGGCTTCAACCTCTCGCCCAAGTTCCTCGACGACCATCTGTCGGTTCTCGCCAACGCCCAGGGTACATACGCCCGCACAGGCAACGCCAACATGGACGCTATCGGCAACGCCGTTACATTCGACCCCACCAAGCCCGTGCGCTCAAACATCCCCGTAGCAGGCGGCACCGGCCTTATGCTCTATAACGGCTTCTACAACTACACTCCCGGCGGATTCTTCGACCGCAACGGTGCCATCAACCCCGTTCAGCTCATCGAAGACCAGGACAGCCACAACAAGACTCTCTCGTCAACCGGTAACCTCCAGATTGACTACTCGCTCCACTTCCTGCCCGAGCTCCACTTCAACCTCAACCTCGGTTATCAGGTTTCGAAGAACGATGCTCAGACCGTGATTGCCCAAAACTCGCTGCAGGCATGGAACAACTCAGGTCTTACATTCAACAACGCCAACGGTGCGTCTACCCTCAACAAGTGGCACGAAATACAGCAGAACACCCTGCTCGACTTCTACGCCAACTATAAGAAGGACTTCGAAGCCATCAAGTCTAACCTCGATGTAATGGTAGGTTACTCATGGCAGAAGTTCAACTACTTCGGCAACGAACAGACCTACGTTAACTCACGCGGTTTTGTTGACGCCAACGGTGCCAACGGCATGTCATACGCCGACGGTTCATACTTCATGACCGAATCTGCCAACAACCCCGTGGGCGAAGTGGTAGGCGGCACAGTACGCAACCGCTGGGGCGCTCCCGTACAGCTCATCTCGTTCTTCGGACGTCTCAACTACATCTTCGACGACACATATCTGCTCACCTTCACACTGCGCGACGACGGTTCTTCACGCTTCTCCAAGGACAACCGCTGGGGTATCTTCCCCTCTGTAGCCCTGGGTTGGAAGATTTCAAACCTTCCCGTGTTCAAAGACAGCAACGTGCTCAACGAGTGGAAGCTCCGTCTGGGCTGGGGTGAAACCGGTCAGCAGGACATAGGCAGCTACTTCCCCTACATGCCTATCTACTCCATCTCGTCAAACAACAGCTACATGTATCCCGGATACGTAAGCGGCGGCTGGATCAATCCCCTCTATCCCCAGGCTTACGACAGCAACATCAAGTGGGAAACCACAGCTACATGGAACGTCGGATTTGACCTCGGATTCCTCAACAACCGCTTCACCGCAGCCATCGACTGGTATCTGCGCGACACCCGCGACCTCCTGGCCCACACTCCCGCCAAGGGTCAGCAGACCTCTGACTACGTTACCACCAACATCGGTAAGCTCCGCAACTACGGTATAGAAGTAACCCTCGGCGGCAAGCCCGTGGTAACCGACGACTTCGTATGGAGCACCGGCGTTAACGTGGCATGGAACCGCAACAAGATCACCAAGCTCAACCAGGGCGTACCCATGACAGCCCGCGGCACTGTGGGCGGTGGTATCGGTGCCGACCTCCAGTGGTTCATGGAAGGCGAAGCTGCCTACACATACCGCGTTTACCAGCAGGTTTACGACGAAAACAAGAATCCCATCCCCGGCCAGTACGTAGACCAGAACGCCGACGGTAAGATTGACCAGAACGACCTTATCAACTACCACTCTCCCGAACCCAAGGTTACCCTGTCGTGGAACAACAACTTCAGCTACAAGAACTGGGACTTCGGCTTCGTACTCCGCGCCAATATCGGCAACTACGTGTACAACGGCTTCCGCCGCGCCCGCACAGTGCTCTCGACTGTTGACCAGTACGGCCTCAACAACCTGCTCGACGACGAGTTCCTGTTCCCGACAACCTCGGCCCAGCACGTGCTCAGCGACTACTTCGTTGAAAACGCATCGTTCCTGCGCTGCGACAACATCACCCTGGGTTACACCTTCGACAACCTCTTCCACGACAGCATGCGTCTGCGTCTGTTCGGCGCTTGCCAGAATCCTTTCGTAATCACCAAGTACAAGGGTCTCGATCCTGAAGTGTTCGACGGTCTCGACGCCAATGTATATCCGCGTCCCACAACCTTCACTCTTGGTCTCATCGCAACATTCTAATTGCCAACTCTCAGTAAAAAGGATAATTCAATATGAAACTAAATAAATTTTTCATTTCAGCAGGTGTGTTGGCAGCTGCGATGTCGTTAGGTTCTTGCGTAGGCGACCTCGACCTCACCCCTACCAACCCCAACGAAATCACCGATGTAACATTCAAGGATGACCCCAGGGC
This sequence comes from uncultured Bacteroidales bacterium, assembly GCA_947072905.1. Lineage (GTDB taxonomy): Bacteria > Bacteroidota > Bacteroidia > Bacteroidales > Muribaculaceae > CAG-873. The sequence continues at coordinate 33,141 of CAMTKF010000005.1, forward strand.
CAACATGGAGAAGCTCATCGCCGACGTTTACATGCAGATGGCTACCTTCGGTCCCAACGGCAACAACATCCTTTCATCAATGGACGGCGGTATGTCTACCTTCCAGCGCGCCGTGTTCAACCTTGAGGAAATCCCCACCGACGAGACCAACTGGCTGCCCTCGGGCGACGCCATCGACCCCATGTTCCAGTATGGTGTGATTCCCGCCAACAACAGCGTTGTGATGGGTACATACTCACGCTTCATGGTGATTGTGACCCTGGCCAACCAGTTCATGCAGACCGACTTCGGCTTCACATCCGACGCCGACAAGGCCCTGCACGAAGAATTCTGCCGCCAGGCCCGCATCATCCGCGGTCTTATGTACTTCTACCTCATCGACAACTTCGGCAACGTACCCTACGCCGACGAAAACGTCACCGTAGGTTCTGTAGCTCCCCAGCTCAGCCGCGATTTCAACGAAGGCCGCCGCATGGTATTCGACCGCGTTGTAGCCGACCTCGAAGACGTAGTTGCTTGGTACAAGACCAACGACCCCAACAACAAGCCCCCTTACGGCTATGTAGGTCTTGACGCAGCCGAAGCCCTCCTTGTAAAGTACTATCTTAACGCAGGTGTTTACACCGGCACCGAACGCTGGAGCGACTGCTATCAGCACGCCGAAGCCGTTATCAGCCGCCTCGGACACGGCGGTTTCAAGAACTCGGGTCTCACCAAGGGTTACCACCAGAACTTTGGCTACAATAACAAGGCATTTGCCATAGGCGGTACCGGAGAAGTAAGCGAAATCATCTGGACCATCCCGCAGGAAAGCGCATCGCTCACCCCCGACGGCCATGGCCTTCTGAGCTATGCCAACGGCGGTTTCATGTGCAACGCATGGATTGGCGACGCCGCTCCCGACGAAGTTAACGGCACATTCCTCATCGACGGCAAGAAATACAAATACAACGTATTCCAGAAGCAGTACAACTCAGGCAACGGCTGGAAGTGTATGTCGGCCCGCCGCCAGTTTGTAGAAGTGTTTGACTGGGATGCCGAATACAAGTATTCGCCCGATATCCGCACCAAGATGTGGAAGACCGCAGCCGATGGTTTCAACATCAACAACGGCTCGTTGACACAGGCCGACTGGGGTAACAACGGCTTCCTTGCAGTGAAGTACAGCAACTGGTATATCAACGACAACAACCAGATCGACGAAGCTGCATCGCCCGCTCCCGTAGATCCCCTGGGTATAGACTACGCCATGATCCGTCTGGCCGAAATCTACCTGTCGGGTGCTGAAGCTGCCCTCAACAACGGCGGTGACAAGACCAAGGCTCTCGAATGGGTGAACCTCATCCGCGAACGCGCCGGCATGGAACCCTACACCAGCATCAACCTGCCCGAACTCCGCGACGAACGTCAGCGCGAGCTCTACACCGAATGTGTACGTCGCTCCGACCTTATCCGTTACGGCCAGTGGATTTCCGGTTACACCTGGAACTGGAAGTACAACGTAGCCAACGGTACCGACTACCCCGCCTACTTCAACGTTTATCCCCTGCCCACCACAGTGGTTGAACGCAACGGCTATACTCAGAACCCCGGTTATTAATTTAACTCTTCACTCTTGAATATAATATGAAAAAAATCTCTATATTCCTGGCAATGGCCGCTGTAGCCCTGGGGTTCTCTTCATGCTCCGAGGATCGCGACCCGGTTTATCAGGCTCCCACAACGTTCGTTCTGAACACTCCGGCCATGCAAGACCAGTATATCGACCTCAAAGCCGGTAACACCCTCGAACTGGTATGCTCACAGCCCGACTACGGCTACTCGGCAGTTACACAGTACTCTGCCCAGATGTCGCTCACCGAGGACTTTGCACAAGCATACGATCTCGAATCAGTCGACAAGACCGTTGCCCGCATGGCCATCAAACAACAGCAGATATGCGACGGTGTCGTGGAACTCCACGGATTTGCCGATGCCGAAGAATTCAACGCATACTATGCAAACAATCCTTACGAGAAGATTTACTTCCGCGCCATAGCACAGCTCGACGGCGTTGAATCTTCAAAGATTGTTTCCAACGTGGTTTCATACAACTACATCAAGTCGTTCTACTCGGTTGCCGAACCCGGCTGCATCTACCTCGTAGGCTCGCCCGAAGGATGGGCCGGTCCTACCGAATCAAATGCCGCCCACTACGCCGACTGGCGTCTCTTCGAGCCTAAGGAAGCTATCGGCTCAAAGGTTTATTCAGGTGTGTTTGACATTCCCGCAGCCTCTATGTTCCGCTTCTACACAGCTCTCACCGGCTGGGATGCCGACTCATACGGCTCGCAGGTTGACGACAACCCCGTTGAATTCCCCGACTATACCGAAGGCTCATTCACCTCTGCAATCGTTGCCGGTAAGGGTGCGTTCAGCTTCCCCAACTGGCCCGGCGGCAAGATGACCATCGTGGTAGACATGAGCGATGCCAACAACATGACCGTTACCTGCACCGCAGGCGAAGCTCAGGTGGTTGTAACCAAATACATCTATCTGGTAGGCTCGATGAGCGGCTGGATCGCTCCCGGCACTGAAAACGCCGACGCTTACAGCTCGTTCCGCCTTGCCGACACCACCGGCGACGGCATCTATGTAGGTTCGTTCGCAGTTGAAAAAGGCCACATCAACTTCCGCTTCGCCACCGAGCTTACCGAAGAAGGCTGGGACAACCCCAACCAGATCGGTACTCAGACCGACGACGGCGACGTAGCTTGCTCGTTCTCAAACGGCCTCTTCAGCGGTCCTTACGTTTCCGGTAAAGGTAACTGGGCTTTCGACCTCGACGCTGACGGCACTATCGAGATGACAGTAGACACCAACGACAAAACTGTTTCCTACGTATTAAAGTAATAGGTTTAGGTCGGGAGGTTCCCGAATCTCCCGACCCGTTAAAACGATAATATATTATGAAAAATTTCTCAATATATGGACTGTTGGCGGTAATGTCGCTCGGTTTCGCTGCCTGCGATAACTACGAAGAGCCCAATCCCGCTCCTCAGACCAATCCGCAGACTTCAGTCCTTCAGACTTCCGACATAACAGCTGCATCAAAGCTTACTGCCGAAGCATACAACCTCAAGGACCTCAACGATGCAAACACCCCAATCCTTGTGTCAGACCTGACCGTGACCGCCATGCCCGACGGATACGAATTCAAGGCTGTTGCACAGGTATCGGCCGACAACTTCGCCACTTCATTTGAATGTCCCATGACTGTGGAAGCCGTTGACTCAAGCAATGTTTACAACGTATACATGTCTGCCGACGACCTCCAGAGCCTTTACTACGACAACATCTCGCACAATCCCGCCCAGACCAAGGTGGCACTGCGCTATGCTCTCTACACCGTTTACAACAAGCAGGAAGCCCGCGTAGGCGGCCCCGAGCAGTACTACGGTCCCTACGAAGTGAACTTCGTTCCCTTCCCGCCCACCCGCGTTATCGACGACAAGTACACCGTATGGTTCTCTAACGACGGCGGTGCTACCACACAGAAGGTTGAGCTCCAGCACAGCGACATCAACCCCTACGACGATCCCGTATTCTCGGGCAAATTCGACATCACTCCCGGATGGCAATGGTTCATCGCCGGCACCACAAGCGAATTCGGCGTTGTTTCGGGTCTTGAAAACGAACTCTCGGGCGAGCTGATTCCTATCAAGGAAGGCGGCGTGAACGGTGTTCTCAACGAGAGCCTGCCCTACCTGCTCACCATCAACATGGAAACCCTCACCTACGAATTCTCGGTAGCCGTAGAACAGCTCTACACCCCCGGTAATTCAAACGGTTGGTCGCAGGAAGCATCACAGATTCTCACCACCAACGACTACGTAAACTACTCAGGCTACGCATACCTCAACGGCGAGTACAAGTTCTCTACCGCTCCCAACTGGGACGGCACCAACCTCGGTTCTACAGGTGTTGAAGGCGAACTTACCACCGATGGCGGCGCAGGCAACCTCAACTCAGGTGCTGAAGGCCTGTTCTGGCTCAACGTCAACATTGCCAACCTCACCTACACCGCCACACAGTGCACCACCTACGGCCTTATCGGCAGCGCAACCGAAGGCGGTTGGGATATGTCAACCCCGCTCACTCCCTCGGCCGACTTCCTGAAGTGGACCGGCACAGTGAAGCTCTTTGACGGCGAATTCAAGTTCCGCGCCAACGACGGTTGGGACATCAACCTCGGCGGAGCATTGGAAAACCTCACAGCAGGCGGCGACAACATCGCATCTCCCGGCCAGGGCACATACGAAGTCACCCTCGACCTCTCTACCGTTCCCTACAGCTGCAAACTCGTGAAGAAATAATCCTAAATAATATTTCTTTATATATTTCTGAGAGACCGTTTCCCGACGAGGGACGCGGTCTCTCGTGCTTTATGGCGCAAAAACACGAGGTTTCCCACTCTGTTTATCCCGAATTTTTTGTATCTTTGCAATCAAAGCCTTAAATACAGAAAATGTCCGAAGAATCTCAGAATACCGATCCACGCGAACCACGCCGTCCGTATTGCAATCCGCAAGACGTAGTGAAACACCGCCTCAGCGGCATGTTCCAGACGTGGTTTCTCGATTATGCCTCATACGTTATACTTGAACGCGCCGTGCCTAATATAGAGGACGGCCTGAAGCCCGTGCAGCGTCGAATTCTCCACTCTATGAAGACCCTCGACGACGGACGCTTCAACAAGGTGGCAAACATCGTGGGTAATACCATGCAGTATCACCCCCACGGCGATGCCTCGATCAACGATGCTCTCGTGCAGCTGGGCCAGAAAGATCTGCTGGTGGAGACTCAGGGTAACTGGGGTAACATACTCACCGGTGCTTCGGCTGCGGCAGGACGTTATATTGAAGCGCGTCTGTCGCAATTCGCTCTCGACACTCTCTACAATCCCAAGGTGACCGAATGGACCCTGAGCTACGACGGTCGTAAGAAAGAGCCGGTGACTCTGCCGTCCAAATTTCCGCTGCTGCTGGCCCAAGGTGCCGAGGGCATTGCCGTAGGTCTGTCGTCAAAGATTCTTCCACATAACTTCAACGAAATCATCGACGCCTCCATAGCGCATCTGCGCGGCGAGGAATTCACCCTGCTGCCCGACTTTGTCACCGGCGGCTTTATCGACGTTGGCCGCTATAACGACGGCCGCCGCGGCGGTGTGCTCAAAGTACGCGCCCGCATCGAGAAGGTAGACAACCGCACCCTGGCCATCACCGAGATACCTTTCGGACGCACCACCGGCGCGGTAATCGACTCAATTATCAAGGCTTTTGAAAAAGGAAAAATAAAGATTCGCAACGTCACCGACAATACATCGCAGAACGCCCGCATATTGGTGAACCTGTTGCCCGGCACTTCGTCTGACAAGGCTATCGACGCATTGTATGCCTTCACCGACTGCGAAGTGTCCATTTCGCCCAACTGCTGCGTTATCGTAGGCGATAAGCCCGAATTTCTGGGCGTGAGCGATGTGCTGCGCCACTCCACCGACCGCACAGTCGACATTCTGCGCTCAGAACTTGAGATTGAACTGGCCGAACTGCGCGAACAGCTCATATATGCCTCGCTCGAAAAGATATTCATAGAACAGCGTATCTATAAGGATAAGGAATACGAAGAGGCTCCCGACATCGAAGCCGCCAAGGCTCATATATACAGCCGGCTTGCGCCATATATCACCGGTTTTGCCCGCCCGATAAACGATGACGACATACTGCATCTGCTCGAAATCAAGATGAAACGCATCTTGAAATTCAACTCCGACGAAGCCGATGAGAAAATATCCAATCTCAACCTGCGCATAAAGGAAAAACAAGACCATCTCGACAATATAATTGCCTACACCATCGACTGGCTGGGTGCCCTTAAAGAAAAATACGGTCACGCCTACCCCCGCCACACGGTGGTGCGCGGATTCGACTCTATCGAAGCTGCCACAGTGGCCGAGGCTACCGAAAAACTCTATATCAACCGCGAGGAGGGATTCATCGGCACAAGCCTTAAGAAAGATGAATTTGTGTGCAACTGCTCGGATATCGACGATATAATCCTGTTCTACAAGGATGGCCGATACAAGATAGTGAAGGTGCAGGACAAGCTGTTTGTCGACAAGGGCGTGATATACATAAACGTGTTCAAGCGCAACGACCGACGCACCATCTACAATGTGATATATCAGAACGGCAAGGGCGGCCCGTACATGATGAAGCGCTTTGCCGCCACCGGTCTCACCCGCGACAAAGAATATAACCTCACCCCCGGCAATCCGGGCACCAAGGTGATGTGGTTCTCGGCCAACCCCAACGGCGAGGCCGAAGTGGTGAAAGTGGTACTGAAACCCAAACGCGGACTCAAGAAACTGCAGATCGACATAGACTTTGCCGAAATAGCAATCAAGGGCCGCACCGCCATTGGCAACATCGTAACCCGCAACGAGGTGCAGCGCATGTCGAAGAAAAGCAGCGGTGTCTCCACTCTGGGTGGCCTTAAGGTATGGTTCGACCCCGATGTGCTGCGCCTGAACTACGAGGGGCGCGGCGAGTATCTGGGCGAATTCCTCGGCGACGATCAGGTGCTGGTCATCACCCGCAACGGCGAGTTCTACACCACCGGCTTCCAGGCCACAAACCACTACGACGACAACATCATGCGCATCGAGAAATTCGATCCGCAGAAGGTGTGGACCGCCATACTCAACGACGCCGACCAGGGATTCCCCTACATCAAGAGATTCAGGTTTGAACAGTCGGCCAAGAAACAGCGCTACCTCACAGACAACGAGAAATCTACACTGATACTGCTCAGCGATGCCTTCGGCGCCATGTTCAAGGTGACATTTGCCGCTCCCGACGACTTCCGCGAACCGCTGATAGTGGATGCCGACGAGTTCATAGGTACCAAATCATTCAAGGCAAGGGGCAAGCGTCTCACCACATACGCTTTGGCTGCCGTTGAAGAACTTGAGCCCAAGAATACCGAAGCTGCCGAAGAACCCGAAAACACTACGGAGGAAGCCGATACCGAAAACACTCCCGACGACATCATTGCCGACGAGCTCTCTGATGAGGAAATACGCGATGAATTCTCGGGGCAGCAACGCCTGTTTGAAGATGAATAGGCTCCTGATAATCATAGCACTCCTTGCCGCGGCAATGAGTCTGCGTGCCGGGGATCGCTCCGACTCAATTGTCAGGCCGGTACTGTCGGCCTACAGCATCGAGGCCGGCTCTGACCACCTGTGCAACACATACCTTACCCCGCTGCACTACTCGGGCTGGCGCACGGCGCTGAGCTACGAGCGCATGCAGGCCATGAAGTTCAACCCCGAGCGGTTCATACAGCGGCTCGACCTGCGCTTTTGGGCCGGAGCATCAAAAAATCCTGCCCGCAACGCCACTATGTGGCAGATAGGCATGCGCCCCTCGTGGAGCATGCTGTGGCGCACACGTCTGCCCCACTCTCTCACAGTTGCCGCAGGCGGTACTGCCGCTGCCGACATAGGCATGCTCTACCTGATGCGCAACAGCAACAACCCGGTGGCCGTGCAGGCCTCGGGCACAATAGGCATCACTGCCATGGCCGCATGGAACGGCCGTATAGGACGCCTGCCCCTTACCCTGCGCTATCAGCCCACAATGCCCCTGGCAGGCTGCTTTTTCTCGCCCGACTACGACGAACTTTATTACGAGATATGGCTCGGAAACCATAAGGGTCTGGCTCACTTTGCATGGCCCGGCAATTTCTTCAGGCTCGACAATCTGCTCACGGCCGACCTGCACTTCGGCGCCACCACACTGCGTCTGGGCTACCGATGCGAGATTTTCTCATCCAAGGCGTCGGGCATAGTGTCGCGCGACATCTCTCACATGTTTGTGCTCGGTGTAAGCACCGAATGGCTATCGCTGCGCGCCGGCAGCCGCCATACACCCGATGCACGCACCATATCCGCTCTCTACTGATGAAAAAGATACTCACAGCCATCGCAGCCTTTTGGCTGATTTCGCTCACCGCATGCCATGACGTGGAAAAATGGGACAATGACATCGAAGGCAACTTTGATGCCTTATGGACCGTGCTCGACCGTCATTACTGCTTCTTCGAGGAGAAAGGCATAGACTGGGATTCGGTCTACAAAGAATATCGTGCCCGGATTACTCCCGAAACCAACAGCCTGCAACTGTATTCCATCTGCGCCGACATGCTCAACGAACTGCGCGACGGCCACGTAAACCTCTCGGCTCCGTTTGCCACATCATATTATAAGAAATGGTGGAGCGACTATCCTCAAAACTACGACAAGCGGCTTGTAGACCAATATTATCTGCACTTCGGCGGCCTTACCAAGAACGGTCTCACTTACGCCATGCTGCCCGACTCCACCGGCTACATGCGCTATCCGTCGTTCTCATACGGCATGAGCGACGGCACCCTCGACTGGGCGCTGGCCATGCTCCACCAGTGTCACGGTCTTATAATAGACATACGCGACAACGGCGGCGGCGACATTTCCACAGTGGAAACATTTGTGGCCCGCTTCATCAACGAGCGCATCCTGGCCGGATATATCTCCCATAAATCGGGACCCGGACACAAGGACTTTTCAGAGCCCTATCCATTCTACTACGAGCCTGCCCCGGCACCGCGCATACATTGGGACAAGCCCGTGGTGGTGCTCACAAACCGCTCTACATTCAGCGCCGCCAACAATTTTGTATCTATCATGCAATACCTGCCCAACGTGACAATCGTAGGCGATAATACAGGTGGCGGCTCGGGCATGCCATTCAGCTCTGAAATTCCGTGCGGATGGTCGGTGCGCTTCTCAGGCTCGCCCGTCTACGATGCACACATGCAGGTGACAGAGAACGGCGTTGCTCCCGACATCCACGTAGACCTCAACCCCGACTCGGCCATGGTGGGTATAGATACCATGCTCAACACAGCCCTGGGCGTACTCAACCGTCAGCGCCAATAACCAAACACACTCTATACAAAAAATCAGGGAGGACATCAATCCTCCCTGAACCGTATATTCACATAAGTAATCGGACTATCACTTGGCTTCGTATTTGTAGATATCATCAAGACGCAGGTTAAAGCGAAGCGATGAATAAGGCAAAATAGTACCGGTGTACGACACCCCGTATGCCACATTGTAAGGTACAATGATTTCAGCGGTGTCGCCCACGTGCATGTTCTCGAGGGCAATTGCCCAGCCATCTATAACGCCGTTGCCTGCAACGCCGTTGCAGGCAAAACGCGATATGCCGGGTTTGCCGTATACATTGACATTGTACGACGAGTCAAAGGGTTCATCCTCGCAGTTATGGCCTATATATCGCACGTCAACGGTTGAAGTGTAGAGGGGCACGAGGTTGCCGGCGGTCTCTGCACGGTCGTTGAAGAAGTGCATCAGTATAAATACGCTGGGATTCCAGGCCGGAACCACGGTCTGGTAGTAGGGAGTGCCGTCGGGATTCTTGCGCTGCTGCATCTCGGCCACCCAGGCGTCGTTCTGCTTGCGCCAGTCCTGATAATCGTTCAGGTTGTAGGTGTCATCATCGTCGTTGCAAGCCGAGAAACCCAGCCCGAGGACGGTAGCGCATGAAATGAGTGCTAAAAGTTTTTTCATCTGTTTCAATAGGTTAGAATGATACCTTGGGAGCACTTGCGGCCTCGGCGTCAGCCTTGAACTGGGGCTTAACATTAAATCCGCCTATAGATGCCACGATAGAGCCGGGGAAACGACGCACTGCTATGTTGTATTCCTTTACCGATTCGGTATAGCGGCCGCGCTCGGTGGCAATGCGGTTTTCGGTGCCTTCGAGCTGAGTCTGCAGATCGAGGAACTGCTTGTCGGCCTTAAGGTCGGGATAAGCCTCGCGCACGGCGTTTACATAGATGCTCAGCGCCTTGCCAAGGCTCTGCTGCGAGGCCGAGTAGCTGTCGAGGGCGCTTTCGTTTGAAGCGGCATCGGCACTGCTCTGCTGCTGTGCGTTGGCTTTGTTGTACGCATCGGTAAGGCCGGCGCGGGCGGCTGTAACGCTCTCAAGGGTTCCGCTTTCGTGTGCGGCATAGCCCTTGACGGCCTCTACCAGATTGGGTATGAGGTCGAGTCGGCGCTGATACTGCACTTCTACCTTACCCCACTGTTCCTGAAGGTTTTCGTCGAGGGTAACAAAGTTATTGCGGACACTGACATAATAGCCTATGCAGCCTATCAGGGCAACGACTATTACGATTATTACGATTAGTGATTTTTTCATTTGTATAAAGAATGAGGAGATTTAACTGAGGCTTAGCCTTTTATTTGAGTTTACGGAGGAGCGAGTTGAGCGAAACTCGGTCGTGGATGAGTTTGTGGAGGTCAGCTATGGCCACACGTTCCTGCTCCATTGAGTCGCGGTGACGCAGAGTCACGGTGTTGTCTTCGAGAGTCTGGTGGTCAACAGTGATACAGTAGGGAGTACCTACGGCATCCTGACGGCGGTAGCGCTTGCCTATAGAGTCTTTCTCATCGTAGTGGGTAGAGAAGTCAAACTTGAGGTCGTCTACGATTTCGCGTGCCTTTTCGGGCAGACCGTCCTTGCGTACCAGGGGCATTACGGCGCACTTCACGGGAGCCAGAGCTGCGGGCAGGTGGAGTACTACGCGCGAATCGCCGCCTTCGAGCTTCTGTTCCTCGTAGCTTGAGCAGAGCACCGACAGGAACATACGGTCAACACCGATTGATGTTTCGATAACGTAAGGAGTGTAGCTCTGGTTGAGCTCGGGGTCGAAATACTGAATCTTCTTGCCCGAGAACTTCTCGTGCTGCGAGAGGTCGAAATTGGTGCGTGAGTGTATACCTTCAACTTCCTTGAAACCGAAGGGCATACGGAACTCGATATCGGTAGCGGCATTGGCATAGTGGGCCAGCTTCTCGTGGTCGTGGTAGCGATACTTGTCGTCGCCAAGGCCAAGAGCCTTGTGCCAGCGCAGACGCCATTCCTTCCAGTAGCCGAACCACTTCATTTCGTCGCCGGGACGAACGAAGAACTGCATTTCCATCTGCTCGAACTCGCGCATGCGGAAGATGAACTGACGGGCAACGATTTCGTTACGGAAGGCCTTACCGATCTGAGCGATACCGAAGGGTATGCGCATGCGGCCGGTCTTCTGCACGTTGAGGTAGTTTACAAAGATACCCTGTGCGGTCTCGGGACGCAGATACACGGTCATGGCGCCGTCGGCGGTAGAACCCATTTCGGTGCGGAACATGAGGTTGAACTGGCGTACCTCTGTCCAGTTCTTGGTGCCGCTGATGGGGTCTACTATTTCTTCGTCGATGATAATCTGACGCAGAGCCTCGAGGTCGTTGTCGTTCATGGCGTCAGAAAAACGCTGATGCAGGGCCTCGCGGTGGTCTTTATGCTCCTTGACACGTGCATTGGTCTGGCAGAACATCTCCTCATCGAAGCTTTCGCCAAAGCGCTTACGTGCTTTCTCAACTTCCTTGTTTATCTTATCGTCAATCTTGGCGATGTGGTCTTCGATGAGCACATCGGCGCGATAGCGCTTCTTTGAGTCGCGGTTGTCAATCAGTGGATCATTGAAAGCGTCAACGTGGCCCGAAGCCTTCCAGATGGTAGGATGCATGAAGATGGCAGAGTCAATGCCCACGATGTTCTCGTGAAGCAGGGTCATGGCTTCCCACCAGTAGCGTTTGATATTGTTTTTCAGTTCCACGCCGTTCTGACCGTAGTCGTACACTGCCGACAGGCCATCGTAGATTTCACTTGAGGGAAACACAAAGCCGTATTCCTTGGAGTGGGCTATGATTTTCTTAAACACATCTTCTTGTTGTGCCATTTCTGTATTTCTTTTTATATTATTGTTGTTTTATATTCTGCTTGAATGTGCAAAATTACAAAATATATCGCGATTTGCAATGTTTTGACGGCAGTTTTACCACTTTTAACGCATATCCGGGACTCTTGGTTGGAAATTTATCAGTAACTTTGCATCTGCAGAGATTCATATAACCAATTTAAAATCTAACTACATGAAGAAATTGCTATCAACCATTGCAATCGCATGCGTATCGGCTTTCAGCTTCAACACAGCTGCCACACCGCCGATACAGACACCCTGCGAGGGACGTATCGACCGCCATTATATCTACTCGCCGCAGATGAAGGATACCGTTACGGCAGATGTATGGCTGCCACGCCTGTATCTTGAAAATCCTGCGGGCGATTTTCCGGTGATATACATGCACGACGGTCAGAATCTGTTTGACGTCTCAACCACTTGGAACCGGCAGTCATGGGAAATGGACTCGGTAGTTACGGCCATGGCTGAGAAAGACCTTATCAGGACTCCGGTAATAGTGGGCGTACACAGCGTGGCCCGCACACGTGTAGCCGACCTTATGCCCGAGCGGCCGTTCAAAGGAACCGACATTCTTGAGACCCTCGACAGGAAGCAACTTAAGAATACTCCTCTGCGCGGAGATGCGTATGCCTCATTTGTTGCCACCACCCTTCGCGACAGCATTGAAAATCAGTATCATGTGCTTACCGACCGGGAAAACCGCTATGTAATGGGGTCGAGCATGGGCGGACTGATGTCACTCTACATAATGTGCGAATATCCCGATGTTTTCGGCAAGGCGGCATGCCTGTCAACCCACTGGGTAGGCAGTGTGGAGAAGTACACCGACGGCTACGAAGCCTTCCCGCAGGCCATGTATGATTATGTGAAGAAATATATTCCCACCGACGGCAAACATGCCATATACTTTGACCGTGGTACAGCAACCCTCGACGCAAGCTACGGCAAGTGGGACGACAAGATAATCAGCCTTGTGGAGAGTATGGGCTACACTCGCCCCGACCGCCTCGACAGCATGGTCGCACCCGGGGCGGCACACGAAGAAAATGCCTGGAAAGAACGTGTAGACCGTCCGCTGCTGTTCCTGCTGCGTAAGTGATTGACGATTTCCAATTATTTATGTCGCTTAATACGTAAAATAGTGTTAACTTTGCAGCAGAATTTTCATAAATCAATCATCCGAATAAATCTCCAATATATATTATGGCACTTCAATGCGGCATAGTAGGACTGCCCAACGTGGGTAAATCCACACTTTTCAACTGTCTGAGCAACGCAAAGGCTCAGAGCGCCAACTTCCCTTTCTGCACCATCGAACCCAACGTGGGAGTCATCACCGTGCCCGATGACCGTCTGACTACACTGGTTGAAATGTGCAATCCGAAGTCGGTGGTTCCGGCAACTGTAGAGATTGTAGACATCGCCGGCCTGGTGAAGGGTGCTTCAAAGGGCGAAGGCCTTGGCAACAAGTTCCTCGCCAATATACGCGAGACTGATGCCATACTCCACGTGCTGCGTTGTTTCGACGACGACAATATCACCCACGTCGACGGCTCGGTAGACCCCGTGCGCGACAAGGAAATCATCGAATATGAGCTGATTCTCAAAGACCTCGAAACCGTTGACTCACGTATAGCCAAGACCCTGAAGCAGGCTCAGACCGGCGGCGACAAAGTGGCCAAGATGCAGTACGAGGTACTCCGACAGATCAAGGAAGCGCTTGACAACGGCAAGCCTGCCCGCTCGGTGACATTCGACACCCCCGACGAGCAGAAATTCGTACGCGAGCTGTTCCTGCTCACTTCCAAGCCCGTGATGTATGTGTGCAACGTAGACGATGCCTCGGCTGTAAGCGGAAACAAATACGTGGAGGCCGTGAAGAAGTCAATCGAAGGCTCAGACTCGCAGGTACTCATAGTTGCCGCCCAGACCGAAAGCGAGATAGCCGAACTGGACACCTGGGAAGAACGCAGCGAATTCCTTCAGGAAATAGGCCTTGAAGAGTCAGGCGTAAGCCGCCTGATACGCGCCGCATACGCCCTGCTCGACCTGCAGACATTCTTCACCGCCGGCTCCGACGAGGTGCGCGCATGGACCTTTATCCGCGGTTCAAAGGCTCCGAAGTGCGCCGGTATCATCCACACCGACTTTGAGAAAGGCTTCATCCGCGCCGAGGTAATAAAGTATGCCGACTATGTATCGCTCAACGGCGAGCAAGGCGTGCGCGAGGCCGGCAAGCTCAGTGTTGAAGGCAAAGAATACGTGGTGCAGGACGGCGACATCATGCATTTCCGTTTCAACGTCTGAACAATAAGCTGCCTGAAACATACAGCGAGGCGCCTGCTTACCGGTGACGGTAGACAGGCGCCTCGTTTTAATTTTCAAGGATTTGAAGCTCAGTTGAGTATGAATCCCGGCATAGAAGCGGCGGGAGCGGGGCGATATGCCCTTGCAAACTGGCGCAGGAACGCTATGGTTGCCTTGCGCGGGGCGAGCTGCTGATCCTTTTTGTTTTTTTCGTCTTCAATAGACATTACAGGAGTAGAGCTTTTCTTCATAGGCGTCAGGTTTTTCGGTTTATTATAATAACGCCTTATTGCCTGATTTATTGTAAGAGTGGGATTTAAAATTTAGAGCTTATTAAAAACACACTCTCAGAATGCCGGACGTGCCATAATGAAGAACACCGCTCCAAGCACAACCAGTATTATATCGGTGACCACAGCACTGATTATTACCGCCGGGGATGCGCCCTTGGCCTTAAACAATCCGTTGCACACCGCCCATATCAGAGCTGCACAGAATATTATAGCGGCAAGCGACAGCGAAATCAGAGCTATCCCTACAAAAAACGGGTCGAATCCGTCGAGGTCGGAGAGCGGACCGGCATGCATCAGATAAGACCAATGCTCTGAAAATGCCATACAACATACAGCGAGCACAAAGAGCGAAACCATGCCGAAGGCAGCTGCAAATATACCTGTTATAATAAGTATGGTCTTGCCCACGATATTGAAAAAGCTTCCGGCCACCGACCGTGCGTGCTTCTGTGCCGCGGGCCATGCCGAGTAGAGAATGGTCTGGCCTACATTATTGACTGTTATGGGAGTGCCTTTCATCTCAAGATATTGCGGAGCCGAGATGGCCGGCGGTATTATCATCCATGCCAGCAGGTAGCATATAACCAAAGACCATGACAGGGGCCATGCTCCAAACAAGCACAGAAACCATACCAGAAACACCAGAAAGCGCAGCACATTGGTGGTCCAACCGGCATAGCATGCCAGGCCTGAGAGCACACCGCCGAACACCTTGTTGTTCATATCGCGGTACAGACGCTTGCGCACCTGCTGTGGCTGTGGTGGAAACGGCGGGGGCGACTGCATGTTGTTGTCATCACTGCCGGCGCATGGTTCCTGCTCAGGATCAGCGCCCAGATCTGAGGGCGTGCCCATCTGCTCTATCACCATATTTACATCTTCTAGCACTATGACCCGGGCACCCGACGCTATGGTCTCAGAGAATATTTCGGAAATACGAGCCTCGATATCAGCAACGATCTCAGCCCCTTCGGGCCCCTTGAAAGCCACCTTGAGCTGCTCGAGGTAGGTATTGAGCAGAGCGTATGCGTCTTCGTCGATGTAGAATATTGTTCCGTTGATATTTACGGGAAATGTCTTTTTCATTTTTAATTAGAGAGATTGAAGGTGAGAGACTGATTGGGAAATTTCGTTCCACGACTGCGAGAGCTGCTCAAGAAACTCCATGCCTGCTGTGGTAAGGCTGTAATACTTGCGTGGCGGCCCCGAGGTTGATTCCTGCCACTCGTATGCCAGCAGGCCATCGTTCTTGAGCCTGGTGAGCAAAGGATAGAGCGTGCCCTCCACCACAATCAGTTTGGCTTCTTTTAGCTCGGCAATCATTTCCGAAGCGTATGCAGCCTTGTGGCGGAGGATGAGCAGCACACAGAATTCAAGCATTCCTTTGCGCATCTGTGATTTTAGATTTTCAATATTCATAGGAATATGGATTGAGAGAGAGAGAAGAGAATGAATCTTGAAATATTTAACGCCGCAAAGTTAAGCATTCGCAAGGTACTATGCAATACAAAGTACTATAAATTTCAAAAGCAAACGTCGATTTTGATATTTTTAACACTAATTAACCCTCCGGTTCACACGTCGTTCATACCATAGAGTGTGTTTGTAACTTTTTCTTTAATTAACTATTGTCAGCACGAAATTTTTCGTAACTTTGCTTGATAAATATTGAGAATGTTTAATAGCAACCTGTTAATAACAACTTAATTCCAATATGGCAAACTGGTTTGAATGTAAAGTCAGATACGACAAGCTTCAGGAAAATGGAGCGGCAAAAAAAGTCACCGAGCCTTATCTCGTTGATGCCCTTTCGTTTACCGAAGCAGAAGCACGCATCACCGAGGAGCAGAAGCCCTTTATCTCCGGTGAATTTGAAGTTTCGGCGGTAAAACGCTGCAAAATAGCTGAAATAGCATTTCAGGAAGACGAAGAAGCCGACAAATGGTACCTCGTGAAAGTTGGTTTCATAACCGTTGACGAAAAATCGGGCGTTGAAAAGCGTTCCGTTTCACAAATTCTGGTTCAAGCCGGCGGATTCAAGAGCGCATACGACAACTTTATAAAGTACATGGAAGGCACCATGGCCGACTATGACATCGTATCAATTGCCGAAACGCCTATCATGGACGTTTACAGAATGAAAGTCGTAGACTGATGGGACACATCTCCGACACAATACGCAGCCTGCATGCCCGACTCCCCGAGGGAGTCGAGCTGGTTGCCGTGTCGAAATTTCATCCGGCCGAGGCTCTGCGCGAGGCCTACGATGCCGGACAACGCATATTCGGTGAAAGCCGCGTACAGGAGCTGATCGAAAAGCTGCCGCTGCTGCCGGCCGATATCAGATGGCACTTCATAGGCCACCTGCAGACCAACAAGGTGAAACAGATAGTTGGCAAAGTGGCTATGATAGAAAGCGTGGACTCAGAGAAGCTGCTCGAACTTATCGACCGGCTTTCGGCCGCCGCCGGCGTAACCTCGCGCGTACTTATGCAGGTGCATGTGGCTGCCGAAGAAACCAAATTCGGCTTCTCGCCCGACGAACTTCTCGACTACTTCACATCGCGCCGATTCGAAAACCTCAAAGCCACCCATATATGCGGACTGATGGGAATGGCCACCAATACCGACGACCAAGCCCGCATAAGCGACGATTTCCATAAAATCGCCGGGCTGCGCCGACACATCTTGGAGCTGTGCCCCGACCTGCGCGGATTCGACACCCTGTCGATGGGCATGAGCGACGACTATCCTCTGGCCATTGAGGCAGGCTCTAATCTCATACGCATCGGTACAGCTATCTTCGGACAACGACAATATTAAGAAATAATTAAATAAATCTAAATAATAACCAATCCTAAAGCTAATCAAATGGAAAGCAAAAAATCCACAGCGAAGAAAAGCAACCTCGTGGCCATCATCACGATGTTCTTTATCTTCGCCATGATTTCGTTCGTGACAAACATGGCTGCCCCCTTTGGCAACATCTGGGGCTTCCGCTATGAATGGGCCGGTATGGCCGGTAACCTGATGAACTTCACCGCATACCTCTTCATGGGTATTCCGGCCGGTAACATGCTCATCAAGTACGGTTATAAAAAGACCGCACTCATCGCCCTGGCAGTAGGTGCCATCGGCCTTTCAATCCAGCTTGCATCGGCCTATGTAGGTGCCGACGTGGTAGTTATCGGCGGTGCCAACCCCACCACTCTCAACCTCTTCATCTATCTGCTGGGCGCACTCATCTGCGGTTTCTGCGTATGTATGCTCAACACCGTTGTAAACCCCATGCTCAACCTGCTTGGCGGCGGCGGTAACAAGGGTAACCAGCTCATCCAGACCGGCGGCTCGCTCAACTCACTCTCAGGTACTCTTACACCCATGCTCGTAGGTGTGCTCGTAGGTACCCTCACCAAGGAGACCTCGATGCTGTCGGTGGCTCCTCTGGTTCTGACCGGTATCGTGATCTTTGTGCTCGCGTTCATCATCATCTCGTTTGTGAAGATTCAAGAACCCCAGAGCAACCTCTCAAAGGTTAAATACGAATATTCGCCCCTGGCCTTCCGCCACTGCCGTCTGGGCGTTATCGCCATCTTCTTCTATGTAGGTATCGAAATCGGTATTCCCGGCGAACTCAACGCATGGATCAGCCGCGAGAACTTTGAAGGCGCTGCAGCCGTAGCCGGCTCACTGGCAGCCATCTATTGGCTCATGATGCTCGTTGGCCGCTTCCTCAGCTCAATCATCAGCGGTAAAGTATCTACCCGCACACAGATGGTAACCGTATCGTCGGTTGGTCTTATCCTCGTGCTCATAGCCATCCTGCTTCCCGAGAGCATCACCTTCCGCTCTCCCCAGATCGAAGCCCTCAATATCACCAGCGGCGAGGTGCCCTTGAAGTGTCTGTTCCTCTTCCTCTGCGGTCTTTGCACATCAGTGATGTGGGGCGGTATCTTCAACCTCGCGGTAGAAGGCCTCGGCAAGTACACCGCCAAGGCATCGGGTCTGTTCATGACCATGGTTGTGGGCGGCGGTATCATGCCCTTTATCCAGGACTGGATCGGCCGTAACTTCGGCTATGTAAACTCATACTGGCTCATCGTGGCCATGCTTGCCTACATCCTCTTCTACTCATTCAGCGGCTCTAAGAACGTCAACACCGACATCCCCGTAAGCGAGGAACCCTTCGACGCCCGCAACCTTTAATCCAAGAGCTTGTTTAATTATAAGCTCAAATAACGCTTGAATAATACTTGAAATAATGGATACTAAAGTAATGAAACATGCCGCGGACAATATCCGCATCCTCGCAGCCTCTATGGTCGAGAAGGCCAAAAGCGGTCACCCCGGTGGCGCTATGGGCGGTGCCGACTTTGTGAACGTGCTGTACTCTCAGTTCCTTGTAACCGACCCCGACGATCCCACATGGTTTGCCCGCGACCGCTTCTTCCTCGATCCCGGCCACATGTCGCCCATGCTCTACTCGGTACTCGCCCTCACCGGCAAGTTCACTCTCGACGAGCTGCAGCAGCTGCGCCAGTGGGGCAGTGTCACTCCCGGCCACCCCGAGGTTGATCCACGCCGCGGTATCGAAAATACATCAGGTCCTCTGGGCCAGGGCCACACCATGGCCGTAGGCGCCGCAATAGCCGAGCGCTTCCTCGTTGCCCGCTTCGGCGAAACTGTTGCCCACAAGACATACGCATTCATCTCTGACGGTGGTGTGCAGGAAGAAATCTCGCAGGGTGCCGGTCGTATTGCCGGACATCTCGGCCTGAGCCAGCTCATCATGTTCTACGACTGCAACGGCATACAGCTCTCTACCACCGTAGCCGAGGTTGACGAAGAAGACTATGCCGCCAAGTACCGCGCATGGGGCTGGAGTGTTATCGAAGTTGACGGAAACGATGCCGCACAGATAGCCGAAGCCCTCACACAGGCTCAGCGCGAAACCATGCGCCCCACCCTTATCCTGGGACGTACCACAATGGGTAAAGGCGCTGTAAAGGCCGATGGCGAATCTTTCGAAGGCCAATGTTCTACCCACGGACAGCCCCTGAGCAAAAGCGGTGCCGACTTTGCCGCTACCATACGCAACCTCGGCGGTAACCCCGAAAACCCCTTCGAAATCTTCGAAGATGTAAAAGAACTCTATGCCAAGCGCGAGGAACAGCTCCGCGCCATCGTGGCCGAACGCCGCAAGGCTCACCGCGAATGGATGGATGCAAATCCCGAAAAAGCTGCCGAGCTCGAACGCTGGCTCTCGGGCTACGTACCCGAACTCGATTACGCTTCAATCGAGCAGAAAGCCAATATCTCAACCCGTCAGTCATCGGCCAACTTCCTGGGCTACCTCGCCGAGCACGTAGGCAACATGATTGTGTCGAGCGCCGACCTGGCCAACTCCGACAAAACCGACGGCTTCCTCAAGAAAACCCATGCCTTCAAGGCCGGCGACTTCACAGGCGCATTCCTGCAAGGCGGTGTGAGCGAGCTTACCCTGGCTTCTATAATGAACGGTATCGCCCTTCACGGCGGCGTTATCTGCGCATGCGGCACATTCTTTGTATTCTCTGACTACATGAAGCCCGCCGTGCGCATGGCTGCCCTGATGGAACTGCCCGTGAAGTACATCTGGACACACGACTCGTTCCGCGTAGGCGAAGACGGCCCCACCCACGAACCCGTGGAACAGGAAGCCCAGATACGTCTGCTCGAAGAAGTACACAACTTCGCAGGACGCCCCTCGCTGCTCGCACTCCGTCCGGCCGACGCAGCCGAATCATCGGTATGCTGGGATATGGCCATGCACAACGACGCATCGCCCACAGCCCTCATCCTCTCGCGCCAGGACATCAAGGATCTGCCCGCAGTATCAGGCGACCGCAAGGCCGATGCCGAGCAGGCTCGCCGCGGCGGCTATGTGGTAGTAGATGCTCCCGAGCCCAAGCTGGTTCTGGTAGCCAACGGTTCTGAAGTTTCGCTGTTGTGCGAGGTAGCCGAGAAGCTCGCCGCCGACGGTGTAGCCGTACGCGTTGTTTCGATGCCCTCTATCGGCCTGTTCAACGAGCAGAGCGCCAAGTACCGCGAGAGCATCCTGCCCGCATCTGCCACCCACTATGGCCTTACAGCCGGACTCCCCTCGACCTTGCGCGCCATCCGTGGCTTCAACGGCGAGGTATTCGGCCTGGCCCGCTTCGGTGCTTCAGCCCCCTACAAGGTGCTTGACGAGAAATTCGGTTTCACCGCCGACAACATCTACAACGAAGTCAAGAAAGTACTCTGATTCGGGCATTTCCTCAATCAGAAAGACAGATAAACTTTCGATAAAAATAATCGGGACGACCACAACAGCCGTCCCGATTATTTTTATTTTGTGTCCAAACACACTCCTATAACGAGTATGTAAATGCCACTTGAACAAACGGACGCGTAGGCATATCTACGTCAAAATATCTTTTTGTCCCTGACACGGCAGTCACACGACTCGACATTTTCAATATCACACCGCTTTGCACTTCACCATATAAGTTTTTGGCGAGTTTGCGTTTATACTTTACGCCCGGTCGGAAATTTGTGTTTGTATATCTGCACCTTTTCGGCAGATCAATATGGTTTGGCTGAAAGTAAAACGACCTTACATCAATATCCCCGCCTATAGTTATCAAGTCGTTTGCGGTAGGGGTATAGTCAAGTCCAAACATACTGCCGTACAGGTTTACGGCAAGTTTGTCGTTAAACCTATGACGATACATAAATACAAGAAATACAGGTACTTTGGTTGTGGAATTAATGAGCACAAGCGGTCCTAAACCGAATTGGGTATCGCGGTTGGCACGCAACATAAACAGTCCCATAGCTATGCCTGATACACGCTGAAAACGCCTGTCGCCCCAGTCTGCCGACATCATGCCAAAAGCCATGAACGGGCATGTAAACAGTCGGGTTCGGAATGAACCCGAGACACCGATCTGCCCATACAGATGCGTCTTGTTCATACCCATCTGTTGAGGATCATATCCAACGGGTAGATCACCTGAAGAAAAATCGACCTCAAGTGAATTATAGTTCGCATTGGCCGTGAGTGTGAATTTTTTGTTTTTGAAAAATTCGTAGGACACCCGTGCATTGAAATGATCGGAAATTGAAGCATGGGTATAGTCATACGACACCTTGATATTGGTTTTTACCATGCCATAATTGTCTGTAGGAACAGTTTGCGGTCCCTGAGCCATACAATTGACACCTGCTACAAGCATTAAAAAAGTAATCAAAAGAAATTTACACATAAATCGGTATATCAATTTTAGAATTAATATCTCGCAGATGATATTACCGAAACATTTGCCGCATAGCCACAAGCCTACCTGAAACATCTGATTTTTCAACTCACAAGATACATAAACATAATGAATTGTATACAGCAAAGATATGAAAAATCTTTTACATATTTATTACGCGTGTGTTCTGATTTAACTATTATTAAGCTTAATAGTCAGTTACGAGTTTTTTCAACGTGAAGAAGGATTTGACTAATTAGTCATTGTCGGCAATCCATGTGTTCTCAACTAAGATGCAGTAAATTCGCAAATGTTATCTTTATCGCATGTACTTTGACTCACCAAGAATCATATCCCACCACCACAATGTTGCCACAAAAAAATAATAACCGGTAATCGTATGATTATCAGCCATTATCAGTACCCCTAACCGTGCCGTTTAAGAACCAATCTTAGCCGATTGGGATAGGTTGTAGGAAATGCGTCACAGGATTCCAAAGCCGGGCGAGCCAATATTAACTATTGAGGATAAGATATGATTAACACTTCTTTCGACGTGGTTTCACTTAACGCATATTTAATGTCATGGGAATAACGAAGTTCATTATACCTGTTATGTTTTATCAGGATGTCAACAATGTTTTCAATGGATGGGATTCCGTTAGAGCGATATGAAAAAACCAATATGCTATTTTTAAAATGTTCAATCAATTGAATAAATCCATTAATTATATTGTCTTTATCAGCCCATATGTTGTATTGCCGTTTTAGTCTATGATGTTTGCTCTCAAAGTCAATTAAATACATCCAATTGTCGTAATCCACAAGACCATTAAGGAAATGATAAAAATCAGCATAATCAACACCGACCCCTTTGTCGTTTATATACGGAGTATCTATATAAACTAAATCAAATTTAGCGTCAACATTCAAAGCATCCGTATTTATGGCATGACACTCTACACCATTATTAAACACAGCATTATTAGCCTCATTAACAAAATTCCTGAAATGAGTTTCAAAAGGCGTGTCCCATGTCTTTTTATTGCCAAAGGATCGCTTAACATCCATCAAACGTACATATAAGTTTTTCCGATGGAATAGATTATATGGTCTCTTTATTATACATGACTGAAAAAGAGCAAACCAAGCAATTGCTCTTTTATACTCATCCTTTATTGTCGAAATATTGTATCTCACAACATCCAGCCAATGATTTTCATCATCAGTATAATATATATCCTTAAAATTATCAGCGATAAATGTAGGATACTCTATGTTTTGCCGTTCTTCTAATATCAGGTTAATGTCTGATTCGCTTAGTAATACTGATTTATTCTCAATAATTGCTTTGCCAATTATTGAGTTGAACGGCAATATATCATTATACGTTACAGCTTTACCATTGTCTTTTAGTTTATAAGCAACACTGCCTGTTCCCCCAAAGGCATCTAATACTGTCTGGAATGGTATATGTGAAATCTCATTCCAAATCCAATCTGCAAATTTAGCCTTACTACCTTGATACCTTGTAGATGGGAATTTGTTTTTGAGTTGTATTTCAGATTCAGAAAATAAAGATGGTTGCTGCATTCGATTATATATTTCTGAATTTTTTATAACTTGTCAAATTATTGTAATATGGTTCAGCAAGTTCTGCCCTCTTTGCCATGTCAGGAGTCAAGTAATTTGTCCAATAATCATCAAATACTTCTTCGCCCAAGTCAGCAAAACAACCATTGCCATTGATTAAATCATTAATCAATGAGACTGAACCTATATTCTTGGTGTTGCCACTTCCCGGTCTGTCTGATGCTATCTTCCATTTTTCTTGAACAAAAAAAGTTATATCCTTTACAACTGATATAATCTCATCGAGATTATCCAAATTATATGATTTGCGTTCATCAATGACATCATCATTCTCAGTGTAGATAATGCCCAAGACAATGTGCGCTTTATAAGAAGAATAAGGATACGTTACATTCTTTGTGCTTTGACGATTACGGAAATAACCCGTAAACGCGCCAAGAGTCATGCCATTAATTCGTGTAGGTGACTTGCGATAGCTACTTTTTAGATCAATGGCAAATAAATTCCCCTCATTGTCAATGAACGTTATATCAGGATAGAAATTTTGTTCTTTTGTGAGTTCTAACTTAAGCTCGTTATCTTTGGCAAACTTATATAAGAGAGGGAAAATATATAATTCTATGATTTTAGATACAACCTTTGTGTCTGTAGAAATTGTGTATATGTGTCTATATACATCTATGAATCCTTTTACAACCCACTGACCATCATTAGTAGATACAAATGGAGCAAAAGAATTTACAGCGATTCGCAACTTTGAGAGAAATTCATTTTTTGTCATAACGCAAAGTTAGGCATTATATACGAACTACACAAACATGCAACCGATTCTTATAACAAAGTATTCGGGCTTATAAATAATTTACGCGAAGCAGGTAAAAGAAAAGAGGACTCTCGCAGTGAGAATCCTCAATTAAGTACCCGGACCCGGGCTCGAACCGGGATGGGTTGCCCCAACGGTGTTTGAGACCGTCGCGTCTACCGATTCCGCCATCCGGGCGTTGGTGCAAAGTTAGGCATTTTTTATGGATTGACAAAAAAACGGATGTCTTTTTTTGATTTTTCTTTCCTCAGAGGGCGTTTTTGAAAAATTATCGCTAAATTTGTAGAAATTTATGCCAATGAATTCCGACAATCTTACACCGCTTATAGGAATGACCTTGCCTGAGTTGCGCGATGTAGCTTCAGGGGTTGGGCTTAAGCCGTTTGCCGCAAAGCAGATGGCTGCCTGGCTGTATCAGCGCAATGTATCGGACATCGACGAGATGACTGATATTTCAAAAGCTGCCCGCCAGCGCCTCAAGGAGTCGTTCTGTATCGGACGCGAAGCTCCCAAAACCGCTGCATGCAGTGCCGACGGCACCGTGAAGTACCTCTTTGAAGGTGCCGGTGGCCGCGATATAGAGGCTGTATATATTCCCGACAAAGACCGCGCCACGCTGTGTGTGTCGTCGCAGGCCGGATGCAAGATGAACTGCTCGTTCTGCATGACCGGACGTCAGGGTTTCCACGGCAATCTCACCGCTGCACGCATCATCAACCAGATACTGTCGATTCCGCAAAGCGACTCGCTCACCAACATTGTGTTTATGGGAATGGGCGAGCCTACCGACAATCTCGATGCCGTGATGAAGGCCATTGCCATCCTCACCGAGCCGTGGGGCATGGGCTGGAGTCCGAAGCGCATAACTGTATCGTCCATAGGCCATTTGGCCGGGCTGAAGACCCTGCTCGAAGCCACCAAGGTACATATTGCCATAAGCGTGCACTCGCCATTCCCCTCGGAGCGCGAGAGCATAATGCCCGTTGAGCGTGCTTTCCCGGCGCATAAGGTGATGGAACTGCTGCGCAAATACGACTTCGCACACCAGCGTCGTCTGTCGGTGGAATACATAATGTGGGACGGATTCAACGATGATATCCGCCATGCCGAAGCCCTGGCACGACTCACCAAGGGCACCTCGGCGCGGGTGAACCTCATACGCTACCATGCCCTGCCCGGCGACCTGCGCCGCCCGGCCTCGAAAGCGGCCATGGAGGCTTTCCGCGACAGACTCAATTCGCTTGGCATAACGGCTACAATACGCGCATCGCGCGGTGAAGACATCGACGCAGCCTGCGGTATGCTTGCCGGAAAACAATTGAACCAATGAGTAACTGATAGCTAATCATATATGTCTAAAAGAATAAAAGTGGGAATCACCCACGGCGATATAAACGGTATAGGATACGAAGTGATACTCAAGGTGCTGGAAGACAACCGCATACTTGAGCTTTGCACTCCCGTGCTGTACGGTTCGGCCAAGATTGCCGCCAATTATCGCAAGGCACTCGACATGCCCAACATACCCTTCAACCAGATTGAAGACGCATCTGAGGCAAAAGACGATGCCAACAATATAATCAATGTAGTGGCCGAGGAGCTGCGCGCCGAGCCGGGTATTTCGTCGGCCGATGCAGGAGCCGCCGCATTCGCATCGCTCGAACGCGCCGTGGCCGACCTCAAAAACGGCCTTATCGACGTGCTGGTGACCGCCCCTATCAACAAAGCCAACATACAAAGCGACACCTTCACCTTCCCGGGTCACACCGAGTATCTTGAAGCCGCAGCCGACAGTGGCCGCGCACTGATGATACTGTGCAACGACACCCTGCGTGTGGCTCTGGTTACCACCCACCTGCCCATAGCCAAGGTGCCGCAGGCAATCACCAAGGAAGAGATAGTGTCGAAGCTCGAGATTTTCAACAAATCGCTCATACGCGACTTCGGCATCAATGCTCCGCGCATCGCGGTGTTCGCCCTCAATCCCCACGCCGGCGATTCGGGCCTGTTAGGCACTGAAGAACAAGAAATTATCATCCCGGCCATCAACGAAGCCCGCGAGCGCAAAATACTGGCATTCGGCCCATACGCCGCCGATGGCTTCTTCGGCGCCGGACGATTTGTGAAATTCGACGGAATACTTGCCATGTACCACGACCAGGGATTGGCTCCGTTCAAAGCCCTGGCAACCGATACAGGTATAAACTTCACCGCCGGGCTGCCCTTCATACGCACATCGCCCGACCACGGCACCGGCTACGACATTGCCGGCCGCGGCGAGGCTTCGGCCGAATCAATGCGTGCCGCCATTTACTCGGCCATTGACATCTGCCGCAACCGCCGGGCCGACGACGAGGCACGCCGCTCGCCACTGCGCCGTCTGTATCATGAGAAAGGCTCTGACAACGATGTGCTTGATCTCTCCGGTGAATAACATGAAGAGTATCTGCAACATAATCATACTGCTGGCGATGCTTATAAGTGTATCGTGTTCGGGCAAAACATCGGCTGCCGCCGAATCGCAGTCGGTGGAAGATCAGTTTGCCGAACGCGGTAGCTTTTCGGCCGACTCGGCTTACAGCTACGTGAAACGGCAGGTAGACTTCGGCCCCCGCGTGCCCGGAAGCGATGCGCACAAGGCTTGCCGCGAATGGCTCGTGGAGCAGCTCTCGGCATACGCCGACACAGTCACAGTGTCGGGCACTCCCGTCACTGCATGGGACGGTGCAACCATTCCCGTCCACAACATTTTAGCACGCTTCAAGCCCGAATCGCAGGCCCGCATACTGCTCGCAGCCCACTACGACACCCGTCCGTGGGCCGATCACGACCCCGACAGCGACGCCCGTCTCAAACCCATCGACGGAGCCAACGACGGAGCCAGCGGTGTGGGCGTATTGCTTGAGATAGCCCGCAATCTGGCCAAGGAAAATCCCGAAGTGGGTGTCGACATACTGCTCACCGATGCCGAAGATTACGGCGCACGCGACGACTCGCCCCGCGCTCACGAGGAAGACACCTGGTGCCTGGGTGCGCAGCAGTTTGCCCGCAATCTGCCATACACGGCCGCCGACACACCACGCTACGGCATACTGCTCGATATGGTAGGAGGGCGCGGAGCCGTGTTCCATCAGGAATATTTCTCTACACGCTTCGCCCAGAAACCCACCGCCAAGGTATGGGCCATGGCCCGCAAACTGGGCCTGACCGACCGCTTCCCGGCTAAGGAGGGCGGAGCCATCAACGACGACCACCTGCCCCTGATACGGGCCGGAATCCCCACCACCGACATCATTGAAAGCAACAACGCATCTACCGGCAGTTTCAACCCCACATGGCACACACATGACGACAATATGGACAATATAGACCCGTCAAGCCTAAGTGCCGCCGGACGCGTGGTGCTCAACGTTATATATTCAGAAAAACCTTGATTATCGCTATGACTATTGAAGAAAAACAGCATGAGATCATAGAGGAATTCGCCGATATCGAAGATTGGCTCGACCGATATGCCCAGATCATCGACCTCGGCAACGAACTTCCTCCCATCGACGAGAGCCTGAAGACTCCGAGCCAACTCATCGAAGGCTGCCAGAGCCGGGTATGGCTCGACGCATCGCTCGACGACAAGGGCAAAGTGCATTTCACGGCCGACTCCGACGCCATCATCGTCAAGGGCATCATCTCGCTGCTCATCAGTGTTCTCAACAACCACACACCGCAGGAAATACTCGATGCAGACCTCCATTTCATCAACGACATAGGCCTTGGCGAACACCTCTCGCCCACCCGCTCAAACGGCCTGCTGGCAATGGTGAAGCAAATGCGTCTGTATGCCCTGGCATTCAAAGCCAAACAGGAATCACAAGAAAACTAATACTAACCCTTAAATAATTCACCATGTTTAAAAATCAACCCAGTGGGCTGTATGTCCTTTCGCTTGCCAATACCGGCGAACGCTTCGGATACTACACCATGCTCGCAATCTTCCTGTTCTATCTACAGGCAAAATTCGGACTGGATGCAACCTGGACCGGTCAAATTTTCTCAATCTTCCTGGCGCTGGTGTACTTCATGCCGCTGGTAGGCGGCTGGCTCGCCGACAAGTGGAGCTTCTCCAAGTGCGTTATCACCGGTATCTGTATCATGTTTGTGGGCTATGCACTCATGTCAGCCCCCACACCCGTGCGTTCAGACACATCGCTCTACATTCTCTTTGCCGCCCTGCTGCTCATCTCGGTGGGTACGGGTCTGTTCAAGGGCAACCTTCAGGTAATGGTAGGCGACCTGTACAACAACTCGCGCTACGGCGACCGTCGCGACGCTGCATTCTCCATCTTCTATATGGCCATCAACCTTGGTTCGATGTTCGCGCCCATGGCTGCTGTAGGCCTTAAGAACCTCGCCCTCACCAACAAGGGCTTCCTCAGCACCGATCCCATGGCGGCTACAGTGTGCAACTGGTGTCTGGATACAAACAGCTTCGCCAATATGCCCACCGATCCCGAGAAAATCAAGACAATGACTGAATTCGCCACCAAAAACGGCATGGAAGCCGGCGGCGACCTCGCAGCATTCCTCACCCAATATCTCGAAAACTTCGCAGCCAACTGCACATTCGCAGCCGACTCGCTCTACAACTTCGCCGAATCATACATATCGGCATTCGCCACCGGTTGCTCTTATGCCTTTGCCCTGGCTTGTGTATCGCTCATCGTCAGCATACTCATCTACACTCTGGGTCGCAAGACCTACGCCCACATCATCGTAGACAAGAAGAACGCCGCCCAGGCCAAAGCCACTCAGCAGAATGTGCGCGAGCTCACTCCCGCACAGACCAAGCAGCGCGTAGTTGCCCTACTGCTCGTGTTTGCTGTGGTTATCTTCTTCTGGATGGTATTCCATCAGAACGGCCAGACCCTGACTGAATTTGCCAAGAGCTGCACATCGCCCGATGCCACCGGCTGGACCCGTATCGGCTTCAACATCTGGGCACTCGTATCTGTAGCAGCCGGCGTATACGCACTCTTCGCCCTGTTCCAGAGCACCACAGCCCGCGCACGCGGCATCGCAGCCCTGGTACTCGTGGCCGTTGCAGTTATCATCGGATTCATCTACAAGTCTACTCCCGAAACCGTAACCGGTGTTGACCCCGCACTCTACCAGCAGTTCAATCCCTTCTACGTAGTGGCTCTCACACCGTTCTCCATGGCCTTGTTTGCATGGCTGGGCAAGAAGGGCAAAGAACCCTCAGCTCCCCGCAAGATAGGCTACGGTATGGTAATGGCCGGATGCGCATACGGCGTTATGGTAGTGGCATCGCTCAACCTCGTGGGCACCAACGGTGCCGTATCGGCCAACTGGCTCATCTCCACCTACCTGCTTCTCACATTCGCCGAGCTGCTGCTCTCACCCATGGGCATCTCTTTTGTATCTAAGGTTGCTCCTCCCAAGCTCAAGGGTTCAATGATGGGCGGATGGTTTGCAGCCACTGCCGTAGGTAACTACCTCGTATCAATTCCCATGCTTCTGTGGGGCAAGATTCCGGTAGCCGTTATCTGGGGTATCCTCATCGTCATCTGTCTTATCTCGGCCGCATTCATCTTCTCTATCATGAAGAAGCTTGAAGCCGCTACTGCAGATACTCCCGCCGACGAGCCCGAATCTATCGAAACTGTCGAAGACGACGCTATCTAATAAATTCCTTTTTAACTCTTAATACCACCTATTGCCCCACGAAAGGGGCAATAGGTGGCTTTAGCAAACCATGGCCAAGAAAATTGTAGAAACACCCCTTATGAAACAGTACATCGAGATGAAGAAAAAGCATCCCGATGCCATTCTCCTTTTCCGCGTGGGCGACTTTTACGAAACATTCTCCGACGATGCCATCACGTCCTCGGAAATTCTTGGCATAACCCTTACCAAACGAGCCAACGGCACCGCTGCCAGCGTTGAGCTCGCAGGTTTTCCTCATCACGCACTCGACACCTATCTGCCCAAGCTCGTAAGAGCCGGCAAGAGGGTGGCGATATGCGAGCAGCTCGAGGACCCGAAGACCGTGAAGGGGCTTGTAAAACGCGGCATTACCGAACTGGTGACTCCCGGCGTGGCCCTGACCGACACTGTACTCTCGCACCGCGAGAACAACTTTCTGGCAGCTCTCAACTTCGGCAAGGACAAGATAGGCGTGGCTTTCCTCGACATATCCACCGGCGAATTTCTGGCCACCGAGGGCACTCCCGACTATGTTGACAAGATCATAGCCAACATGGCGCCCAAGGAGGTGCTGATAATGCGCGGACTCAAGCAGAAAGCCACCGAAGCCCTTACCGACAAATACCTGCTGTTTGAACTCGACGACTGGATTTTCACCATCGACTCGGCCGACGAACGCCTGCGCTCGCAATTCGGCACCGCATCGCTCAAGGGCTTCGGCCTGCACGGCATGGACAATGCCATCATAGCCGCCGGTGTAATACTGCACTATCTCGACATCACCCAGCACACACGCCTGAGCCACATCACAGCCATATCACGCATTGAGGAAGACCGCTACGTGAGGCTCGACCGCTTCACCGTGCGCAATCTCGAACTGATCAACTCGCTCGACGAGGGAGGCAAAAGCCTGTTGAGTGTGCTCGACCGCACAGTCACCCCCATGGGCTCACGACTGCTGCACCGCTGGCTGCTGTTTCCGCTAAAGGATGCAAAGGCCATAAACGACCGACTGAACGTGGTTGAAGCCTTCTTCCGCAATCCCGACGACCGCGACGACCTGGCCGACTGCCTGCAACGCGTGGGCGACCTCGAACGTCTGGTATCAAAAGTGGCATCAGAACGTGCCACTCCGCGCGACTTGCTGCAGATACGCAATGCCCTCAACGAAATTCCGCGCATCAAGCAGATTTGCCTTAACTCGGGCGAACACTCGCTCTGTGCCATGGGCGAACAGCTCAATCCGTGCAACACCGTGCGCGAGCGCATTTCGCGCGAGTTGCTTGAAGACCCCTCCGTAAAAGGCGAATACATAAAACAGGGCGTCAATCCCGAGCTCGATGAGCTGCGCGCCATAGCTTATTCGGGCAAAGACTACCTGCTCAAAATCCAGGCCCGCGAGGTACAGGCCACAGGCATAGGCTCGCTCAAGATAGGCTACAACAACGTTTTCGGCTATTATATAGAGGTAACAAACACCCACAAGGACAAGGTGCCGCAGGATTGGATTAGAAAGCAGACCCTTGTAAACGCCGAGCGCTACATAACCCAGGAGCTGAAAGAATACGAAGAAAAGATACTTTCGGCCCAGGAAAAAATAGAATCGCTGCAGGCCCGCATCTATGCCGAACTCATAGCGGCCGTGGCCTCGTATATCAGCACCCTGCAGCTCGATGCCGGTATACTGGCCAAACTCGATGTGCTCAACGCATTCACCCGCGTGGCCGCCGAAAACCGCTACTCACGCCCCACGGTTGACGATTCGCTCGAAATCAAGCTCGTGGAGGCCCGACACCCGGTTATTGAGCGACAGCTGCCCCCTGGCGAGCCGTATATCTCAAACACCGTGGTACTCAACAACGAGACCGACCAGATAATGATGATAACCGGCCCCAATATGTCGGGTAAATCGGCCCTGCTGCGCCAGACGGCCCTAAATGTCATCATGGCACAGATAGGATGCTTCGTGGCTGCCGACAGTGCGCATATAGGCGTGGTCGACAAGATTTTCACCCGCGTGGGAGCGTCCGACAACATCTCGCTGGGCGAATCAACATTCATGGTAGAGATGAACGAGGCCGCCGCGATACTCAACAACATGTCGCAGCGTTCGCTCATACTATTCGACGAGCTCGGCCGCGGCACATCCACCTACGACGGCATTTCTATAGCATGGGCCATAATCGAATACATACACGATTACCAGCAGATGCACCCCAAGACACTCTTTGCCACACACTATCACGAGCTAAACGAGATGAAGAACACGCACGACCGTATAGTCAACGTGAACGTTTCGGTAAAGGAAATCGACGGCAAAGTAGTGTTCCTGCGCAAACTCGCCCCGGGCGGCTCTGAACATTCATTCGGCATACATGTGGCACGCCTGGCCGGTATGCCCCGCGCCATAGTCACCCGCGCCGATCAGGTGCTGCGTCAGCTCGAACAGGCCAACCGCCGCACATCGCCGGCCGATGCCCCCGCAGGCAATTCACCGGCCGGAACCGTAGACAGCGACGCCCGCGCGGCACTCGCCTCGATTGACAGCACACCCGGCATGCAACTGTCGTTCTTCAAACTCGACGACCCCGTGCTCGAACAGGTGCGCGACGAGATACTTGGCATAGACATCAACAACCTCACCCCTCTCGAAGCACTAACCAAACTCAACGACATCCGCTCCATAATCACCGGCAAATTCTGAACTATAACAAGCTCTAACATTCGCCTGCAGGTTTTTAAATAACTTTAATAAAATCGGTAGCTTGCGACACATCTAAAACAGCTACCTTTGTAGCTCTTATACTGAATAAGGACTCCTTTTAGTACATTTCTTATTTAACTACCTATTTTTTAATGAAATCTTTGAAATACTACCTTATGGCAGCATCAGTTGCCCTGTTGGCAGCGCCCGTGCTGCAGAGCTGCTCTGACGATGACGACGACAACGTAGATCTGCTCTACCCCACCGCTATGGTAACTGTAAAGAATTTGCCCAACGGCGGCATATATCTGCAGGAAGAACCCGACGTTACCCTGTTTCCAGTAAACATGCAGGCCTCGCCCTTCAATGGCAAGCAGGTACGCGCACTGGTAAACTACAAAGTGAGCAGCGATGAGACTCCCGGCTTCACCAAGTCTGTAGAAATCAACTGGATAGACAGCATACTCACCAAACCCACCGTACCCAGTCTCGGCGAGGAAGAAGACCTCAAGAAATACGGTAACGATCCCGTCGAAATCTATAAAGACTGGTACACCGTATGCGAGGACGGCTACCTCACCCTGCGCTTCATGACTCTGTGGGGCAACGGCAATACACGCCACTCGGTAAATCTGATCACCGGCTGCAACCCCGAAAATCCCTACGAGGTGCATTTCGCACACAACAACTTCGACGACCAGGTTTATATACAGAAAGACGGCTTGGTGGCTTTCGACCTGTCGGCTCTGCCCGATACCGAGGGCAAGACCGTGAAACTCAAACTTGTATGGGAGGCTTTCGGCGGCAACACATACACCGAGTTTGACTACTGCACACCCGAGGAAGACCGTTAACAGCTCGTTGACCGGCTGCAGCAAGGATAATCACGATAAAAAATTTTCTGTCATTATTTTGAAATTGCGATTTTTATGCTTATATTTGCGGTATCGTTATAATATCAAAATAATATCATAAAAACATTCAACTGATTTATGAAAGAGAACAAAGAATTTCCCTATAAGGGTACGCTTATCAATGGTTTTGCCATGATAGGGGTGGAATTTATCCTGATTGCCCTGGCTGTAGCCTGTATAATTGCTCTGTCAAACAACCTGCCGACATCTACCCTGATGTTTGCGGGCTGCATCACAGCGCTGATTGCAAGTATAATCGGTGCAATCATCATCCCGATAGGCTTCTTCGCCCAGCAGCCCAATCAGGCCCGTGTGATGATATACTTCGGTGTATACCGCGGCTCGTTCAGCGAGACCGGTTTCTACTGGGTCAATCCTTTTATGAACCGCAAGAAGGTGTCGATGCGCCTGCGCAATATGGACATCGCCCCCATCAAGGTAAACGACAAGATAGGCAATCCTGTGATGATAGGCATGGTGCTGGTATGGAAAGTGAAAAACACCTACCGTGCAATCTTCGACGTAGACGCACCCGCACCCCAGATTGTGGTAGGCAAAGGCGGCACCGTAACCGAAAACGGTGACCGCCACGGTATGGCCCTCGAAGCCTTCGTGCGCATACAGAGCGATGCTGCCCTGCGCGAGGTCACCGGACAATTTGCCTACGACGAAGTTGAAGGCAACACCGACGAGACAACCCTGCGCGGCGGCGGCGAGATAATCAACAACCTCCTCGAAAAGAAGATAAACGAGCGCCTCTCAATGGCCGGTATCGAAGTGGTGGAAGCACGTCTCAACTACCTTGCCTACTCGCCCGAGATAGCGGCAGTGATGTTGCGACGCCAGCAGGCGGCCGCCATAATATCGGCCCGCGAAAAGATTGTCGAAGGCGCCGTATCCATGGTGAAAATGGCCCTGAACCAGCTGGCAGAAGAAAACGTAGTGGAGCTTGATGAGGAACGCAAGGCTGCGATGGTGAGCAATATGCTCGTGGTGCTCTGCGCCGACGAACCCGCCCAGCCCGTGCTCAATACCGGCTCACTCTATCAATAATCAGTTTAATTGCCTGCAAATAATTAGTTTAATGCCTGCAAAGAAAACCGGTACCGACAAAGGATTTCTTCTGCGTATCGACGCCGAGACCATGGAAATGGTGGAGCGTTGGGCCGCAGACGAATTCCGTTCGGTCAACGGTCAACTTCAATGGATTATCAACGAGGCCCTGATCAAACACGGCCGCAAACCCAAGAAGTAAAATGCGTATTGACATCATTTCAGTAGTGCCCGAATTGCTGACGGGACCCTTGGAAAACTCTATCGTGAAACGCGCCTGCGACAAAGGCCTGGCCGAGATACACATACACAACTTGCGCGACTACACCACCAACAAGCACCGCAAGGTAGACGATTATCCCTTTGGCGGCGACGCCGGAATGGTGATACAGATCGAGCCGGTAGACCGCTGCATATCGGCACTGAAGGCCGAGCGCGACTATGATGAGGTGATCTTCACCGCTCCCGACGGCGAGATACTCACCCAGCCCATGGCCAACAGGCTGTCGATGTTCGACAACATCATAATACTGTGCGGCCACTACAAGGGCATAGACTACCGCATACGCGAGCATCTGATAACCAAGGAAATATCAATCGGCGACTACGTACTCACCGGGGGCGAACTCCCGGCAGCCATAATCACCGATGCCATAGTACGACTGATTCCGGGTGCCATAGGCGACGACCAAAGCGCCCTGTCAGACTCATTTCAGGATAATTTGCTCGAGCCGCCGGTTTACACCCGTCCGGCCGAATACAAGGGATGGCGCGTTCCCGACATACTGCTCTCGGGCCATGAGGCCAAGATTGATGAATGGAAGCATCAACAGGCACTGGCACGCACAGCCGCACGCCGTCCCGACTTGCTCAAATAGTTCTGAGCCCCATGTAGATTACAATTATAAAAGCGCATATAACCACCAGAAGCACAGCCGAGGCAATAATAGCCGTTATGGCTGTGTTTCTTATTGCATGGCGGCGCGAGCGCAGCGACATCACTCCGGCCACTATAGCTATGGCCGAAACAATCATAGCCGCAACCCCGCTGTGAAGGCCGCACAGCCATGCCACAGCCGTCAACAGTATGGATACTATCGCCAGCCATAAATATCGGCGGGGTTCGGCTGATGAACTTGCCGCCGACGGCTCTTCCACTTTTACTTCGGGGGTTTCTATTTCGGTATTCTTGAATTTATCTTGTTCAGACATAAGCATCTTTATTAAATATATACAAATATAAGACAATTTTTGTAAAAAAAGGTTTAATGCACATACCCAAAATCGGCATTCCTGACAGTATTATGTCTAATTAGCGGATATTTTGCTAATTTTGCAGCTGTTTAACAAAAATCTAATGATATGCATTTTAAGTTTTGTCCTGATTGTGGCCGCGAGCTTTCGGGCCGTGTACTCGGCGACGAAGGACTTGTGCCTTGGTGCGACAGTTGCGACAAGCCCTGGTTTGATGTTTTCCCCTCGGCCATAATCGCACTGGTATATAATGAGCGCGGCGAGGTATTGCTGCTGCGCCAGAGCTATATTTCCACCCAATTCTGCAACCTCGTTTCGGGCTACATAACTCCGGGCGAGAACGCTGAGGAATGTGCCGTGCGCGAGATTTTTGAAGAGACCGGCCTTGTGGTGAACCGCCTTGAGCTGAAGCACACCAGCTGGTTTGACCGCAAGGAAATGATGATGATAGGATTCTTTGCCCGAGTAGACGATGGCGAACTGAAGCTGTCGGGCGAGGTGGATTCGGCCTCATGGCATCATAAGGATGAGATACTCGACCTTGTAAGCACCCGTCCCGGCTCGGCATCGCGCCTGCTGTGCGAGCAATTCATAGAATCGCATCCCGCTAATGAATGAAACGCTTCCAACGGCTGTTATCCCGTCGGAAGCGCTGTAATGGTTGAGATGTTGATGATGCCTACTGCTCGGCATAGCTGAGTACGGCAGGCGATTTTACATCAACTCCATACTCATGTGCCCTTTTCAATATAGCCCGTGCCAATTGCGGCTTGAGCTCTTCGGGACAATATCTGAAGTATGCTTCGGCCGCACGCACGTGTGCGGCGTCGGGCATTGGATATTCGTGTCGTTCGGGAAGCCCGTACACATCGTCGGGCAGATATTTTCGTTCATCGTGTGTGAGTCTGTCATTCATAGCTCAGTGTTTTCTGTATATAACGCCGGGCATGAATGATTTGTTGAACACTCGTCAAAGAGCTTCCTGAAATATTCGGCATTATAATCGGCGGGGCTCACCACATCGTTGTCCCACACCACTATGTCAATATCCACAGGCATTTTTCCCTGAGCCTTGGACTCGGCATGTCGTCCGCCCTCTATTTCAAAGGCAGCCAGCCGCCGTGCAAACTCGTCGGCTGAGAGCGACGTACTGCAGGTAATGACTCTGTTGAGGTAAGATGCACCACGGCCTGTAACGTCTTCCGACTCGCGGTATGGCGACTGCCGGCTTATGGTGGCTATGGTGGCTATGCGCTGTATGGCAGCCGAGATATTCGACCGTCGGTTATCGCAGTTACTTCCTATGCACAGGGTGGCTACATGTGTCATAGTCCTTTTACAGTTAGCGATATACGTTTGCGGTCAAAATCCACGTCCAGAATCTTAACGCGTATTATCTGGTTAATCTTCACCACTTCGGCCGGAGAGCTGATGCGCTTGTCGCTCATCTGTGATATATGCAGCAGACCGTTTTCTTTGATACCTATATCCACAAATGCACCGAAGGCCGTGATGTTGTTTACCTTACCCTGCAATACCATTCCGGCCGACAGGTCGTCTATTGTATGTATCGCATCGTCAAACTGAATGTTGGCGGCCTCCTCGCGCGGGTCGCGTCCGGGCTTTTTAAGTTCCTCTATGATGTCGGCAACGGTCTCTTCACCAAAAGCCGTGTATCTGCCGGCATCTATCTTATCTATAAGCGCGGCATTTGCCGGAAGCTGCGATGTCCTCACAGCCAAGTCAGCTGCCATTTTTTCTACTATGTGATACGATTCGGGGTGAATACCGGTATTATCGAGCGGATTGTCGGACGTGGGCACGCGCAGAAATCCGGCTGCCTGCTCGTATATCTTGGCTCCGAGCCGCGGCACTTTCAGCAGATCGGCACGCGAGCTGAATCGGCCGTGGCGGGTGCGGTAATCCACTATCTTCACAGCCATAGCCCGGCCTATGCCCGAAATGTACGCCAGCAGTTGCGGCGATGCCGTATTGAGGTCGACACCTACCCTGTTGACACAGCTCATCACCGTGAAATCGAGGGCCGAGCGCAAGGCGGTCTGGTCTACATCGTGCTGATACTGGCCTACACCTATCGACTTGGGATCAATCTTCACAAGCTCGGCCAGGGGGTCGATCAAGCGGCGGCCTATTGAAACCGCGCCGCGCACCGTCACATCCTTGTCGGGAAATTCCTCACGGGCTATATCGGATGCTGAATATACGCTGGCGCCGTTCTCGCTCACGATGTACAGCTCGGTGAAGTCTGTGATACCCGACGAACGCAGGAACGCCTCTGTCTCGCGGCTGGCCGTGCGGTCGCCCAGGGCTATGGCCTCCACATCGTAGCTGTCTATCATGCTGAGGACGGTCTTCATAGCCTGCGGAGTATCGCGACGCGGCTCGTTGGGATATATCACATCATCGTCGAGCAAAGCTCCGCTCGAATCCACCACGGCAAGCTTGCAACCGGTCCTGAAACCGGGGTCTATGGCAAGAACGCACTTGCCGCGCAGGGGCGGTGCGAGCAGCAGTTGCCGCAGATTGTCAGAAAAGAGGTCTATCGCAGAGGTATCGGCATTTTCTTTCCATTCGGCAGCCATTTCGGTCTCAATCGAGGGGCGCAGCAACCGCTTGTATCCGTCGGCCACTGCCGATGCTATGATTTCGCGCGAGACGGCATGTGAGGTCTTGGATATGAACCACGCGCATATACCGTCGATAGCCGCGGCATCGTCAATCTTCACGTTCACCTTCAGCAGTCCCTCGCCCTCGCCGCGGCGTATGGCCAGATACTGGTGCGATGCTATATGGCGCAGGGGACGTGAAAAACCGTCGTAATTCTTGAAATTTGAAGCATCGGCCTCGCGTCCTTTGGCTATTTTCACTTCAACCACAGCCTCGCGGCGAAAACGTCCGCGCAGGCCGTTGCGTGCCCTCTGCGACTCGCTCACCCACTCGGCTATGATATCCTTTGCTCCGGCAATGGCCTTTGCGGCAGAGTCGACCTCGCCCTTTACAAAGCGTGCGGCCGCCTGTTCGGGGTCGGCAAGTCCGCGGGCCGACATAAGCATCTTGGCAAGCGGTTCGAGCCCCAGCTCGCGCGCTATGGTGGCGCGGGTGCGGCGGCGTGGTCTGAAGGGCAGATATATGTCTTCGAGCGCGGCCAGCGACGCAGCATCTTCAAGGCGTTGGCGCAGCTCGGCGGTGAGCATGCCCTGCTCCTCTATTGAGTCTATTATGGCCTGCCGGCGGTCGTGGAGCGCGGTGAGCCGGTTTATCTCGGTTTCTATCGAGCGTATTTCAAGCTCGTTGAGGTTACCGGTCACTTCCTTGCGATACCTCGATATGAAAGGTATCGAATCGCCTTGGGCCAGAAGACCCGCGGTGGCACTGACGCTGTGCAGGGGCAGATTGAGATTGGCGGCTGCTCGGGCTATGATGTCCATTTACTTAGAGCGCAGGGTTATGAGTGTAATTTCGGGTGTCGCACCTATGCGGGCCGGTATGCCTACCTCGCCCATGCCTATGTTGACATACAGGTTGCGGCCGAGCGAATCAGGATAAAGTCCACCCCAGGTCTTGTAGCGGAACACGGCGGGCGACAGACCAAACAGCTCTATTTGCATTGCATGAGTGTGTCCGGCCAGAGTTAGGGCCACATTCATATCCCGGCGACCGGCTATGGAGTCAACCCAATGGCGCGGGTTATGGCTCATGAGCACTTTTACCGATTTGTCAGCTATATCGGGGTAAGCCTTGCAGAGACTGCCGTAAACGGGGAAGGGATGGTCGCCTATGTTTTCCACACCTATCACCACCAGCGAGTCGCCGGGGCTTCTGCGCAGCGTCATGTGTTCGTTGTTGAGCATGCGCCAACCCATGCTTGCCTGCATACGTTGCAGATTCTCGATGTCCTGCAATCTTGCTTCGGGCGAGGGCCACACATAGTAGTCGCCGTAGTCATGGTTGCCCATTACACTGAGCACACCGTCACGAGCCTTGAGCTGTCCCAAGGTGTGTACAAAGGGCTTTAGTTCTGTGGAATGACGGTTGACTATATCGCCGGTAAACATTATAATATCTGGATTCAATCCGTTCACACAGTCCACCACACGTTTCAGGAATGTGGTGTCACTGCCGTAGGTACCGGTATGAATATCAGAAATCTGAGCTATGCGATAGCCGTCGAAGCTCGCCGGCAAGCCGGGAATATCGACTTCAACTTCCTTCACGTCAATGGAGAAGCGGTTG
This sequence comes from uncultured Bacteroidales bacterium, assembly GCA_947072905.1. Lineage (GTDB taxonomy): Bacteria > Bacteroidota > Bacteroidia > Bacteroidales > Muribaculaceae > CAG-873. The sequence goes on from CAMTKF010000005.1 coordinate 73,259, forward strand.
ACAAGCGCGCCCCACCACATAAGCAGGAAAACGGTAATGGCAACGACAGCCGCTGCAATGCCTATTCCCTTGAGTTTGCGATGTGTTATAAATCCCAGTCCCTGCTGCACAAGCATTATCACGGCAGCCAGGCATTTGGGCAGATACAGACTCATGTATGAGAACAGTGTCCACATCAGCATGGCCAGACTCTCGTCGTCGGCAGCCTTTTTGGGTGCGACCGCCACTATGAGCAGAGCCGCCGATGCCACGGCAGCCACGGCCACATGGATTTTGCGCCACATACGCGACACACCCTCGCGCGCCATACGGCGGCAGAGATACCAATCCACCAGCAGACCTACTGCAAGGAGAATCATCACCGGTAACAAAGGGACTCGCATATACTCAGGATTCTACACGTCAGTTTATCTGATCCTCATTCTTGCATGCGCCTCCGGCTGCAAGGTGATTCTTGAGCGGATTTGCGTACATGGAGAGCATCATACCGTGCATGTATTCGCGCTCGTCGGGGGTAATGTCGGGCACGTCTATGCGGTCGAGCTGACGGTTGATATATTCGTTGAAGCTGTCGACATCGGCCTGCGAGTAGCGCGACTCAAACTCACGGCTGTTGTTAACTTCATCATACGCTATGTAATTGCACGGGAATATGCGGTAGCCGCAGTGTATCGAGCGGTCGATAAGGCGGCAGGCTTCCTTCACCACTTCAAGACGTGTGGTACCGGCATACGACTCAAGCTCAGAGTTGATGCAGCTGCCTATGCGCATGTGCACGCGTCCCTTGTAGTTGAGGATACCGGTCTCCATGCTGAAGAGGTCGTCGCGCTGGCTCTTCTTGTAGTTGGGATCGCGGCGTTTGAGAAGGAACTCGCGGGCCTTGAGATAGTCATTCGGGTCAAATTCATACGAAATTGACACCGGCAGCAGCGACGCGCCCAGGATATTTTCTTTGGGCGACTCGCCGGGAGCAAGGCCTATCATCTTGATAAGGCTCTCTTGGGTGAGGTCGTTTGAATCCTTGGCACGGCCCTCGCGCTGAGCTATCCACACCGATTCGTGGCGCTCGTTGATAGCATAGTGTATGTATGCCGACAGATGTCGTGCGGCCTCAAGCGCCTCGACCATGCGGGTGTCGCGTTTGACGATGAAACTGCGGTTGAGCTTCACCAGGTCGGTAATCCAGTCGTATATGAGCAGATTGTTGCCGATGGCCACCTGGGTGATGGGCATGCGGTTGCGTATGAAGCATAGATTGAGGAACGAGGCATCGAGCACGATGTCGCGGTGGTTGGTGATGAAGGTATAGTTGCGTTCGGGCTGTATGTTCTCAAGGCCGTCGCAGCTCAGACCTGAAGTAGTGGTCTTGACCAGCATCTCCAGGAATGGACCCATCACCTTATATTGAAAATCGTGCTGATCGTTTACCCGGAGCAGCTCATCCACAAATTCGGGATAATTTACGTCGGGCAACACATAGCGCACGGCATGCTCAAAGCCCGGTTCTTTCACAAGAAGGGCTATCTTTTCGCGATACTGGGCATCGTTGTAGGGCGCAATATCCTCAAACTCGGCCGGTATCGCTGTATTTGATGTGTATTTATGTTCTTTCTCGGTTGTCATATCATAAAAAGGTATAATATCACGCTTCAAAGTTACAACAAATTTATCATACGACAAAATGAGGGTTGACGATAAATTATGAATTTTAAGTAAGCTTTGGAAAATAGTTTATATTATATGCGCCGTCTTATGGACAGCAGATTCAATACGATGAAGAGGGAGCGTAGCCGTAGCTA
>CAMTKF010000006.1 GCA_947072905.1 uncultured Bacteroidales bacterium
ACGTGACCGATGAAGAGGGTTGAAGATGCGTTCATAAGGCAAGCAGATGATATAAACTATTTTTCATTGATTACTTAAAAGTTCTTACATTATATTTTTCGAGCAGAGCAAAGGGATGATATTGCTGTTTGGCGATGCGCAGGCCGGGGTCGCCGCAGTCTTCCTCGCGGTTCACATAGCGCAGCTGTTTATGGCGCAGCAGCATATAACGGGCATACATGCTGCATATCGCAGCACCAGCGCCGGCAGTCTCGTGGTTCATCTTCTCGATATGCACAAAGAGGGTGTCGCCAATCACCTCGCCTATGGCAAAGGCAACAATCTCGCCGCTCTCGCCGCGAAGCAAAGCGCCCTCAAAGGGGTAGGACGACAGATGGTTGAGCACCTTGCGGCACTGTTCGTGCTCATACTCGGCCATGGCCTCGTTTGACTTGTCTCCTATGGCATTTCCTGCGAAAAACAGCTCTACCTCGGGCAGCAGGTCGTAGGTTATGGGTTCGAAAATATAGTTGGGATTGGCCTGCACGAACTGATGCAGGTGGTTGCGCTTCTTGGCCAATTTCTTGCCGGCCAAGGTTGCCAGCGAATTGATGTCGTACAGATAATCCGACCAATCAGACAGCGGCTCCACGGCAGCGTCCCGGCCCAGAACATCGAGCAATGCCTCGATGCGGTCGGCAGGCACGGCCGAGAATACCGGCCTTATATCTTTCACACGGCAATAATCGAGCACCAGCGCCACAGCCTCGTCCATCGGCAAAGCCCCTACGGGCAGCATGAACGATGTCTCGGTGCGGCGGTTTTCGGTGCGTCCCTTTATAAAGAGGGTGTTGCTGTACACACAATATTCGTAATTGAAATAATCAATCCACATGAAGATACCTCCGGCCGTATAGTCGCATGTGCGACTTATGGCAGACTGCAGCAAACCGTTGATCAATGTTAAGTCGGCAAGTGTTATAGGTCGGAAGTTAAGTGCGGTTATAAAGGAGGTGCGTACTTTAATGTTAGACTCTGATAAGTACATAAATAAATAGCTTTAAGTTGTATTGATACAACAAACCACCACCTGCAAAGGTTTGAAAAACCCCGGCAACGTGTTATTTTACAGAATAAAGTGAGGATTTGGTGATTTGGCAAGGGGGTGCTTGTTGTCGGGTTAATTTTGCCGATAAAAAATCCATTATTATGATCAGTAAGAATTTCGACCTCGTTTTTAATGGCGGGCATACCTTGGAGTGTGTCAATCTGTGTATGGACCGCGATGGCAAGTGCCTGTGCCCGGCTTTGGCTCCGGCCGAGCTTAGGGTAGCCGATGGTTTCAGACCCCTGGCGCTTCTCGATGCCGACGATACCTATCTTGTGTACAATGGCAGCCAAGTGGCGCTGATGTCGGCCGATGGAAATATGGCAGGCCCGGCTGTAACTCTCGACTCCGAGCCGCTGTGTGTGGCTCCCGGCGGCGATGACTCCACCATCACCGTCATGACCCGAAGCAAGGCATACACCCTGCTGCGTACCACGCTGCAGACGGTGGATGTGTCTACGGCTGCCCTACCCTGCATAAGGGCTGTGGCCGAGGTGGCTGTGAACGCAACCTTGCCCGCGGTGGAGTTGTCAAAAGTATATTCGCACGGCGACAATATGGCGGCCACCGACTCGGCTCGCCTTGCCACTGCCGCAAAAAATCTCTATGAAGACCTCGACAGCAATGTGCGCGGCACCAACCGCTATTGGCAACCGGTGTTGGTGCGCATTCGCGCCCTTGGCGCGGGCGGTCGCACCCTGTTTGAGTCAGAGCCGCAGCTGGTATGTCACCCCACCACGCCTGAATGGGCGGGCTACCTGTCGCTAAGCGCGGGCTCGGATGGCAAAACCACCAATCAGCTCGAAGTGGAAGTTCCGACTTATTCGCTTCATCTGCATTTGCCCGATGCCGCGGCTCTATCGCCTGTGACGGCATACGAAGTGCTCACATCGCCGGCCATACATCACAGCGACCCCACGCGCCGGGTGGCCGTGGCCGTATCGCGCAGGGCCGGCACCCAAACCTTGTGTACCGTAACATTCAGCCCCGGTGTGCTCGACTCGCCGGCCCCGGCTGCCCGCCCTTCGCGGCTCATAGCCCTTATAGGCAGGATGCCGATGATAGAATCGCCCCTTGTGAGGATTCCCTATTCCGAGCTGCATACCACCTCGCAATTAGAGTTGCCGGCATTGGCCGCACTATCGCCGGAGAACGCGGTGAAGCTGCTCGAAAAAGCTCTTGCCACAAACGTGGTGCCGGCCAACGAGACCGATGCCTTGTTTGCCGCGCCCAATTCGTTCACGGCCTCTACCATGGCCTGCAGTGCCGACACCATACTGTGGAGCGGCATCAGGGTAAACCGCTTTGAGGGTCACGACATCACGCATTTTGCCGCTGCCGTGGCTGATAAGCCATGGCAGGCTTATATTGAGGTGAGATTTGACGACGGCTCCACCGTGGTGCGCGCTGCATCCGGCACAAGCGGTGCGCCCGTGCAACTGGGCCCGGTACTTTCTTATCCCTCGCCCCGGGCGGTGGCAATCACCGTGGCGGTGGCAGTAACGGGGCAGACCTTGCGAAAAGCCGGCTATACACTGAGCCGCGACCCATCGGGCCGTCGTGCCGTGTATGTGCATCCGGGTATGCGCCCCTTTGAGCTTCCGGCTGCCGAGGGCATCTACAGGGTGCCCGATGCTGTGGGCGATGCCTTGGTGTACGACGACCGCATACTGCTGAGCAATGCCACCGCGCCCACCACAGCCATCGCTTCAATCAGGGTTTCGGACTGCAGGATAAATGCCCTTGCCGAGGCACGGTTCGGACAGTCGAGCTGGGACTTCGGACGTGTGCGCTACTACGTATTCACCACCCGTGGCATATACCTGCTCAGTGCGGCCGGCTCGCGGCAATCAATGTCGATGAGCCTTATCGACAACAGGGTGATTGACTCGCCATACGCCCTCGCCCATACCGAAAAGGGCCTTGCAGCCGTGGCTTCGGGTGATATAGTGCTGATAAACGGCTCTAAAATCGCCCGTATAGACGACGGTTCACTGCCGCCCGTCAAGGCCCTGAAATGGGTGCATGACAGCCACGAGCTGTGGTGCATGACCGATGCGGCTACCGAGATTATATGCTTTGACCGGGGCATGCACCGCTATACTCTCGACATGGCTTTTGAACGCGAGCACCATGCCGATACCCTGGTGCAGCAGTCCACCGGCCGGGTTTTCATCGCCTCACACCAATCCCCCGACGGCTCGCAACAAAGGGTGAAGTGGCGCGGCATTGTGGAGGGACACTCATGGCGTTGCCTTGCCCTGCGCAGCCTGTGGCTGTATGTGGCCGGGACGTTCACCGGTCTGCGCATAAGTCTGCGGCGTGCGTCGCTGTTGCAGCAATCTCCCGCGCCGGAACTCGACATGACAGTGAGCGGAACCGTAAAAGCCCCTCTGTGCCGCACCATATTGCTGCCGCCGCGCCTTAATCTGACCTTGACAGTGGAGGGCGAGGTATCGGCAGATTCAAAATTCTTTAGACTTGAAATAAAATGAATACCGAAATCCGACATATTCTTGATGAAAACCGCCGCAGGATGAACCTGCGCAAACCCCTGCCCGACCCGCTCAGGGGCGACAGCTCCTCGCCGCTGCGCGTACAGGCCACCGCTCCCGACCCCGAAATGCCCTCGGTGTACATACAGCTCACCATGACCGACGATCCGTGCTACCCCACCGCTCTGCACGACCTGAGCGCATGGAAGCGGCTGCGCTGCCGGCACGACTTTGAATACTGGTGTGCCACCTGCTGCACAATCAAGCACAAGACCCGCGGCCTTGACATGCGATTCAGGCTCAACGCCCCTCAGCGCAAGGTGCTCGCAGTTCTCGAGGACGACCGCCTGCACGGCCGCCCCATACGCCTGATTCTGCTGAAGGCACGCCAGTGGGGCGGATCGACTCTGATACAGACCTACATGGCCTGGCTGCAATCGTGCCACTGCCGCAACTGGAACTCCATAATCTGCTCGCAGGTGAAGGACACATCGGCCGGCATACGCGGCATGTACAGCAAGCTCATAGAAAACTATCCCGCCGAGCTGTGGGAGGGCGATGAGCCGCCCAAGTTCCGCCCCTACGAACGCTCGTCAAACGTGCGCGAGATAGCCGGCCGCGGCTGCCGTGTCACCGTCTCGTCCATCGAAAACCAGGATGCCATACGCGGAGCCGACTTCGCCCTGGCCCACCTGTCGGAAACCGCATTCTGGCCGGCTACTTCGAGCCATACTCCGGCCGACCTCGTCAGAGCCGTGTGCGGCTCAATAGCCTATCAGCCCTACACACTCATAGCCATGGAGTCCACGGCCAACGGCGTGGGCAACTATTTCCACTCAGAGTGGCTCAGATGCAGCAAGGGCGAGGGCGACAAGCATGCTGTGTTCATTTCCTGGTACGACATAGAGATATATCGCCTGCCGCCCGACGACCCTGCCGCCCTGGCCGCATCGCTCAGCCCTTACGAACTGAAACTGTGGACCGAGCACGGCTGCGCACTCGACCAGATAAACTGGTATCGCCACAAGCTGCGCGAGTATCCCACTCACGACAAGATGATGGCCGAGTTTCCCACCACAGCCGACGAAGCCTTCACTGCCACCGGATGCGACATATTCAGCCCGGCCAAAGTGGCAACTCTGCGCCTTGGCTGCTCGGCCCCGACGACGGGCGACCTCAGCACCGACGGCGCGGCATTTGTACCCGACAGCCGCGGCAAGCTGAAGCAGTGGAGCGCACCACAGCCGGGTGCCGACTATATAGTGACGGTAGACATAGGCGGACGCACCGAGCGCGCCGACTGGAGCGTGATAGCCGTGATGAAGGCCGACCCCGGCACTCCCGAGGTGGTAGCCCAATGGCGCGGCCACTGCGACCACGACCTCCTTGCCGACAAGGCCATGGCCATGGCTTATTATTATAATGAGGCATTGCTGGTGGTGGAGGCCAATTCGCTCGAGGGCGGACTCAACTGCGGCGCCGGCCAATTCATATTGCAACGTCTCGGCAACGAATACATGCGGCTGTACCGGCGCGAGGGCGGCCGTGTGGGATTCCACACCAACCGCGCCACCAAGGAAATGGCAGTCACAGCCCTTATCGAGGGCGTGCGCGAACTGGCATATATAGAACGCGACACCCTGGCCTGCGACGAGCTGCTTACCTACGAACAGCGCACCGACGGCAGCTATGCCGCCAAGCCGGGCTGCCACGACGATGTGCTTATGAGCCGAGCCATTGCGCTCTATGTGCTGCGCACCACTTCGCGCCCGGCAGTGGAGCCGAGGGTCGACCACACACCGCGCAAACTGTGGTGGTGACGGTTTTTAGTGGAGGGTGGAGAGTTTAGAGGGGAGAGGGGAGGGTGGAGAGAGGGTAATTTGCTTTGATATTGGGGATATAATATTAAAGTATTAAGTATTTATAGTTTTGTATACATTACTTTTGAGGACTTTTTTTGAAAAAAAATAAATAATTTGTTTGGCAATTAAAAAATATTGTCTACCTTTGCAGTGTACTAATATACTAATACACTATTATGCTAAAGATCAATAACGTCAGCTACTCATATAGCCTTAAGGGGCACAAGGTACTCGACGACTTCTCACTCTCCCTCTCCTCAGGCGGTGTTTACGGACTGCTCGGCCCCAACGGCGCCGGCAAGTCCACACTGCTCAATATCATCGCGGGCACACTCACACCGTCGCACGGCAATGTGACACTCGACGGCACCGACACCCGACGCCGCCTGCCCGTAACCCTCACCGACATATTCTTCGTACCCGAGGAATTCAGTCTGCCCCCGATGAAGCTCTCCAAGTACGCCCGTCTTTACGGAGCCATGTACCCCCGGTTCTCCGAAGACGACATGAAGCGTTATCTCGAATTGTTTGAACTGCCCTCAGACGTAAGGCTCGACGCCCTCTCGATGGGACAGAAGAAAAAGGTATTCATGAGCTTTGCCATGGCCTGCAATACCCGTGTGCTGCTGATGGACGAGCCTACCAACGGCCTTGACATCCCGGGCAAGAGCGCGTTCCGCCGCTTCACGGCCTCAAACATCGACGACGAGCGCATATTCGTTATATCCACCCACCAGGTGCGCGATGTTGACCGCCTGCTCGACCACATACTGATAATGAACCGGAGCCATGTGCTGCTCGACGAGCGTGTTTACGAAATACAGAAACGGCTCAAATTCATCGAGACAAACAATGCTCAGCTTATAACCGAAGCCCTGCACTCAATACCCTCGATAGGCGGTGCATCCATCATTATTCCAAACGACGACCAATGCGAGACCGACATCAACCTCGAACTGCTCTTCGACTTCATCCAGCGCAAACCCGACCTCGCAAAAACCATCTTTAACGCTCCCGAAAAATGACAACCGAAATAAAGACACCCGCGGGCGGACAGACCTTCAACTTCGCCCGATTCAAAAACTTCTTTGCAGCATACCTGTCGGCCAACTCCCGCAAGCTCATGCTATCGGCAGGGACATGCTTTATAATATTCCTCATAGTATTCCTGTTGCCTGAATGGTTGTCAAACTTCGATGCTTACCATTCGTTTGACATAGGCTTGCAGCACGGCTTCATACACGACTCCAACCTCGACCCCTACTGGGACAACGAATTCGTATCGGCTGCATTTCTGTTGATGATACTTGTCACACTGAGCGGCAACATGATGTACTCGGCCATGCACGGCAAGGGCAATCGCCTGTCGATGCTCACCATGCCGGTTTCGCAGCTCGAAAAGTTCGCCGCACTTTTCCTCATATATATCGTGGGCTTCTTCGCTGTATTCTACCTCTCATTCTTTCTGGCCGATGTAGCCCGCGTACTCTTGGTTAAGTCGTTCTCAAAATACGGCATGTATGCACATACCCTGCCGCCGGCAAATATCTTCAACTTCGATTTAATCCAGAACACCAACTACGACGGTGAGACAATGCGTATATATTCACTGGTGACACTGATCTATGCCACCGCCCTCACCCTGGGCGCAAGCTTCTCGCTGGGCAGCATACTGTGGCAGAAAACATCATATCTCAAGACCCTGTGCTCTCTGGCCCTCCTGCAGACAGTCCTCACCATACTCATTGTGGTATCAATAAATATTTTCTTTGACAACAGCATGGATATATCGCCCCGCATCGAATTGTCAAGAGATATACTGCATTACGACCTTCTGTCTCTGCTTCTGCTGTTATTCCCCGCATTGTTGTTTTGGTTCGGTTACCTCAGATTCAAGGATACCGATGTAGTAGAACGCTGGTAATGTCATGATAAGCGATAACAACAAAGCAATCTACCTGCAGATTGCCGACAGGATATGCGACGATATCCTCGAAGGGAAATACGAGCCCGGAGGACGCTTGCCCTCAGTGCGCGACTGTGCAGCCTCGATGGAGGTGAACGCCAACACCGTGATGCGCTCCTACGACCACCTCGCATCTCTGGGCATCATCGCCAACCGCCGTGGCATAGGATACTTCGTGGCCGACGACGCACTCCACACCGTGAAACAGCTGCGCACCCGCCAGTTGCTGCAAGATGAAATCTACGACGTATTCCGACGCCTTGCCCAGCTCGGCATTACTCCGGCTCAATTAATGGAATTTTATACCCAATACCTCAGCAAATGAAGAAATCTACATACATCCTCATAGGTTTTATAGCTTTTTTAGCCTTGGCTGCCTTCATCGCCCCACCCCTCCTGTTCAAAAAAAGCGATAACAATTATTTCCTGATCAACTCAGAGAATTATACCACCACTGCCACCGCCCCGTTCTCATACATGGCAATAGAAAACAAATGGCTGGGGGGCGACCAACCCGAAATTATAGTGAAGATGACTTCCGACTCAGTGCCCTCGGTTGAACTCAACGATACTTGGAAAGAATTCTCTGAAATCTCTGTAAAAGGCGACTCGCTCTTAATCCAACTCAAAGCCACTGATGAAAACGGACCGTACATAGGCAGACTCGACAGCAAGGGCATGCCCGTGGCTGTAATAAATATCCCCGCCGACAGTCTGTGCATAAATTTGAACAAAGATCACAAGTATGTGTTCGAAGGTATCAACGGACGGCTGGCTCTACAGGACAACGGCAACGCAGAATTCAAGAATTCATCGCTCCAATCTCTCACCACCTACGGCAGAGTATTCATATCACTTGCCGACAGCACAACAATTTCATCTGTAGTGGTTAAAGACCGCTTTACGCTGGAGACCGACAGCACCTCATGCGTCAACGATATCTACCTGCAGATGGTCAAATCGGTCAATCTCACAAAAGCAGACTTCAAGCAGATACATCTCGACGACTACGAAACTGAGCTTTCACTAAATACCCCTGCCACTATCATCAAGAAATAATGGCTGACTTAAAGGGACTATTCCTCACGGGCGGAGTTCTCACTATGGGCACTCCGCCCGTTGTTTTATAGCTTATTTTGCCACTTATTGACGATGATTTCTGCACTTCAGACCGGACTAATTTCTAATTATGGCGAATTCGCCATAATTAAAATCGGAGTTATACACTTTCTCCCAAATGCCGATACTCAGTAACACTATCATCAAGAAATAAATAAAACCCGCCGAGAATGGTCGGAGGGTCTTGAAAACGCAAGAAGCGCAAATGGGGTTAATCTCTCAACAAAGAGACAGCGATACGCCACCAAATGAGAAGGCAGCAGGCACGCCCATAGCCTTGAATGCCCTGACGATTGTCCCGACAGTGAGATTGTGACCTCTCTCTATCCTTGACACCTGCGCCCGCTGTACTCCCATCAGTTCGCCAAGCTGCTGCTGTGTGAGGTTCTTTTCCTTTCTTGCTTGTTTGATAGCTTCTCCTATGAGGTAGGACTGCAATTCAGCATCCATTGCGTCACGGCGTGGTGTCCCTTTCTCGCCGACAACGCGGTCAAGCATTTCATCGTGGGTATATAGTTTCATCTTTTCCATATCTTATTTAGATTTCTCATCGTAATATCTTTTTCTCAGTGCTTCTGCATGAGCCAATTCACTCTCGGGTGTCTTTTGCGTTTTCTTTACGAATCCGTGAGTGGCAATCACAAGGTTTCCCGTGTCCTTGTCCCAAAACGCAAGCAGACGGTACTTGAAGCCTTGGTATATGGTTCTGAACTCCCATATATCATCATTCAGCTTCTTGAACAGCTCCTTGTCCATGAAATAACGGCTCTTGGAGATGTTGTAGGCAATCTTGTCCTTAACCTTATCGGGCAAGGATTCCAGAAATACAATGGCCTCCTCCATGTAGGACACATCAAATTTCGCTTTCAGTTCCATTCATATTCTTGTTTAGATTGCAAAGATACGAAGAATGTTACATATATAGAAACATTCAAGCAATTATTTTTGTTCCTTAATATCCCGGTCATTGTAATCAAGGGTTATAGTGCTATTCCTCACGGGCGGAGTTCTCACTGCGGGCACTCCGCTCGTTGTTTATTTTCTTGCTCTTATCTCTGAATTCCTTCCATGTGTTCTCGGTATTTTTGTTAAACTTATATTCAGAGATACCGGTAAGATTTTTGAAAACATTGAGTACACGGTTGCCGACAGTGAAGTTGCGGTTGGTCAAATGATTGCTCTTCATCCTTAGATTAGGCGCTTTTGACTGCCTGACCACATCGGTGTCGATATTGCGCACACGGTCAATCAGAGCCAAGGTACCTGCCTGCAGCTCGGGAATATCGGCCGAGCGTGTCATGGCAAAGGCATCGGGGTGCGACCGCTGTTTCTCCATTTTCTTGGCATCCCTCACTGATATATAGCGTTTGTCGAGTATATAGACTTCGATATACGATGCCACGAAAAACGGCTTGTCCTCTCTGTTGAACATGAACATCTGCCGTCCACGTCCACGCGACTCTATGCTGCACGAGAAGCCGACGAGATCGAGCGGAGTCACCCCGTCGCCCGCGGGATTGCCGTAATTGAGTCTGAGCATGAATTTCTCAAAGTCCACATCCTCACGACCAAGAAAATAAGCCATCTCGGGCACCCACCGGCGGCAGGCCGAGTCGGCCAGCACATCAATGTCGATTGTGATACGGTCGTTGTTCTTATTCCATATCTCAGCCGCGCCATACTTGCTGCCTACCGTATCAACCCCGTTTATACCTGCCTTGAGAGCTGCGGGCAAGGGCTGCTCGGGAGCCGGGCTCATCCAGTCTGACCACGAAAAGTGGTGGTTGCACCGGTCGCTCACGCTGTCAAGTCCGTATCCGTCCATAAACTGATAATAAGAATGCGAATCGAGTACGCGGGCCAGGCGCCAGCCCTTGTACTTAGTTTTTTCGGGACCGGGCAGCATGAAGTCCACTACCTTCTCGCGATACATCGAGACGGTGTCGGTATAGCTCGACAATGACGAATACTCGCGCACGTAAGCCACCACGTGCAGCATTTTCTTGTCTTTGGCCTCCACCACCACCTCGGGCAGTTCGGTTATATTCTCGCTAAGAAATATGGTATCGGCAGCCGCATCGGCCACTTTCTTTTCAAAATATCCCATGTACCTTATAAGTAGCGGAAAGTCGTCGGTCGAGGCACAGCGTATGGATCCGTCCCTTGAGCTCGTGCCTATGAATGTGCCCTTGTAGTTGAATACCGAAGCGCTTGCCAGCGGCGTGTGCGAAGCAGAGTCGGCTACAACCATGTATCTGTTCATGCAAGGGGCTTGGCAGATACCGGCAACCATCACAACTATTATAAGTAAAATGCGGCAGAGAGACATCGTGATAAGGAAATGTTGCGCAAATATACGCTTATCCGCCACATAATCACTCTCTTATTTCATTATTTTAAGACAATTTAAGGGCCGTTTCAACAACAGATGTTAAAACGGCCCCCTTGACTATGAAGAAAGAAAGTTATTTATCGCGGAAGAAGAGGTTGATGGGAGTACCTCTGAAGTTCCAGTGCTCGCGTATCTTGTTTTCGAGATAGCGGCGGTAGGGTTCCTTGACCCACTGCGGCAGGTTGCAGAAGAAAATAAATGTGGGAACCTGCGAGCCTTTGAGCATCGTGATATACTTGATTTTCACGAATTTGCCCTTGTTGGATGGCGGTGGATATGCAGCGATGTCTTCCTGCAGGGTGCGGTTTAGCTCCGAGGTAGGCACGGTGCGCTGACGGTTTTTGTAAACCTCTACAGCGGTCTCTATTACCTTGTAGATACGCTGCTTGGTGAGGGCCGAGCCGAATATGATGGGGAAGTCGGTGAAGGGTGCGAAACGCTGGCGTATCGAATCCTCAAAGTGCTTGATGGCAGTCTGCGACTTGTTCTCGGCTATGTCCCACTTGTTCACCACCACTACCAGACCCTTCTTGTTGCGCTGGATAAGGCCGAAGATATTCACGTCCTGCATCTCGATGCCGCGGGTTGCGTCGATCATCAGGATACATACGTCAGAGGCTTCGATAGCGCGGATAGAGCGGATCACCGAGTAGTACTCAATGTCTTCGTGAACCTTGTTTTTCTTACGTATACCGGCAGTGTCAACCAGATAGAAGTCAAAGCCGAACTTGTCGTAGCGGGTATAGATGGAGTCGCGTGTGGTGCCGGCAATGTCGGTGACGATATGACGGTCTTCGCCGATGAAAGCGTTGATCAACGATGACTTGCCGGCATTGGGGCGGCCTACGATGGCAAACTTGGGTATGTCCTCGAGCTTCTCGGCAGCATTGGGGTCTTCGGCGGGAAGATCCTTCACCACCTCGTCGAGGAGGTCGCCGGTGCCGTAGCCGTTGATGGCCGACACGGGATAGGGGTCACCGAGTCCGAGCGAGTAAAACTCGGGCACATTGTAGATCCACTCGTTTGAGTCAACCTTGTTGGCCACAAGAATCACCGGTTTGGTGCTCTTGCGCAATATCTCGGCCACGTGGTCGTCGAGGTCGGTGGTGCCGTTCATGGCATCTACCACAAAGAGTATCACGTCGGCCTGCTCGATTGCGAGATAAACCTGACGGTTGATTTCTGATTCGAAAATGTCATCGGAGTTGACTACCCAACCGCCGGTGTCGACGATAGAGAATTCAATGCCGTTCCAGTCTACCTTGCCATACTGACGGTCGCGTGTGGTGCCGGCTGTCGGGTCAACGATAGCGGTACGCGACTGCGTGAGTCGGTTGAAAAGAGTAGATTTGCCCACGTTTGGACGTCCTACGATAGCTACGAGCATATTGTATTAACAGCTTATGTTGTTTTAATCTTAATTTAAATTTTACGCAAAGTTACGAAATTTTTTGAATATTAGAGCAATGCCACCCCGTGCGGGCAGGGAGGCATGTATGATTATTCAATGTAGCCGAAGCTGCGCAGCTTGTTCTCGCGGTTGCGCCAGTTGGGCTCGACCTTAACAAACAGTTCGAGGAAAACGTTCTTGCCGAAGAATTTCTCAATATCCTTGCGGGCATCCGTACCTACGCGCTTGAGCATAGATCCGCCCTTGCCTATGAGAATGCCCTTCTGCGAGTCGCGCTCCACGTATATCACGGCCATTATGTGGATTGAGTTTTCTTTTTCCTCAAATTTTTCCACTATTACCTCTGCCGAGTAAGGCACTTCCTTGTCGTAGTTGAGCAGGATTTTCTCGCGGATGATCTCGGTGACAAAGAATCGTGCGGGCTTGTCGGTGAGGGCATCCTTGCCGAAGTATGGTTCGCCCTCGGGCAGCAGCTCTACGATGCGGCGCATGAGGTTGGGCACATTGAAGCCTTCCTTGGCCGATGCGGGCAGGATTTCGGCGTTGGGCAGTATTGTGTGCCAGCGCTCCACAATCTTTTCGAGTTCAGTCTGATCCTTGAGCAGGTCTATCTTGTTGATTACCAGCAGTACGGGAATTTTCTCGGCAGCCACGCACTGCAGGAAGTCGGCGTTTTTGGTGGGGTCTTCGACCACGTCGGTCACATAGAGCAGTATGTCGGCATCGGTGAGCGCACCCTCCGAGAAGCTGAGCATGCTCTCCTGCAGTTTGTATTTAGGTTTGAGCACACCGGGGGTGTCGGAGAATACTATCTGGTACTCGGGGGTATTCACAATACCCATTATACGGTGGCGTGTGGTCTGGGCCTTGGAGGTGATGATGCTCACGCGTTCGCCTACAAGGTCGTTCATCAGGGTGGATTTGCCTACATTGGGGTTACCTACTATGTTTACAAATCCTGATTTATGTTTATTGTCCATATCGGTTGTGTTTTATGCAGTTGATTGTATCAAAAATAACAACAATCCGGCTCACTGAATGGTTTGGACTGCGCTTGTAATAAAAATGCAAAAAGGACATCGGCATGTGGTGTCCTTTTTGCAAAAAATATCTTGATATCCTGAAAAAAATCAGGAATTAGAGGTCCCACACCAGGTACATGGCGCCCCAGGTGAATCCGGCACCGAATGCGGTGAGCACGAGCTTGTCGCCCTTGTGGAGCGAGTCTTTGTACTCGTCAAGGCAGATGGGAATTGAGGCGGCTGATGTGTTGCCTACATGCTGTATGTTTACAAGAACCTTCTCCATGGGCACCTTGGCACGCGAAGCCACGGCTTCGATGATGCGGAGGTTGGCCTGATGAGGAATGAGGTATGCGATTTCGTCGGCAGAGAGGTTGTTGCGCTCCATGATGGCGATCGACGAGGTGAGCATGTCGGTAACAGCGTTTTTGTAAACGTTGCGTCCGTCCTGGAAGAGGTAGTGCTTGCCTGCGGCAACGGTTTCGGGAGTGGTGGGCAGTACAGAGCCGCCGCCTTCCATGAGCAGGTGGTCGCGTCCGCGTCCGTCAACGTGGAGCACTGCGTCGCGTACACCCATGCCTTCTTCTTCGGTGGGTTCAACGAGTACGCAAGCTGCGCCGTCGCCAAAGAGGGGGCAGGTGGCGCGGTCCTGATAGTTGATCATCGACGACATTTTTTCGGTGCAGACCACAATCACTTTTTTGTAGAGACCCGAGCGGATGTATGCGTTGGCATCCTGAAGTGCAACAATGAAGCCGGCGCAAGCAGCCTGGATGTCGTAGCCATAGCAGTTCTTGATTTTGGCACCTTCGATTATTACCGATGCTGTAGAGGGGAAACGGTAGTCGGGATTTGAAGTTGCACAGATAACGAGGTCTACGGTATCGAGGTCGATATTATAAGCGGCAGCCATTTTTTCAATGGCTTTAATGCCGAGATATGAAGAGCCGGCACCATCCATCTTGAGGATGCGGCGTTCCTTGATGCCCACGCGGGTGGTGATCCACTCGTCGTTGGTGTCGACCATCTTCGAGAGCATCTCGTTGTCGAGGATGTCGTCGGGCAGATAGGAAGCTATGGCTGAAATGCGTGCGCTAAGCATATTACAGACTATATTGAAATTGGTGGTAAAACGTATTGGAAATGATACGAAAAATCGCTCCTTCCTTCTCCTCGGCCTTGTTCCGTCTGAGGGGTCAAGCCGGGGAGACTAAAGGAGGGTTTTCCATTTTTGCCTATCGGAGATTGTTAGGCTTAGAGGGCAGCGTCTTTTACGATGGCCTGCTTACCGCGGTAGTAGCCGCATTCGCCGCAGACTGTGTGATAGATGTGCCATGCGCCGCAGTTGGGGCAGAGAGCGAGTGTAGGCTCAACAGCCTTGTCGTGTGTACGACGTTTTGCGGTGCGGGTTTTCGATTGTTTGCGTTTAGGATGTGCCATTGTTGCTTATTGTTATTTGATTTGTTGCTTATATTGTTGTGGCTCGGTGAGCCTTGGTTGCTTTTATTCGTTGTCGGATCCGAGACCGCGCAGGGCATCCCAGCGGGGATCGGTGGCGCTGTCGTCGCCGCCCGCATCAAGCTGCTCTATCGAGTCGAGCATTTCGTCTTCGAGCTCGGCGTCTTCACCGGTGCCGTGGGCACGGTGTTTCTTGAGCAGCGCGCTCATTGCCCTGTTGCACTTGCCCAGCGGGTGAACGTGCTTGATGGGAATGCAGAGCACCACGGTGTCAAAGAGCATGTAGGCCACATTGAGGTAGTTGTCGCTCTGAGGTATGATGAGCAGGTTGTCGGATTCGTCGTTGTAGTCTTCGCCATATTCCACATCTATCGAGTAGGTGGTGTCGATCGGCATGACAAGGTCGTCAAGGCAGCGGTCGCACAGCAGGGTTACAGTGCCTGTTATGTGAAAGTCGAGGTGGTAGAGGTCGTTGTGATGATTCACCACCAGATGCACCTCGATGTCGGCGTCGCGGACGTCGGCATACTCCATATTGGCGAAGAACTGCTTGTCGAGCTTGTAGTCGAACTCATGTGTTCCTTCGCTCAATGATTTCAGTGGCAGCTTGTATGCGGTAAACTTTCCCATAGATATGTTTGGTGAAAAACTTTGCAAAGTTACGCAAATTAGCCGAAATCACAAAGTTTTAGTAAAAAATATTGTTAAAAAGCACTTTTATCATTACTTGCGGCCAAAGTCGGCAGGTATTTCGCCCCAGTTTTCGGTCTGCCATTTAAGCAATGGATTGGGTATGCGGTGGGTTGCGAGCCATGCGTCGGCGCGGGCAAGCACTGCCAGCAGCCGCTGATTTTGGGGCGTGGGCGTTATCTTGGTGTTGCTGTGGCCGCGGCGTATCCAGCTCAGCGCCGTGCGCGAGTCGGAGTAGATGGGTGTGGTGGTGTCGCCGCTGCGGGCCAGCAGGGCCGCAACGTGTATTATGGCAAGGTATTCGCCTATGTTGTTTGTACCTCCTTCGAGCGGGCCGTAGTGAAATACCTCTCGTCCGTCGGCCACGCGCACTCCGCGGTATTCCATAGGCCCGGGATTGCGGGCGCAGGCTCCGTCGACGGCTATGGCATCGAGTCTTATCTCGGGGAAGAGGGTGTAGTCTATTTTCATGCCTATGTGCTTGCCCAGCTCGCGAGCCATGGCCAGCTGCTCGTCGGGATTGCCGCGGAAGGCCTCGGTGGCGGCATCCTGCGATGTGTAGCTCTTGAAGCGGGCGCCCTCAAATCCTTCGACCTGCTCACGGCAGTCGTCCCAGTTGTCGTAGATGCCGGGGGCGCGTCCTACCCATACCACATAGAATTTACGGTTTTGTGCCATCTTTTTGTGCCATCTTTAAGAAAATTGCAGGAAAAGGTTTATATCGAGTTGCCGCTGCCCTATTATCTCGGCAATACGGGCATTGACGGGGTGGCCCAGGAAGGTGTATGCCGCGCGGCTCAGGCCTTTGTTGAAGCGCAGGGCATTTGTAAGGCCGTCGCACACGGTGATTTCATCAAAAAATGTGAGAAGGGTGGTACTCAGGGCCATGGCGGCGGTGCGCGGAACTGCCGACCCGGTATTGACGTAGCATGTGCGCACACGGGTGTGGGGGCTGCAATGGCTGCTGTCGGCCACGGCAAGGTCTATGCACTGCAACTCGGCGAATATGCGGCTGTCTCCACCCGACGACAGATCGAATGCCACCACGCCGCGCTTCATCTCCGACACTATGTCCACACCCAATTTCAACGGGTGGCGCGTGGGAGTGGATATCACCACATCGGCTGTGCGCAGTGCGCCGGCCAATACCCGGGGATGCAGCGCCGAGCCTATCACTTTCTGTTCGCCCAGTTCGTGCAGTGCTTCGCGCAGACGGTAAACGTCGTTGTCAAACATCCTTACGGTGGCACCGAGCCCCAGAGCCGAGCGGGCGGCAGCGCGGGCAGCTATGCCCGAGCCGAGTATGAGCACCTCGCAGGGCACTATTCCGGCCACACCGCCCAGCAGTATGCCCTTGCCATGCACGGGATCGGCCAGCAGCGACGAAGCCATGGCCATGGCGGCGCGGCCGTCTACCTCGCTCAGTATGTCGGCAAAGGGATAGTGGCCGGCATCGTCGCTTATGAGGTCGAGGGCTATGGCAATGACGTGGCGTGAGAGCAGAGTGCGCAGCGCAGCGGCCTCCTGCTGCTGCGGGTGCAGCAGTCCCAGCAATACGGCTCCGGTCTTGAGCATTGAGGCATCGCGGCGGTTGATGGCCGGCAGATGCAGCACTATGTCGCAAGCCAGAGCCTCGCGACGGTCTACTATCTTCACCCCTCCGCTGCGGTAGTTATCGTCGCTGAAGTGTATGACCTCGGCAGCTTCCGATTCCATCTTCACCTCATATCCGAGTTCGCACAGCATTGCGGCACCCTCGGGCGTAAGGGGGAAACGGCGCTCGCCCGCAGCCGAAGCCCGGGGCAGGCCTATGGTGATTTTACGCTTGTCGGTGAGCACCGCGCAGGGCTGCTCTAACGGAGTGGGTGATTCCATGGCTATAAGAGTGTGTTTGAATTTAACACACAAAAATGATTATTTTATTGAATTGAATATGAAATGAATATGTTTCGCATTAATCTTGAGGCCAATTACGGTGCTTTTTCCACCGTTCATCAGTCACGTAGCTCGCTACGTTCCCTCTTCACGCTGAAAAAATCCCTCGTAATTGTCTCTCAAGCTTAATACGAGTTAAATTCAAACACACTCTAAAAATTCGTTTATGAAACGTCTCACGGTCAGCTCTATTTCTTCGGGCGTATCGAGGTAGCTGGAGTCAAACACGGCATTGGCGCCGCTGTAGAAGGGGGTACGTTCTCTCAGGTTGCGCGCGGCAAAGTCTTTGAGCGCGTCGGCATCCATACCGGCAAGCAGCGGGCGCGAGTCCTGAAATTCAATAAGCCGCTGCAGCGTGCGCTCCTCGTTGGCCTTGAGCCATATCACGATGCCATTCTCAAGCATCATGCTCAGGTTTTCCTTGCGGCAGGGTGTACCGCCGCCACATGCCACCACAACACGCCGTCCTATACTGCATGAATGAATGCAGATGCGATAAAGTTCATCACTTTCCATACGCCTGAAGGCCGCCTCGCCGTGAGTGGCAAAGATTTCCTTTACCGACATGCCAGCCCGGCGCTCCACGGCCTCGTCAAGGTCGACAAACCATATCATGGAGGGCATGGCATCACGAATCGCACGGCCCAGGGTTGTCTTGCCACAGGCCATGTATCCAATCAGAAATATGGGTCGGGGCGATTTCAATTCTTGCCGTTTTGCTGCTTCAGAAGGTCGCGTATTTCGGTAAGCAGAACTTCTTCCTTGGTGGGTTCTGCGGGAGCGGGAGCCGGTTCTTCCTCAGCTTTTTTCTTACGCATGAGTTTATTCATCACCTTGATGGCCACAAATATACAGAAAGCGATGATGAGGAAATCAACAATAGTCTGCACAAAGGCACCCCATGTGATTGCAACCTCGGGAGTAACCACCTCTTTGGTGACACCATCCACCTGCTCGGGCTGAAGCACATATTTGAATTCCGAAAAGTTGGCACCGCCGGTAATCACACCGATTCCGGGCATGATGATGTCGTTGACAAGCGAGGTAACGATTTTTCCGAATGCACCGCCGACGATAACACCGACAGCCATGTCGATAACATTGCCACGCATGGCAAATTCCTTGAATTCTTTCAGTAAAGACATAGTTAAAACAGCTTAAAGTTTATACAGCTAAAGTTTAAGGACAAAGGTAAATAAAAACTTTGACAATACAAAGTACCGCCAAAAAAATGAGCGGAACGCCATACGGCACTCCTCCCATAAGAAACAAACAACACGCCGCGTTGTTTGCTCATATTAATATTAAGAGATTTTTAATTACTATTTCAACATATCAATAAGCATTATTAAGCTGATTCGATATAGCCTGATTAATAAAACCATTTATCGAAGTTCCCAGCGATGCAGCCATAGCTGCCACGCGTCCGTGCAACTCCGGCGACATTCTAAGATTTAGAGTTCCGCTGAATGGTTTTCGCGGTTCTATTCCATCTGCGATACAACCATCAATGTAATCATCCACCGCAGCTTCAAAATCAGCTTTTAGTTCGGCAAGCGTTTCACCTTCATAAAGTATAAGATCTTTGCTCATGCCTTGCACTTTACCGCAAAGACAATTATCTTCTTTGCTATATTCAACGGAGCCTTTATAGCCCTTGTATTCCATAAAGTCCATATCTTTAAATATTTATCAAATTAAACCTTTATTCTTTAAATGCATGTACATATCTTTCATCATCCACTCTTTCATAATGCTTCCCGGATGAGGTCGGTGCAGATTTATAAATGCACCTGTCCCCTCATTTTTGAAGCGTATTCGGGAGCCTGATGAAGCACCTTTATTATGCTTTACATAGCCAAAATAGCCAAAAAGCTGTATAGTTTCTTCAAAAGTGAAATCTTTTGGCAATGTCTTAAATCGTTCTATGAGTTTTTCTTTTTTGCCCATATATTAAGCTTTTCACAAAGGTACTGATTTTAGTACTAAAAACAAAGTAAAAACATAAAAAGTTATGGTTTATTTAAAGTGCATAATCCCAATTCCATCTTTTTCTCGTGAAAAATGGTGCGTAATCCAAAAAATGTTTGTAATTTTGTCGCATTCTTAGAAGAAAATTCCACAAGCGAGTATTTTGGCACGCCAAGCCGCGTGGTTTCGCGACCCTTCAGCTCCTTGTTTTCATAAATATATTCAAATGAAAAATCTAACATTAAGCACCCTGATGTTGCTCTGCGCCTCTGCTTCGGCAATGGCCGAAGGCTATCAGGTGAACACCCTCAGCACCAAGCAGCAGGGTATGGGCTCTACCGGTGTGGCTCTGCACCTTGGCGCCGAAAGCCAGATCTTCAACCCCGGCGCTGTGGCCATGTCCGACAAAACTTTTGAAGTCTCAGGCTCTTTCACCGCTATCTCGGCTCACGCCACCGCCACACACAACGGCAGCGAATACAAGACCGACAACGACCTCTCGACTCCCATGAACGTATCGGCTTCATTCAAAATCTACGATAATTTCTACGGAGGCCTCACATTCTACACCCCCTTCGGCTCGGGCATAAACTGGGGTACCCACTGGCCCGGAGCTGTTCTCAACCAGAAGGTTGACATCAAATGCTTCACCCTGCAGCCCACCCTGTCGTGGCGCGTGCTCCCCAATCTGTCGATAGGCGCCGGCGCAATGGTGACCTGGGGCAACGTCAACCTCGACAAAGGCCTGCTGATGGGTTCTTCGTTAAACAAGTTCATGGGTGCCATAGGCATGCCCGAAGAGGCCATGTACAAACCCAACGTCACCCCGGCATCGGTCAACCTGCAGGGCGACTCCAAGATAGCCGTCGGCTTCAACGTAGGTGCGATATGGGATATCAACAAGCAGTGGAGCGTGGGCGCGTCATACCGCTCAAAGATGACCATGACCGTTGACAAGGGCGATGCCAAGGTTTCGTACACCGGTGTGGCCGAGAGTCTTCTCAGCCCCGCGCTCGACAATCTCAACGCCACCAACTTCAGCGCATCGCTGCCCTGCCCCTACGTGTTTACATTCGGTGTGGCATACAAACCCATCGAAAACCTTACACTTGCAGCCGACCTGCAGCTCAACGGCTGGGGTACATACAAATACCTCAACATCGAGTTTGACAATCTCAGCGAATACAACCAAAACCTGAAGAAGGACTACAAGAACGCCCTGACATATCACTTGGGCGCAGAATGGAACGTGACCAAGCGACTCGATCTTCGCGCCGGTCTGATGATTGACACAAACCCCTGCAACTCCGACTATTACAACCCCGAAACTCCGGGACAGACACGTATAGCTCCCTCTGTCGGATTCTCGTTCAGCCCCATAAAGAATCTGGCCATCGACTTTGCATTCACATATCTGCAAGGCACAGGCATGGACAACGCCACCGGAAGCTACGAAGACCTCGTTTACAAGATTGGCGCCACCCAGTTCAAGGAAGCATGGCCCGCAATCGCCGACAAAATCGGCATCACACCCGAGGGCACCTTCACAGCCGACTACCGCGTACACGCCTTCATCCCCTCGATAGGCCTCACCTACAGTTTCTAAAGCACCACGTAAATAAACCATCCGAAAAGAGACTGCAAACTCATTTGAATTGCAGTCTCTTTTTTCATGCCTACTTGACATTTTAACGTCTATCCAAAGTACACATACAATCTAACTCCCACGTTTTCGGGAAGATGGCATCCGACCAGGATGCCTGCCACACCGTAACCGGGCATGCACGACCGTAGGGAGGGCATACCCGGTGTGGCAGACATAAGCAGGAAGCATTCGCAGAATGCAGTATAGGCAACAGCGTCGTCCACAGTGACGTCTTATATGCACCCTGACTCTTATACCGCATCCTCCGGATGCCTCTATGAGTACGCCTACGATCCGGGTATGCCCTCCCTACGGTCGTGCATGCCCGGTTAAGATGTTTGCAGACATCCTGCGGATGTCAAATTTCCGATATTCAAGGCTTTATGTAATAAAACCCATCAGAAGACATGGCATCGCATAATATGCAGCCCGTGGACAACTGTGCTGCATCGGTTATTGTAGCCTTGGCGATACCCACGTACCCTATGCCGTTTCCGTAAAATTGCTCCACAACCGTCTTTCATTAAAAAAATGGATTACCACGCGGCTTTTTCGGGGAAAATGTTGTAAATTTGTAGTATGAATTATAATGAACGAAACAGGCATGAACGCGATGACGCTTTGAGTTTCGAACCCGAATCTCATACTTACCGCGTGGATGGTCGTATCTACGATTCCGTTACCACGGTAGTCGAGAGTTGTTTCGAGCAGTTTGATGCGGAATATTGGGCTTCGGTAAAGGCCACCCCCGGCCATACCAAAGAAATGATTCTGGCCGAATGGGCTGCAAATGCCGAACGTGCCCGCAACCTCGGCACCGAGCTTCACGACCGCATAGAGCGATACTATCTCGGCGAGACCGTTACTGAGGAATGGATGCAGGACAGCTCGTTCAGAGTGTTCTGCGGTTTTGCCTGGGATGTGCGTCTGTGCCCCCACCGTTCGGAGTGGCGCATCTACCACGAGGAGAGCCGCCTTGCCGGCACACTCGACTTCCTGGCCCGTCGAGCCGACGGCACTTTTGACATCTGGGACTGGAAACGGTCGACCAAAGTGGTTGACCGCCTTGGCCGCGCCATCAATTATAATTCGTTCGGGCGCACAGGCTTCGACCCCGTGAGCCATCTGCCCGACACCACCTACCACCACTATGCGTTGCAGGTGAGCATATATCGCCGTATACTCGAAGAAAAGTACGGACTTAACATCCACGCATGCCACTTAGGGGTGTTTCATCCCGATTACGACAGGTATCATGTGGTGGATCTGCCCTATCTGAGCGACGAAGTGGACAGACTTATTGAATACAGGATTCAGAAAATCAGCATCGGCGTATGATACATCTACCACAAGGATTTGTCGACAGCATGGCTTCGCGGGAACCCCGCGGGGACTACTCGCGCCTTGTCGAGGCATTAGCTGCGGGCGAAAGCCCCGTATCGGTACGCCTTAACCGCGCCAAGGGAGCCGACGAGAGCCTGTTTGACGGGGCTGAGCGTGTAGATTGGTGCGACGACGGGCTGTATCTGGCCACACGTCCGCAGTTCACCCTCGACCCCGCGTTGCATCAGGGGCTATACTACGTGCAGGATGCCTCGTCTATGGCGCAGAAAGCCGCCGTGGCCCGGGCTTGCAGCCTTATGGACATACCCGAGCGACCCATGCGCTACCTTGATGCCTGCGCAGCTCCCGGCGGAAAGACCACTGCCGCCATGTCGGCCCTGCCGGCTGACGCGTTTGTAACAGCCAACGAATTCGACCCAAAAAGGACATCAATACTCATCGAAAATCTGGCCAAGTGGGGCCGCCCCGCGGTGGTAACACGCGGCGACGCCTCGGCCATCAAGGGGCTCGACAACTTCTTCGACATAGTGGCAGCCGATGTTCCATGCTCGGGCGAGGGCATGATGCGCAAAGACCCCAAGGCCGTGGCCCAGTGGTCTGAGGGACTGATAGAATCGTGCGCCGCCCGCCAGAAGGCAATCGTGGATTCATTGTGGCGCACTCTGCGCCCCGGCGGCATCATGATCTACAGCACCTGCACATTCAATCTGCCCGAAAATGAAGACATCGTGGCATGGCTGATTGAAGAGCATGATGCCTGTGCGCTTGAAATTCCCGAACTCGAACGCTGCGCTATAACCAAGGCCGACCCCGGCTGCAACTTCCCGGCATATCACTTCCTGCCGGGGGTGATACGCGGCGAGGGCCTTTTCATTGCCATGCTCAGAAAACCCGGCGACAGCGAGCCTGTCAGACCCAAGGCCGCCAAGTTCAAAGCTGTAAAAGGATTTGAAGCGCCCCTGCATGGCTCATGGCTGTGCACTGCCGACGGCAATTCTGTAAGAGCCATACCTGCAGCCCACGCCGACCTCACCGCAGCCGTTGCCGCAGCCATGCACACTGTGGCATCGGGCATTGAGCTTGGCGAAATCAAAGGACGCGACTTCATACCCGCCCAAGCACTGGCCATGGCCGCCGACCTGCGCCGTGGTGTGTATGCCGAAGCCGAGGTAGACCGCAACACAGCCCTGCAATATCTGCGCCGCGAGGCTATATGCCTTGACAGCCAGGCTCCGCGCGGTATAGTGCTGCTCACCTATCTCAACCGCCCCCTGGGCTTCGTGAAAAATCTGGGCAACCGTGCCAATAATCTCTACCCCGCCCAATGGCGCATACTCTCACAAATCCATTGAATGAAAAACTTTATCATATATATACTCAGCATATTGGCGCTGACAGCCACATCGTGCGGCCACAGCGACACTTTCCGCATCGAAGGCGAGCTAACCGACGGCGCTACCATCAACCTGCGCATACTCTACTATTCTGACGGCGCGGTGATATCGGGCATAACGGCTTCAAAAGACGGCAAGTTTCATTATGAGAGCAACGTATCAAACCGCTCGCTCATCGAGTTCTACGACAACGACTACCGCCTGCTGGGCCGAGTGGTGGCTTCGCCCGGCGACGACATCAAGGTGAAGCTCAATCCGTCAAACCCCTATCTGATAGAGGCCGAGGGTAACGAAACCTCGCAGCAGTGGAGCAAATTCCTGAACACCAACGCCGAACAGCTCCAAGGCGGCAAGGCCGGCGTGAAAAACGACCTCGTGGCTGATTTCGTAAAAAAGAATCCCGACAGCAGCGTGTCGGAACTGCTTATGATGACCGAATTCAACGCCGGCGTGCCCGGCGGTGCCCTCAGGGCCGACTCGCTATTGAACCTTATAAGTGAAGAAGTGCGCGAGAAAGGTTTCTCAACCGGGTTTGCCCAGATAGTGGAACGTGTGGGCGAAAAGGCGGCGCAAGAAAAAGTTATGCCCATACCCTACCGCAAATCGGGCAACATTACCGCCATTTTCAAGCCCTCCGACAAGCCCTATAACCTGATTGCCTTCACCGACGAACGCTCATCGCGCGACACCATAAGCCCGCATATCGGCAAGCTTGTGGCCCGCCAGCCCGCCGCAAAATTAGGCGTGATAGAGCTGAGCCTCGACATGGACACCGTGGTATGGGCGCGCACCCTGCGCGGCGACTCGGCCAAATGGACCCGCGGCTGGGTAGCCGGTTCAATTTCGGCACGCGGCGTCGACCGTCTTGGCCTGCCCGAACTGCCATACTTCATAGTGGCCGACTCCACCGGCCGACAGCTGTGGCGAGGGCGGTCAATTTCAGCCGCATACGCAAAACTTGAGACCCTACTGAAACGTTAAATGTATAAAAATAACTGCTATGTCATCAAACATTCATAATCTGCCAAACCCGTTCAACGCCGATATCGACGGCGATATCCGCGTGGCTATAATTTCGGCGGAATGGAACAGCCATATAACCGACGCTCTCACCGAGGGCTGTGTAAGAACCCTTGAAAAACACGGCGTAAGCGGCGATATGATAGATATATTCCGTGTACCCGGAGCCGTTGAGCTTACATACGGCGCTTCGGCTGCCATAGAGACCGATGCTTTCGACGTGGTGATAGTATTCGGCTGCGTCATACGCGGCGGCACTCCCCACTTCGACTACGTGTGCCAGTCGGTCACCCAAGGTATCACACATCTCAACGCCGAGTGCGACATCCCCGTGATATTCGGAGTCCTCACCGTCGACAACGAACAACAGGCAATTGACCGCATCGGCGGAATCCACGGCCACAAAGGCGAAGAAGCCGCCGAGGCCGCCCTTAAGATGCATCAGTTCAAAAGCTTGATCAACGATATTTAACTCTAAAAATGCACAAGATTTTAATTTTCATAGCATTGATGGCAGTGGCCGCATACGGCTGCACATCATCGGGTTCGTCGGGCGAGACCATCGACAAGGCTTGCACCTACTTCGACGAAGGACGCTACAACCGCGCCCGCACCTCGGTCGACAGCCTGATGAACGACTCTGCGCAGTTCAACGAACTGAGCGTGGGTTCGCTGTGCCGTCTGGCTCTGCTGTGCCTGCGGCTCGACTCGGTTGACGGCAGCAGTAAAGAGCACGTGGCCTACATAGGCGATGCCCTTGCCGCCCGATGCCTTACACGTGCCCAGGAAATCGACGCCGATTCGGTTGACCGCTTCATACGCTCGCTGCCTCGCGAACAGGCCTCGCGCCTTGACGTGATCAACAGCGTATCTACATATCTTTCAATACCCCGCGACTCACTGGTAGTGGAAAGCGACACAATTCAATGAATATGGACTGGAAAGACGCATTGGCAGGTCTGCTGCCCGACGACTACACCCCCGCTGATGAAAGCACCCCGGCTGATGAAACTGCTGCAAAGCCCTGCAACGACCGCCTGCACGTGATCCTCGACCGCAAGGGCCGCAAGGGCAAGACTGCTACCATAATCAGCGGTTTCACCATAGCCGACGAGCAGGTGGAGGAGCTGGCAGCCACGCTAAAACGCCGGCTCGGCACCGGCGGCTCGGCACGCGGCGGCGAGATACTCATTCAGGGCGACCGCGCCGACGATGTTCTCAAAGCCCTTACTGACCTCGGCTATAAAGCTGTGAAAAATTGAATAATTTTATTATCTTTGCAACTACATATTACGTAAATCATATTAACATAAATCATAATGGACAAAATTCAGATTAATATCAAAGACGTCCTCAACACAGTAAGCATGACTGATATAGAGGCGCTCAAGAGCGAAGCCGATAACGGTCTCGCCAAACTGGTTGACGGCACAGGCCTTGGTTCAGATTTCCTCGGATGGGTAAAACTTCCCACTTCAACTCCCGAAATTCTGCTTGACGACATCAATAACACAGCCAAGCATCTGCGCGACAATTGCGACGCAGTGGTGTGCATAGGCATCGGCGGCAGCTACCTCGGCGCCAAGGCTGTGGTTGAAGCTCTGGGTAACGCAATGGGCGAGACCAAGGGTCCCCGCATCCTCTTTGCCGGTCAGAACATCGGCGAAGACTATCTCTATGAACTTCAGGAATACCTTAAAGGCAAGCGCTTCGGTATCATCGTGATTTCAAAGAGCGGTACCACCACCGAGCCCGCCATCGCCTTCCGTCTGCTCAAAGAACAGCTCGAAAAGCAGGTAGGACGCGACGAAGCCGGCAAGCTCATCGTTGCCATCACCGATGCTCGCAAGGGCGCTCTGCGCACACTCTCTACCACCGAAGGCTACAAGACCTACGTTATCGAAGACAACGTGGGCGGACGCTTCTCGGTACTTACTCCCGTAGGCTTACTGCCCATAGCAGTAGCCGGCTACGACATCAAGGCTCTCATCAAGGGTGCCTGCGCTATGGAAGACGACACTCTCTCGGGCAAGGACAATTCGGCCCTGCTCTATGCCATGACCCGCAATGCCCTCTACCGCAGCGGCAAGAAAATCGAAATTCTCGTCAACTACAACCCCAAGCTCCACTTCTTTGGCGAATGGTGGAAGCAGCTCTACGGCGAGAGCGAAGGCAAGGACCACAAGGGTATCTTCCCCGCTGCCGTTGACAATTCAACCGACCTCCACTCAATGGGTCAGTGGATTCAGGACGGCGAACGCACCATCTTCGAAACCGTAATTTCCGTTGCCCGTCAGCAGCATCAGGTTCTCATCCCCAAGGATGATGCAAACCTCGACGGCCTTAACTACCTCGCCGGCAAGCGTGTGGATGAAGTGAACAAGATGGCCGAACTCGGCACCCGTCTGGCTCACGTAGACGGTGGTGTTCCCAACCTGCACATCACCCTGCCCGCTCTCGAAGAACAGTATCTGGGCCAGCTCATCTACTTCTTTGAAGCAGCATGCGGCATCAGCGGCTACATCCTCGGTGTGAATCCCTTCAACCAGCCCGGCGTTGAAGACTACAAGCGCAATATGTTTGCTCTGCTCGAAAAGCCCGGCTACGAAACCGAAACTGCCGCTATCAAGAATCGTCTCTGATAACTGAATTGACACTATAGGCGCGGTGATAGAGATGTACCATACGCTCTTCACCGCGCTTTTTATCTGATTACATTTTCACTGATTTAGGTAATGAGTTCAATCACCAACCTGCCCACAGCTCCGGGGCCTATAGGAGTATTTGATTCGGGCTACGGAGGGCTAACCGTGCTCCGCGAGATAAGGCACGCACTGCCCGATGCCGACTTCATATATCTGGGCGACAACGCCCGTGCGCCATACGGCACACGTTCTTTCGACCTCGTGTACCAATTCACTTTACAGGCCGTAAAACGCCTGTTTGCCGAGGGTTGCCATCTGGTAATCCTTGCCTGCAACACAGCCTCGGCCAAGGCTCTGCGCTCCATACAGCAGCGCGACCTGCCCGGCCTGGACCCCGACCGCAGGGTGCTCGGAGTTATCCGCCCCACGGTAGAAATACTCGGCAAGGTATCACACAGCGGCCATATAGGCATAGTAGGCACACCCGGCACGGTGGCCTCGCAATCTTACAACATGGAGATCGAAAAGCTGTATCCCGAATTCAAGACATTCACACACGCATGCCCCATGTGGGTGCCACTGGTGGAGTACCGCGAGGCCAATAGCCCCGGTGCCGACTACTTTGTAAAAAAAGATGTTGAGCAACTGCTGGCTCAGTCTGCCGACATCGACACCATGATTCTGGGCTGCACACACTATCCCATGCTGCTCGACAAGATTAACAAATATGTGCCGGCCGGAATCAATGTGCTCAGCCAGGGCAAGATTGTGGCCGACTCGCTGGCCGATTATCTGCACAGGCATCCCGAGATGAACAAGAAAATAACCCGCGGTGCATCCACACGGTTTCTAACCACCGAACGCGCCGACCGTTTTGCCTCGCTTGCCAACCTATTTCTTGGCGATGATATAGAGGCCACTCAGATTGTATTGGCTTGATACAGCTGTTACCAGCCGCCGGTGGCACCACCGCCACCGGTAGAACCGCCGCCGAATCCTCCTCCCGAGAATCCGCCACCGCCAAAGCCCGAACCTCCGCGGCCCGAGCCGGCCATGCTGCCCAGGATGGCCGCTGTGGCCAGTGCATTGGCTGCCGATGATGCCGGAATGTCGTAAAAACGACCCTGACGGTTATGGCAATTGAGACATTCGTATTCCTTTACTCCCTTGCCAGGACGGTTTCCTATAGGCTGGGTAATAATGCGGTCGCGTACCAGACGCGCGGTGCGCGCATGACACTTGTCGCACTCCACAAACGGAGTCGCCGAAACCACGTAGGGTATTATATCGGTTTCGCCGCACGACGGGCACAGCCATACATCGTAGTCCACCGAGTTGATACGTTCTTCCAGATCCTGAGCCGGGGTCAGGTAATCATTATCGTGCACCTCGTCAACCTTATTCATCACCGTGCCGCAGTTGGGGCATTTGCGCCGGTGATTGCGCCATCGGTTAAGGCACAGCAGCAGAGGTATAGTCACTATCAGCGGTATGCCGAGGCCGGCAAATGTGAGAATCAGCATCACCGGCTTCCAGTTGATAAAACGGCGATACTTGTCGAAATCGCTCTTATTGCGACATTCATACAGACTCACGGCAAACACCAGAAGAATCAACAAGCTTCCTATAGCCGATACCGACAGATATATTGGAAAGAAATCTACATCCTCGCCATTGGCGGCATTGTCGGTATCTCTCTCTCCCGAGCGGAATTCCTCTGCTACATCGGGGTCTGATATTATGCGGCCTATTGCAGATACGGCGGCCAGCACACCGGCATCGTAGTTGCCTTGAGAAAACTCCGGAGCCATAATCTCGCGGATTATGCGCCCGCAAGTTATATCGGGCAGCGCACCTTCAAGGCCATAACCTGTGCGTATGGTTATGCGGCGCGTATCCTTTACAATGAGTATCAGCAGACCGTTGTCCTTGTCGTCCTTACCCATGCCCCACAGGGTGAACAGCTCGGTGGCAAACTGCGAGGCGTCTGAGGGATCGTCAATATTGTCCACGGCCACAATCATAAGCTCCACAGTGAGTTGAGAGCGCATGCGGGCAAGCTCCGAGTTAAGCTGCGACACAGCCGCCGGCGACAGTATGCCATCGGGGTTGGCCACGAAGTCGCGGCGGTCGGCCCGGTGTACATCCGGCACCTCTGAGGGGGTATAGGTGGCGGCTCCGCAGGCAAATATGCCGGCTATCAGCAGCAATACAAGGAAAATCTTGCGCATAAGCAGTTATCTTTCTGAAGGATGTTTGATATAGTACTGATTCAGAATCTCACGGATATTGAAGTAATATCCGGTGGGCGAGTTTGCCGTCTTGGGGTTCACAAGTATGTAATCATAATACGGCTCCTGAAACTTGGCTTCCTTTACGGTGATACCCGAGAGGTTGAGAAAATCGTATTCATCCTGCGGATACACCACTATCCAGGCATTCTCGGGGTCGGCGCCTGTGCCCGACGATGCTATTACCAGCAGCAGATGGTTGAGCTTGTTCTGCCATATCTTGGCAAGGTCATACTTGCCGTTTTGCTCGTACACGAATATGCGGTTTGTGAGCTGACGCAGATTCACGGGATTGTCGGCAAGGGTCTCCATGGCAAAGTCGAGAATCTGCTTGCGCTCGGCTCTCGACCACTGCTTCTTGTTGAACAGAGGTGCCAGAGTGGCCATGGTTTCGGGATTACCCTGCTGACGATACGGATCGTAGTCTTCCTGGAAGAGTGTTCCGTAATAGAAATACTGGAAATCCTCGTCGTTCATCACCGTATCGTTGGCCATGAACTTCTTGAGCAGAGTCGGATAGTAAAACTTGGAATTCTCATCAGTCGAGGCTGCCTGAATGGCAGCCAGATCGGGCTTATCGAGTGTTGTCTTTACGGCACGGCGTGCGGCGGCACTCGTGCATACCATCAGTATCAGTGTGAAAATCAGTGCAATCTTTTTCATAAGCTATTGAAGAGAGGTAATTGAGCTAATGTGATTATGGATATACAGAACGTAACGGCAGCCGGCAGAGCGATGTCGGCAAATATGGAGAGCGTCACCGATGTAGGTGCATTGATGCGCCCTGTGGGTGTGCGGCGGAAGGCTATGAAACCGAGAACGGCTCCTATAGCCGCGCCTATGATAAGCGACGCCATGGAGCCTGCGAGCACACCGAGCACACTGCCTGTGAGGGTACCTCCCACGATGTAACGGCGCAACGAAGGCAGTGGCGGCAGATATGCCAAATAGTTGATACCCGTGGCTATCAGCATGGCCACACCCCAGAACCACAGGGTGCCCGAGGTGAACAATCCCCAGCCGAAAGCCCACGCAAGAATCATCCCCACGAAGGCTACAGCCGATGACGGGAGCCTGTTGATGAACGCCAGCACCATGGCCGACAATACGATCACCACCGGCAATATGTAAGTGAAATTTTCCATATTTGAAACGTTTTGATATGCAACTGCCGGTAAATCCGACAGCCGCATACACTACAAAGTTACAAAAAAAACACCACAGCCCCCTGTTTTGTCAGTTTGATTAAATAAAATTAAGAAAAAACAACACCACCCCTCTCCACTCTCCACTCCAAACTCTCCACTCTCCACTTACTCACACAGTACTGCGGGCTTTTTGGTTTCGAGCCTCGGTGAAGCTGCTGAAGCTGTCGAGCAGATCGGTGAGTATGGTGGTTGAGTTGCGCACCCGTGCTTCGTATAGTGCAGCCCCGGTCGAGGCCGATATGTCCTGGCCGAGCAGGGCGTCGTTGATTCCCGATGTCTTGTCAAACAGCTGCATGTGCAGGTTGAGCATTTCGTAGGCCGGTGCGCCCGATTTTCCGCTGTCTACCTGTTGCGGCAGCTGTGTGCCGTTGCCCGTCACGGGTATCACGGCACCCGGCAACGCCCACGACGATTCCACAGCCGAGAGGTTCATGCCGCGCGGCAGCTGATTGAGCGGATATATAAGTCCGCCCTTGGCCGAATGAGCCAGAATGGTATCGGTGAGCACGAGCAGGCGGTTGACATTGCGTTGCTGGTCTATGGCATCCTCCACAAACGAATGAACCTCGCCGTCGACAAGCGGATAGAACTTCACCACAAAGGGGTGCGAACCGTGTCGGAAGTCTGAATTATACTCGTCGAGCACGGTGCCGTCGGCGGTAATCCAGCAGCAATGCCACTTCATGTCCATGCGCAGCCGGTTGCGTACAGTAACCGGATTTTCTTTCAGACGCCATATTTCAAAAACCCTCAGTCGACCGGGCGCTGCAGGACCGAAGAAATCGCAGGTGCTCTCGTTGCTGAACCCGAGAATCTCGTCGGTAAAGAAGCCTGCACCGGCGGCATCATCCACCATCTTCTTCAGTGCCATAGCCTTGGAGCGCGAGCCGCGGGCAAAGCGGTTGACAAGCTGCGGCCAGCTCATATCGTGCGACATTCCCACCAACTCTATGTCGAGGGCACGCGGATCTGTGAATGTATTGCAGAAAAAGCGCGACGGATTCACATTGTCGACCCACACGGCATTGGCCCCACCACGGTTCTCGTCGGCCACACGCTGTATGGCGCAGCCCGATATCACATATTCTTCGAGCAGTCGCGCATCAAGTTCGGCAAGGCAATTGCGGGCATCGAGCGAGCCGGGAGTGCTGTCGTACAGCTGATTTTCAGATGCACGGTTGCGATATATTCCCACTATGGTCTTCACCATTCGTCGCAGCAGGTTGTTGGTGAGCGGACGGCGGCCCGTGCGCATTATTATCTCGCGTTCGGGAACCGAGCGGCCATTCTCATCGGTCATTGCATCTATCCATTGGTCGCCGAAGGTGTATCTAACCTGGCGGTTGCGACGAGCCCTCAGGCTCTCGGCCGCCTGCCATGCGCTGTATGCCTCGCGCAGAATTTCATAATCTTGTTTCATAGTCAGTGTAATAAATAAACACTGCAAAGATATGCCCCTGCGCGGGCAGACGTTTAAAAATTACGTAATCCTCACCGTATTTTAAGACGTTTTACCGTGATGGGAATGAGCCAGGGCAACAGAGCCACGAGGGGTGCCCACCAGCCCAACCACAACTTCAGCCCTACTGCGGCGCCCCATACAGCCACGGCCATGAGCAGGAGTGCAGGCAGCGACTTGGACAATTCAAGGCTATAGCACTGACGGCACACCAGCAGTGTTACCAAGGAATGCACCACAAACTGGCCAACGATTGCCGCTCCTATACCGGCCATACCGCCTAAGTGCCATCCGGCTATACCCAGCACAAGCAGACTCGCACCCGACACGGCTTCGGTTAGTATATAGCGCACTGAGTCGCCGCGGGCCACAATGACCAGCGACAGACACCACGACACCGCGCGGAAAAATGTCGATGCTATGGCTATGCCAATCAGCGGAATAACGGGCATGAACGATTGTGAATACAACAGGTTTACAATCAGCCTGTCAGCCGCGATGAATATCACCACTACCGGCATCAGAATCCACAGCGACATGGCTATCTCATGGCTCACCACCACCGAGGTGATGCGTCGGCGGCGTATGGTGGCCGAAAGCCGCGGAAAGTATTCCATACATATCGCAGTGAACAGTATGCCCACGTAACTCTTTATAATGGTGGCACCGGCCTGAAATATACCTACACTCTCGATTGATGCGCACGAGTTGATGTACACCCTGAGCAGATAGTCGGCAGCCATGCCGGTCGCCACACCCAAGGTAAGCCCCGCTCCCAACCTTAGATATGAGCCGAGAGCACGGCGCAGCTCTGCACGGCCGGGCACTACTGCCGGTTTTTCGAGATGCGGAATGAGCAGAAAAATCATGGCCGCCAACTGGTAGGCTATCAGCACCGGCACAATGGCCGCATAGCGCATGAAGTAGAACATGGGTATGGCAACCACAGTGGCGCATACCGAGCCGTACAACCCGGCCTTGGCAAGTTCTTTCAACCGGTCGAGCCCCTGCAATATGGCTGTGAGTGCGTTTGACAGCACGGCACAGAACACCGTTGGCGACAGCAGCGCGAATCCCCACGTATAATCGTAGCTGCCGAATGTGAGCTTGCTCAGAAAAGGCGATGCTATCAACGTGGCTACAGATCCCGCAGTGCCAAATACAAACGAAACACGCTTTACCAAATACGTTGCGGCAGGTTTTTCTGCCGCAGAGGCTTTGGCAATCTCGGGCACGGCACATTGGTTTATGTCGAGCGAAGCAAGGAATTTGATAAGATCGAGAGTGGCATTGTACAGCGAGATTATGCCTACACCGGCCGTGCCTATCCATACGGCCACGAGCTTGGTGCGCACTACCGAGCATATCATGGTGATGAGCTGGATGCTGCCAAATATGCCAAGCGCCTTGACCACACGGGCCGACAGACGGGATTTCTGCGCTATTTTACCCATTCCACGGGATTGAGTTTTTGTTTCTCGTGACGTATTTCAAAATGCAGCGATGTACGCCCTCCGTCGTCGGGATCGCTGTACAATGAACCCAATGTCTGCCCGGACTTCACGCTCTGGCCCTTTTTCACTGCCAGTGCATCAATGCCTGCATACACCGTGAGGTATTCGCCGTGGCGCAATATTACCACGCTGTGATAACCGTCGAGACGGAAAATGGACGACACCACGCCGTCAAACACCGCACGTGTGGAGGTGCCGCGCGGCACTTCGATATCTATGCCCAGATTGTTCATCTTCACCTTGGCGAAGTCAGGGTGGTCATAAGTGCCGAAGTTGGAGGTGATGGTATAGCGGCCGGCTACCGGGAAGAGCAGCTTGCCCTTGTTGGCAGCGAATGAGCCGGACAGCTTGCGGTCGGCCGCGGCGCGTGCCGCAAATTCATTAGTGGCCTTGGGTGCTTGCTTCTTGGGCGTAGTCTCTTGTGCCTGAGCCGGCTTGGCAGGTTCGGGTTTGGTGGGCTTGGCCGGTTTTTCGGCCGGTTTTTTCTTGGTCTCTTTCTTTGCAGCAGCTGCCTGAGCCTTGGCCTCGGCATCCTTGCGTGCTTTTTCTTCGGCAAGACGTTTTTCCTCGGCACGGCGCTTTTCCTCAGCCTCGCGTCGGGCTTTTTCCTCGGCAATACGACGGGCCTCGGCTTCGCGTATCTCCTGATCTATCACACGGTTGAGTTCCCGGTCGAGAGCGGCAGCCTGATCGCGTCGGCGGCGCAGTTCGCGTTGCAGGCTTTTGCTTTCCTTGCGCAGATCGGCCACAAGTACATCGGCCTTGGCTCGCTCCTTCTGCATGGAGTTCTGTGCGGTATTCAACGCGGCCAGCGACCGCGAGTGCGATGCCTTGAGCGAATCGAGGCTGTTGCGAGCCAGGGCAAGATTGTCGGTGGCGATTTTCACCTGACGGGCCTGGCGGGTTGAGGTTTTGGCAATTTCGCCAAGGTAACGCATGCGCCGCCATGCCTGACTGAACGACTTTGACGAGAAGATAAACGATATATCGTTCATGCTCTGCCTGCGGGCGCGCACGGTGCGCAAGGTATGCGCGTATGTATCCTTCAGCTTTTGCGAACGCTCGGTCAGCACGGCAATAGAGTCGTTAAGGCGATTGATGCTTACGTTAACCGAGTCGATGCGCTGCTGAATGGCGCGTATGGTGTCGGCTCGCAGTTCTATATTGGCGTTCAGCAGGTTAAGACGATTGAGCTGACGCGATGTCTCCTTGTCGTTGGCCGAAATCTTATTCTTGGTACTGGAAATCTGCTGCTCGGTCTTCTGGCGGTCGCGACGCACTTCCTTTGAGGTACGGCGACGCCCGTCTATAGCCGGCGCAATAAGCAGAGCGAGGGCTACAGTGATAATGACAGCAATATGATTTCGACGGTTAAAGAACATTATTTATTCTTAAGTGCCTTAAGCATTTCGTTAATATCGAGCTTCTTATATCCTTTATATGAAGGCTTGTCTATGGTGCGTGAGCCGTTCCACTCGGCGCGGTTCATATTCCATTCTATTTCGGCATCAAGTTCCTTCTTGCCTACCGAGCCGGTGACGTTGATGTCAGAAGCCACAGAGCCGGCCACCGAGCTTACAATGTCGGAAAATGTGGCGATGAAGGGTGCAAGCCCTGAAGGCTCAACGGTGATACTGCTAAGTTGAGGGCCGGGGGTGAGTGTAAGATACCATGTGGCGCCCTTGGGACTCTTGCGCGGAGTGAGGATAAGGCGATTGCCGCTCTGCGACTGCGAGAACAGTTCCTCGGGGTTCTTGATACGGCTCAGCGGTCCTTTGCCCGGATATACGGGTTGGCCGAGCATTATGCTCTGTATGTCGCTGAGAGTGATTGAGGTACGGGCGGTAACCGACGACAGCGGCAACGACAGGTAGTATTTATGATACTTGTCAAGCACGATGGCCGAGTCATTGTCAATGTAAACCACTCCTACTTCCATTCCCAGAATACGCATCGACAGGTTGATTGCCTTACCGTAAACCATGGTGGCACGACCCGAGAAGCTGAAATTGGCCGGCTTTGAAAGACGGAACGAGAAGGGAGCGTAAAATGAGGTCCATTCATTGCACGATCCTGCCAGATCGCTTATCTGAGGTGCGCGGGTTTCGGTTGATGGTGTTGTCTGTGCAGTGCCGGCGCTGCGCTGTGTCGAACATGACACTGCAGTGCCACACAATACCAATGCGATGAATAAATAGAGGAAATTTATCGGTTTACGTTTCATTCGATTTTTCTGTTTTTGATTTTCTGTTTGATTTTCTTGTTGTCGGGTTCGAGCTTCAGAGCCTCTTTCCAGAATTTAATGGCTTCTTCAGGCTCGCCGCACATGAAATATATGTCGCCGGCGTGGTCGTAGACTTCAGCCGAAGGAGTTTCAATATCAAGCATTTCCTCGACTTTCTCAATCACCTGCTCGGCATGCTCCGCCCCCACCCCGGTTGTGTCGGCGGCTTCCGTTTGCTCCGGAGCCGATGTATCAAGCGTATCGGGAGTTGAATAAAGTCTCAGCACCTCGTCTATCTGCTGGCGTGCGCTGCCATAATCTTTTTTCTTATAAAGCACCCACGCGTATGTATCGAGATATGTGGGGTTTAGGGGTTCTTTCTCAATGGCCTTTTTCACATAAACCTCGGCCTTGTCGAGCTCGCGGCCGTCAACCGACAGGAAGTAGGCCAGATTGTTGAGCGAGCCTACGTTTTCGGGGTCGAATTTAAGCGAATGTTCATAGCAGGCGAGTGCGCTGTCTACCTGTTCGAGCCGGTAGAGTATGTCGCCGCGCTGCTGATAATATACCGACATGGCTGCCGGGGGTTCGTCGCCGTTGATTTTAAACGAGTCGAGCATGGCCAGGGCTTCGTCTGAACGGTCCTGAAGCATGAGCAGTGATGAGCCGGTTATAGAGAACGATACATCGTGAAAGCGGCGAGCGGCCTCGGCGGCGGTGTTGACAGCCTGCGCCGTATCACGGGCCTGCATGGCTGTCTGTATGCGGAAGCGCGGATAGTCAGCCTCGTTGGGGTCAAGGTCCATGGCATAGCCGAACTGCTCGGCTGCACGTGCGTTTGAGTCAATGGCAGCCAGATAGGCGGCATACAGATAGCGCAGCTGTGGCTCTGATGAATGTATGTCGACCATACGCTCAAACACACCGGTCACGCGCTCGCGACTCTCGGGATGCTGATACAGATTGCGGGTATAATTGGTGAGAATCTCGAGCTTGGGCTGGAAATCTATCGAAGAGCTTTCGAGTACCTTCACCACCTCGTTGCCATAGCGCAGCGAGTCGCCCTTGGCCAGATAATACTCGGCTCGGGCAAGATACGACGCACCAAGGGTTGAGTCGAGCTCGCATGAGCGGTTGTAGTAGCAGATGGCCGAATCGGGCATTGAGATGGTATTGAAAAGCTGACCGGTGAAGTAGTTGATCTCGGCATCGTCGGGAGCTGTGGCCGCAAAGCGCTGCACCTCATTCACCATGGCGGCTGTATCGCCCTTGATCATGAATACCTGCAGCTTGTTGAGTATTATATTGGGTTCGAGCCCTATGGCCGATTCGAGCTTGTCGAGTATTGATATGGCCTCGGCAGCGGCGGCCGTATCGCCGCGGGTATAGTCAAACGCCCGTGCCACGGCATACTGCACGGCATACTCCGAGCGGTTGGGATAAGCCTCTGAGAGCATTTTGTAGGTATCGCGTATATCGGTCTCGCGGCGCAACTGCGTGGCCACGCTCACAAAGCGCAGTCCGTTCTGAAAGTCTTTGGGATTGGCCAGAAAACGGCGGCGCAAGTCGTTGTAGGCTTTCTCAAAGCCGGCCGAGTCTGACAGACCGGCAAATATGGTGATTTCGGCCAATGCTCCGGCAATATCCGGGTCGGTTGAGTCGAGTTCGGCGGCACGGCGCATCATGTAGTATGCCGTACCCAATTCGTTGTTCTGCAGTCGTGAGTTGGCCTCCATGAACAGATACTCGGCCTTGAGCCTGTCGCTGTCGGGGATAGTCTGCCGGGGAGTGCGCGCACCGATATTGGCCCCGAATATGCCTATGGCTATCAGGACTAAAACCGGTAGATATCTGAATGTAAAATTTCTCATTATAAATAGCTTCGTATTACGGGCACAATAAGAGTATGTTAATGGAACAAGCTCCAATAGCGTGTATTGAATTCAAAACACACTCTTAGCGTATTTAGTTTGTACCGGTATGGCCGAAGGCTCCGTCGCCGCGCTTGGTATGGTCAATTTCGGTGACCGCTTCCCATTCCACTTTAGTATAGGTGGTGATTACCATCTGGCAGATGCGCTCGCCGGGATTGATTACAAAAGGCTCTTTGGAGAGGTTGATGAGTATCACCTTGATTTCGCCGCGGTAGTCGGCATCTACAGTGCCTGGAGTATTGACCAGCGAGATACCGTTGCGCAATGCCAGACCGCTGCGCGGACGTATCTGCATCTCGTAGCCCTGAGGCAGCTGCACACGCAGACCGGTGGGTATGAGCACTCGCTCCAGCGACTGAAGCACTATGGGTTCTTTTATGGCAGCCCTCACATCCATTCCGGCTGCCGAAGGGGTCTCGTATGCGGGCAGGTCGTAGCCTGAGTTATTTATGATTTTTATTTTTACGCTGTGCATTTTTTAGGTGTGTTTTAAGTTAAGGGTATGTTTGTATAACAAACACCTTACTTAAATAGTTATACGGCGTGTGATTGAACCTATCTTGAGTATGTATATACCTCGCGCTCCCACACGAAACCGCGATGTGCCGGGCTGCAGTGTGGCCTGCGATATGGGTTGACCCAGGATTGTGAACAACTTCACGGTGGTGGGACGGCCTACGGTGACGAAAACTGTGTTCTCACGCACCACTACGGCCACATCATCGGTCATTT
Source organism: uncultured Bacteroidales bacterium (assembly GCA_947072905.1). GTDB lineage: Bacteria > Bacteroidota > Bacteroidia > Bacteroidales > Muribaculaceae > CAG-873. The sequence continues at coordinate 38,819 of CAMTKF010000006.1, forward strand.
CGGCCTCGACACTTTCTATTTGCTCCCAACGCTGCGGTGCCTGCTGGGCCGGTGGCATCGCCACAGCTGCCGCAGCAGCCATTACAAAGGCTGCCGCCAGGCTGTATATGAAACGTCGGGGTTTGATAGTCATTCTGTTGCCGTTAATAGTGTGTTTGGAATCAGGAGTGTGAGATGGTCATCTCGCCCACCAGCGGTTTTTCGAGTTTCTTTATCACCTCCGAGCGCGACAGCTTGCGGCCGAAGAGGTGCATCATCTTTGTGATGGCCGCCTCAAAGGTAATGTCGTTGCCCGATACTATGCCCGTACCCGAGAGCAGGTCGCCGGCCAGATAGCGCTTAGTGTTTACCGAGCCGTTCAGGCACTGGGTGACATTGACGATTATCAGCCCGCGGCGGCATGCGTCGCTTATCGCATCTATGAACCACTTGGCCGTGGGGCCGTTGCCGGCACCGTAGGTACGTAGCACCACGCCCTTTATTCCGGGAGTGTTGAGCAGATGGCGCAAGGTCGACTCGGTGAGACCCGGAAAGAGGTCGATACACATCACCGAGGGGTCAAGCTCGGGATAGAACTTGAACTTCTTGGACTTGCGGCGGTCGAGGGTATCTATGTCAAAGGCTATGCCCAGACCTATCTTGGCCAGCTTGGGATAGTTGCTCGAACGGAAGGCATTGAAGTGGTCGGCCGAACGCTTGGTGGAGCGCACTCCGCGCCACAGATAGTTCTCAAAGAGTATGGCGACTTCCTGCACCATGGGCAGACCGTCGTCGGCCTTGGCTGCGGCTATCTGCAGGGCGGTGATAAGGTTTTCCTCACCGTCGGTACGCACCTCGCCTATGGGGAGCTGCGAGCCGGTGATGATCACCGGCTTGGCAAGTCCCTGCAGCATAAACGACAGTGCCGATGCGGTATAGGCCATGGTGTCGGTGCCGTGAAGCACCACAAATCCATCGTACTTATCATAATTATCCGCAATGCTTCGGGCGAGCAACTCCCATAGTTGCGGGTTCATGTCGCTCGAATCAATTGGCTGCTCAAACTGTATGTTGTCTATTTCATAGTTAAGCATTTTCACCTTGGGGACATTTTCCATAAGGTGAGAGAAGTCGAAGGGCCTCAGAGTCCTGCTGTCCGGGTCTTCAATCATTCCGATTGTACCGCCGGTATAGATGATCAATATACGGGGTTTCATTGCGTTAGGTATAATATGATAAAAAATTGGCCTGTGAGAGGTTGCCGTAGGGTATGCTTACTTGACCTGTGCGCCCGGTGCCACGGGTGCCGACGGTGCCATGAGCACAAGCGAGCCGTCGTTGTTTTCGGCCGAGAGTATCATGCCCTGCGATGTGATGCCGCGGAGTTTGCGCGGCGGCAGGTTGGCGATGAACACCACCTGAGTGCCCACGAGCTTTTCAGGCTCGGGATAGTGGGCGGCTATGCCGCTGACTATTGTACGGGGCTCGCCGGTACCGTCGTCGAGGGTAAACTGAAGCAGCTTGTCGGCTTTGGGTACCTTGACACATGCGGTGACGGTAGCCACGCGGATATCAGAGCGGCAGAAGGTGTCGAAGTCTACATCGGGCTGCTGCTCAGCGGGCTTCCAGCTGTTCACCTTGTTTTCTTCCTTGATGCGGTCGAGGCGGTCGGTCTGGGCCTTGATGGCGTCGTCCTCGATTTTCTCAAAGAGCAGCGATGCCGGAGCTATCGAGGTGCCGGCGGCCACTATATCGGCGTCGCCAATGCGGCTCCAGCTCAGGTTGCTCAGGCGCAGATCGTCGGCCAGACGCTTGGCCATGAAGGGCATGAAGGGTTCGCATGCCACAGCCAGCGAGCCGCATATCTGCATTGCCACGTTGAGTATTGTGGCCACGCGGGTCATATCGGTCTTGGCAAGCTTCCAGGGTTCGGTTTCCTGCAGGTAGCGGTTGCCGATGCGAGCTATCTCCATAGCCTGCTTGAGGGCTTCGCGGAAGTGGAATGTCTCAAGAGCCTCAGTGCAGGCTGCGGCTGCGGCCTTCACTTCGGCAAATGCGGCAGTGTCGGCCTCGGCGAGTTCGCCGGCGGCGGGCACTATGCCGTCGAAGTATTTATGGGTGAGGACTATGACGCGGTTTACGAAGTTGCCGAGAATGGCCACCAGCTCGCTGTTGTTGCGGGTCTGGAAGTCGCGCCATGTGAAGTCGTTGTCTTTGGTCTCGGGAGCGTTGGCTGTGAGCACGTAGCGCAGCACATCCTGCTTGCCGGGGAAGTCGCGCAGGTATTCGTGGAGCCACACGGCCCAGTTGCGCGAGGTCGATATCTTGTCGCCCTCGAGATTGAGGAATTCATTGGCCGGTACATTGTCGGGCAGCTGGTATCCGTCGCCGTAGGCCATGAGCATGGCCGGGAACACGATGCAGTGGAATACAATATTGTCCTTGCCTATGAAGTTGATGATGCGGGTTTCGGGGTCTTTCCACCATGTCTCCCAGGTTTCGGGATAAATTTCCTTGGTGTTGGATATATAGCCGATGGGCGCGTCAAACCACACGTAGAGCACCTTGCCGTCGGCACCCTCAACGGGCACGGGCACACCCCAGTCGAGGTCGCGGCTCACCGCACGGGGCTGCAGGCCCAGGTCGAGCCACGACTTGCACTGTCCGTAGACATTGGTTTTCCATTCCTTGTGACCTTCGAGAATCCATTGGCGCAGGTCGTTCTCCCAGCGGTCAAGGGGCAGATACCAGTGCTTGGTCTCGCGCATCACGGGCACATTGCCTGTTATGGCGCTGCGCGGATTGATCAGGTCGGTGGCGTTGAGCGATGTACCGCACTTCTCGCACTGGTCGCCGTATGCGCCCTGCGCGTGGCAGTGGGGGCACTCGCCGGTGACGTAGCGGTCGGCAAGGAATTGTCCGGCCTTTTCGTCGTAAAGCTGCATGGAGGTCTTCTCCACAAAACGGTCGTTATCGTACAGACGGCGGAAAAACTCGGATGCGGTGGCGCTGTGGATGTCGGATGTGGTGCGCGAATACACATCGAATGATATGCCGAGCTCTTCAAACGAATCCTTTATTATCTTGTGATAGCGGTCAACTATATCCTGCGGGGTCACGCCCTCTTTCTTGGCTTTGATGGTGATAGGCACACCATGCTCGTCAGAGCCGCCTATCATGGCCACTTCGCGGCCGTTAAGACGCAGATAGCGTGCATAGATATCAGCAGGGACATATACACCGGCAAGGTGGCCGATGTGCACCGGGCCGTTGGCGTATGGCAGCGCGGTGGTTATCAGGGTACGTTTATATTGATTGCTCATAGAATACTAAATTATTGAATTCCAATATATAATAATCGCCGTTTCGTATTCGGGGCGCATTGTCAGCTTTCACGAGCCATGCACCTTATCACCATCCTGCCATCAGACAGTTCTCGGCGCAAGCTCCTTGCTCCGCATATAGATCCGCTCCAAAATACTCTACCCACAATCATTGTGGGACAGGCTATTACTTTGAAAATACAAAGTTACAAAATACTTTAATTATTTTTCCATACTTTTATGAAAAAAAATCTTGCCCGGATATTTCACAACTTTTTTTCGCAGATAAGAATAGATATTTATTTAAAATAGTAAGTATGAAAATATTTAAAAAGGCAAATCTACTACATAATTATGTAAGGGTTCTTTCACATAATCCTGTACGGTTACACATGAAAAGTCATGGATTTTATTTCTATACTTTGACTTAAGACTCATATTATCCAATTCTTTTCTACGTAGGCATGAAAGCTTTGAAAAATCTAAATCTTGTTCAATACCAAGGAATCTTCTGCCACATAAGTTTGCCGCTATACCAGTTGTTGAAGAACCTGCAAAAGGGTCAAGAATCCAGTCATATTCGTTTGTACTAGCGAGTATAATGCGCGTAAGAAGTGCTAAAGGTTTCTGAGTTGGATGTTTTCCGCATGATTTCTCCCAACGACCAATAGCTGGAAGGCGCCATACATCCGTCATCTGCTTACCTTGATTAATCGCTTTCATCAACTCATAATTATACTTATGAGGTATTTTAGGAAACTTTCGTGCCCAAATTATGAACTCTGTTGAATGGGTGAAAAACCGACAGGAAATGTTTGGTGGAGGATTGGTTTTCGCCCATGTGATAACATTTAGAATCTTATATCCGAGTTCGGCAAGAAGATTAGCTATGGCAAAGATATTATGATGTGTACCTGAAATCCATATTGTGCCGTTATCCTTTAATTTTTCCCTACACAGAGATAACCATTTTCGGTTAAACTCCATAATTGATTCAGGTGAGCCGCCTTTGTCCCATTCTCCTTTATCGACACATACAATCTTTCCGGCTTGATAACTTATACCTCCGTTAGACAAGAAATAGGGAGGATCTGCAAAAATCATATCGAATTTAAAATCAAACTGAGGAAGTACATCAAAACAATCACCATGAACAATGGTAAACGCTCTGTCGTCTGATTTATATAATGGGACTATCATATTATCCGATATCAAGCTGAACGCACTATTATTGAGTTATAGTCAATTGCATTTATCGTAATAAATCATAACGACTATAGTTTATTAATCAATTCGTTAAGATTTGAAAGATTATACACACTTGGAATATGAGCAAACGCTTCTTCAAGCTTATTGCGGGCTGACTCCCAACCTATTCCGTCTGTTATCCACACGAATTCAAAACCAGGGACGGCATTGATTTTGGGTGCTAGTTCAGAATAAGCGCGAGCGACCTCGTTTAGTTTAGAACCTCCACCGGTATAGAAGTTTGCTTCAATAAGATATGTCTTATCTTTGGTTTTGATTACAAAATCAAATCTCTTTTTGTCTGCGCCCAAAGCCTTTACAATCTCAGGAAATTCTGTATAATAGACTTCTTGCTTAAATTTGATGCCATGTTTGTCAAAAATACTAGCCACAAGATTTTCCATTATATGTCCGCCTCTATTTTTACGAGCATTAGAATCAAGCCCTACTTCAACTCCAAATACATAATCAACAAGATTCTTGATTTGTTTATTTTGGAAAACTCCAGTAAGTCCAGTCTCGTTAAGAAAATTTATAACTTGCTTTGAAGAAGAAAAATAATCAGAAACAAGGAAGATATTGCCATTTTCATCAATAGCTTTCTTTTTGTCTTTGGCACGAACCGCAATGAGTATATCCAAAACAGAAAAAACTTTTGGATTTTCTTCCCAAAGGCGGTCTACTGCAGTTTCCATATCTTCTTGTCCTATCAGATAATTGAGCTGATTAAGTTTGATTGATATTGCTTCTACATTTGCTGCAACCTTTGGAAAATCAACGTAATCTTTTAAAGAAAAGTGGGTCTCCTTAAGAGGTTTCATAAATTCATTAAATCTGTCTGTCATATCACTTTAGTATAATATGGTTAAGGGATCGCCTTGAAAGGACTCATAATTTCTAATTAATAATTCTGTAAGAGTCCCTCGCTTTAAGGCATTAGCATTTATGCTTCTCTTAGCATAGACTCTTTCAATAAAAAAATCTTTATATAGTTCATCAAAGAATATGTCAGAAGCATTTCGACCCTTACAATCAGAATTACTGAGCATTTCTAAGCAACCATCTAAAGAAAGAGCAGAATAGAATTCTTTAAGTCGAATTTGCTCATTGTCATCGAAAGATTCCTTTACATACGAATTGAAGCTTGATGTAGCATCAAGAGGTCGGTATGGAGGATCAAAATAGAAGAAAGTATAACCGTCTACGTAGTCACTTGTACAGGCAAAATCTCCATTTATAATTTCCACTTTTTGCAATAATTCACTATCTGCAATAATTAAGGGTTCATCACAAATAGTAGGGTTGGTATATTTTCCGAATGGGACATTAAAACCACCCTTTGAATTTTCACGGTAAAGGCCGTTAAAGCATGTTCTATTTAAGAAAATCATACAAGCGGCTTCTTCTATATCAGTAAGATTGTCTTGGTTAAAGCTATTTCGAACTTTTAGAAAAAGTTCCTTTTGAGCATCATAACTACCGGCTGTTCTGAATTTTTCTTGTAATTCTTTTAGAACTTCAATCAGAAAGTATGGGTTATCTCTAATAATGGTATAAGTTTTAATTAAATGAGTGTTTATATCATTAATTATAGCCTTCTTAATATTAGGATATTTTTGCAACATATAGAAAAGCATAGCTCCTCCACCAACAAAAGGCTCAATGTATGTTATATTCTTCTCTTTTTGGAAAGATTCCGGAAGAAAAGAGTCAATGGTTGGCAACAATTGAGTTTTGCCGCCGGCCCATTTGAGGAATGGTTTTGCTTTTACTTTTTCGATTGTTCGTATCATCTATATTATAATCTAAATCATAACTATCTCATAGTTGCAAATGCCTGATATATATATATATATATATATATTTTCTTTCAAGTATTTTAATAACTTCTTATTACTAAGTCAAGTCTTTATGCTTCAAAAATTTTCATTCCAATAATTCTAAAAATGTGGTATATATACCACATTTTTAGAATACAAAGATAATTCCAAATTATCAAAGTTCCAAAAATCTAGCTTAACTTTCCTTTAAAATGAAAATTATTGAACCTGCATGTAGCTTTTCGCAACATAAAAAGACAGCGCCGCAGGCATTGAGACCCCGCGGCGCATCATGTTTTTTCTACAGCTGCTTATCACACACCGGTATAGGTGGCGGGGCTGAGGGCGTGGAGCTCGGCACGTACGGCGTCTGAGACTTCGAGAGTGTCGATAAACTCGCTGATGCTCTCTTTGGTGATGGCTGCGTTGGTGCGGGTGAGCTGTTTCAGAGTTTCGTAGGGTTTGGGATAGCCCTCGCGGCGCAGAATGGTCTGAATACCTTCAGCTACCACAGCCCAGTTGGCTTCGAGGTCGGCATCAATAGCTGCCTTGTTGAGCAGCAGCTTGTTGAGGCCCTTGATGGTAGATGCGATGGCGATGAGTGTGTGAGCCAAGGGAACACCTACGTTGCGCAGGACGGTAGAGTCGGTGAGGTCGCGCTGAAGTCTCGATACGGGCAGCTTCATGGCCAGATGCGCCAGCACGGCGTTTGCTATGCCGAGGTTGCCTTCCGAATTTTCAAAGTCAATGGGATTCACCTTGTGGGGCATTGCCGATGAACCCACCTCGCCGGCCTTGATCTGCTGCTTGAAATAGTTCATGGATATGTACATCCACATATCGCGGTCGAGGTCGAGAATTATGGTGTTGATGCGGCGCAGAGCGTCGAACACGGCGGCCAGATTATCGTAGTTTGAAATCTGGGTGGTGTAGGTCTCGCGGCTGATGTCGAGTCTCTCGGCCAGGAAACGTGCTGCAAATTCTTCCCAGTCTATATCGGGATATGCCACATGATGAGCGTTGAAATTGCCGGTGGCACCGCCAAACTTGCCGCTGAACGGAGTCTTTGAAAGCAGGTCGCACTGCTCCGAGATACGGTAGAGGTAAACCTCTATCTCCTTGCCCAGACGTGTGGGCGATGCGGGCTGTCCGTGGGTATGGGCCAGCAGGGCTACGTCGCTCCACTCTTCGGCCAGGTTTTCGAGCTTGGTGCAAAGCTCCTGCAGGGCAGGCATGTACACATCTTCGAGTGCTCCGAGCACGCTCATGGGAACAGCGGTATTGTTGATATCCTGCGAGGTAAGGCCAAAGTGGATGAATTCCTTGTATTTTTCAAGACCGCGGGCGTCGAACTGCTCCTTAAGGAAGTATTCAACAGCCTTCACATCATGGTTGGTAGTCTGCTCGATAGTCTTGATAGCCTTGGCATCTTCAAGAGAGAAATTGCGATAGATATCGCGCAGGCTCTCAAGGGTTGCAGCCTCTATACCCTCGAGCTGAGGCAGGGGAAGCTCGGCAAGGGCTATGAAGTATTCAACTTCAACTTTCACACGGTAACGGATAAGACCGAATTCCGAAAAATACTCGTCAAGACGTTCACACTTCGAACGGTAGCGCCCATCGACCGGCGATATGGCAGTAAGCGATGACAATTCCATAGAAGAAATATACTCAATTAAAAATAAAGCACAAAGGTACAAAAAATTAATGATATATGCGCCACCACTGCCGCATATTTCAAAGACTGTTTCAAATAGAAGTCCACAAAACCGCCTACCGGTAGCCTAACTATCCGGATTTCATCATAAAACGCGGAACAGGAATGAAGTCATATTGTAAGCGCAAACCATAGGCTCAACACTCCAAGAATATGTGGGTGTTGCAGAACCTCGTTCCCAAGAATATGGCATCCGCAGGAAGCCTGTAAGCTAGTAACCGGGTATGCACACGCGAAGGTGTAGCCGAAGCGTGGGCATGCCCGGTAAGCAAATACATGATAATAAGGCATTCGCAGAAAGCCGATTATACAAGCCTCGCCTATATCAGCTTAGCAAATATAATCGGCTTTCTGCGAATGCCATTACGTTATTGTATGCTTACCGGGCATGTCCTCCCTACGGTCGTACATACCCGGCTACTAGTTTTCAGACATCCTGCCGGATGCCATATTCCGGGAGTGAGGTTCTGCAGCACCCTCTGTCACATCCTCTTACATCCAAAACCCATCAAAAAGTGCGGAAAGAGTGCGGAAATTCGCTTTCCGCACTTTTTCCGCACTTAATTATTTGCATTTGGCCGGTGCTATGTATTCTTTGTAGATTTTTTCAAATCCGGCTATGGGCTTACTTTATATCAAGAATGGAGGTAACGCTCCATGCGGGGCCGTAGAACAGACGGGCCTTTACCTGTGTGGCTGTGCCGGGGTCGAACGGGCCGGTGTAGAGGGTACTCTGAGCTGTGGGCTGCGAGCCGTCGAGGGTATAGCGTATCTCACCGGCTCCGTAGGGTTCGTTCATCTCTATCTTGCCGTTTGCAAGGCGTATGCCCGGCTGACGCAGATAGAACCCTCGACCCTCGGCTGCCCAGCGGGACATCTCGCCGGTAAGGGCACCGAAATATTCTTCATCCGAAATTGTGGCTGAAGTATTGTGGCCGCGTTCGGCCAGACCGAGAAGGCGCGGCAACAGGTAGCGTTCTATCATGCCGTGCGAGCGCACGGTTTCGGCAAAGATTGTACCTGTGATACCGGCCACACGGCTCTGCAGATTCTTGTCTTTTGAGAAAATATTATCTACGGTGGCATGCAAGGGCCGGAATTCATCTACAAGGCCACCCCATATCAGCCCCGGTTCTTCGGGATGTGTGGTGGGAGTCTGGTCGAAGTACAGATAGTCTACGTTTGACAGTATGATGGGATAGCCCAGCTCGGCCATCTTGGAACTCTTGGAGCCTGCATTGGTCCATGAGTTTACGGCAGCCACCACGGGCAGCACGGCAGCGTCGTACTCGGGCGAATGATCGAGGGCTATTTCCTGCCAACCGGCAATCTTAAGGCCACGGTCGGCGGCCAGACGTGCCACGCGCTCTACAAAGTAAGCGTGCAGGTCGCGCTGGTGGGTCATACCTTTTTCTTTCATGAACTTGACGGCCACATCGCTGCCGTCCCACACATGCGCGGGCACTTCATCGCCGCCTATGTGTATAACGGGCTTTTGGAGTCCGGCCTGCTCGTACATCTTTATAACGTCGTCCATCACTATACCCCAGAACTTGTAAGGACCTTCGAGAGCCGGATTCAGGGTATTGTCGTGATAAGCCTGAGCCGACGAATACTTGGAGGTATCGCCGTCGTGTATCAGGCGCAGCGAGGCATCGCCGGTGGTGCGGTAGCGGTGTTCCATGGCGCGTATGGCCGCGCGGCTGTGGCCCGGAGTGTCAAACTCGGGTATCACTGTTATGCCCAGAGAGTCGGCATATTGCAGAATTTCTATGAAATCGGCCACGGTATAGAATCCGTTGGCAGGGGTATCGGTGGAGTTGGGGTCGCCGTCGCCACTGTATATCTGCTTGAGGAAGGGTGCATCGTCTGTCATGGTATATCCTCGGCGCGCGCCTACACCGGTTAGTTCGGGCAGCGAGGGCATCTCCACTCGCCATGCCTCGTCGTCGCCAAGGTGGAAGTGGAATACATTGAGCCCGTAGCGGGCCATGAGCGACAGTACGCTCTTCACGCTTTCCTTATCGTTGAAGTTTCGCGCCACATCGTACATGAAACCGCGGTAAGGCAGGTCGGCCCAGTCTTCTATCACGGCTGCGGGCACCCGGCCCGAGGCATCGGCGCTCTCATCAAGCCTGCGCTGAAGCATGTTCTTCACAGCCTGCAGATGAGTGCTGTTGGTATAAATCACGGCAGTGTCGCCCGAGATGTCCACGCGGTAATAATCGTGGCGCGGATCATTGGCCTTGGCCGTCACCAGCACGGGCTTGGAAACCATGCGCGAGCCGGCAAGTGTCACCTTCTTGGGCGTGGGAATCTGCATGTAGGGCGCCGGGCGCAGCCGGGTGCGCAGACTGTCGTTCATTTCAAAGGCAGCCGGGCCGTATATCATTCCGTCGCGACCGTCGGCCGTGGCCCACTGTTGCTGAAACGAGGTGATGGGCAGGCGATTGGACGACACCTTCACCACCTTGCCATCCTTCACCAGATGAAATCCGTCGGGCGAATATGATATGTTGCGCATCGCCCCTTTGGTTATCACATCAATCACCACGGTATCGCCCGCAGCCACTGATGCAAAGCGTGGCGAGGCCACGGCAAAATATCCGGGAAGTATCTCTATAAGAGTATCCTGAGGATTTACGGTTTCCATAGAGCGCTTGAACATACAGAAGGCCAGACGGTCAAAGGGCTCGTCGGCCTTGACTGTGAAACGCTGCACGTAATACGGTTTACCATCCGCATTCACCTGATTACCCAAAGTCTGCCATTCGACAGAATTATTGGCCCCGGCAGTGCATACGCCCAATACCCAAAAGGCTGCTCCTGCCACCAACATGTGTTTTTTTATCATAGCGATAGTAATTTAAGGTAGAAAATATTTTCTACCACAAAATTACTACTTTTCACGTGTCGGTGCAAGCTTGAGCGCACTATTTCTTATATATAAACTATTTCTTATATATAAACCGTGCCAGGCCCACTATATAGCGTTTGAAGCCGGGTGTATAGGCCAGCACGCGGTCAAACCATTCGATATGCGGATTCAAAAGCTTTATGACATATCCCACATAGAACATGGCAAAGATTGTGCCCGGTCCCACGATACTCCAGTTCCACTCGCCGAAGAACAGGAAGCTGCTGCCAAGCGCAAGGGCTACCAGCGTTGTGTCGACAATTATCTTCATCTTGGGGAATGCCATTCCGGTCACACGGCACAGTGCCACAGGCAGACCCTCGCCGGACATGGTCACCGAGCCGCAGCGCACCTCAAAGGCTATGCCTACAGCCATCACAGTACAGCCGGCAAACTGAGCCAGAGCCTGCGACCACATCTCATCGCACGCCAGACCCGAGGTTATGAACATATTAATATCTATGAGCCAGCCGAACACAAAGCCTATGACGAGCTGAAACAGCTGCAAGGGATTGAATTGCTTGCGAAGTATAAGTATCTGCAGGAATACAAATATGAAATTCATCATTATTGTATATCCGCCTACAGTCATGGCCGGCATTTTGCCCAAAGCGCCCGCAAGCGAGAAAGACAGCGGCAGCGACGATATAACACTGCTGCCAAGCGCCGACTTGATACACAGCGCAACTCCAAGTGTCATCAGATAAAGCGATACGAGCAACAGTATATGTTGCCACACAAAAGATACAACGCGACTCTTCGCAGGTAAATTACAAGTTAAAATCATAAGCAAAACAGCTAAAACATAAAGGTCATACACCCGTACGACCCCTTAATCCGACTGCAAAGTTACAAAAAATCCCCGACATGCACACCTGGTCCGAAAAATCAGAAAGCGCTAAATCGAAACAGTGTACATATCTAAAATACATTGACAAGACTCTCAATGACAAGATAAAATAAATTTTAAACACACTCTTAAATCACCCATTTGTCAATGCGAGGTGCAAACGTGTCAATGTCGCGTTGAGGTATGCCGAGCCGTCGGGCTTCAGTCTGCCATGACTTCATAGCCTCTTTAACTTCTGATATTATATTGTTAGCTTTGTCATTTGACAACATGTAATCTCCGGCTGCATTCAAAAGAATATTCAAGTCAGATTCGTTTGTCGAGCGATTTATCAAGAGACTCTGATAGTCTTGTAGCGTGGGATTAATGTCATAGGCCGGTGATAGTTTCCATCCTTTTCTCGTCAGCAGAAAACCGTGGTTGCGGAAATGGTCATCAGAGTTACCGACGATGATGTAGAACACAACACGCCTGTAGATTTCCTCAAGATTTTGTTCAACATTGCATCCATGCTGAATGATGAAATCCACAATATCCGGATATCCGCATCCGGTTGAAGCGTTGTCGCCGTCTTCAAGGCCAAGCAATGTCAGGGCTGAAGCGAAATGTATCCGCTTTCCTTCATCGTTGCGGTCGAATCTTTTTGAAAGAAGTACATGGTGATTTTCACCATTGATTATTCTTGTATCCGCAACATTCAATCCTGCTTTACGTCCCATGACGTGGCAAAAATGTTCCCAAAGTGCAACATCATAATCATCCTTGCGTGAAGGAAATTTAGCCACGGTTAATTTCCCATTCTCATCAACAACTGTCGCCTTGGGTCTTGCGCCTCCGAGCGACGTGCCGGGATGAAGAAGTTGCACAAGCCATTTCTTTGCCGGAAGTTGCTGTTTCTCCTCGCTCTCTTCAATCTCATGGGCAGCGTGTATCAATTCTCTGACACTTGCCAATGGTGGCACTCGCAGATTTGGATCAACATTGATAAATTCTCCGCCTTCGGTTTTGGCAAAACGTAAGCCACCCATTCGGGAGGCATCATCAATGCCCATAAGGTAGTCGAATGAAGTCAATCGTTTGACAGGCCGCTTTTCGTCAGCGGCGGCTATCTGTTCACGGCGATTAAGCAATGTTCGACCCCAACGGTCAGGCAGGGCATCAGAAAAGCAAGCGAAGATGTCACGCTCCGGACGGGTATATTGTACGCCCGGAAAATTCTGCAAGTCTTCGCTCAGAAAGACATCACCATATTTGGCAAGCCACTCTTTATCATACGAGAAAGAATAAGTCTCATTGCCACGCACTGAATCAAACGATAATTCTCCCACTATCGCAGAAGTATCAAGCCAATCAAAATCGGCATATACAAAAAGTCTTTCCATAGATTATTCCTTTTTAGATGCTCGTTGGCGATGTTTCAAAGAGAGGTCTTGCAGTGTACGGCCAAGAGTATCCTCTTTGGCAATCAACAGCAAATCATCATCGAGCTGTAGGGCATATAGCACACGGGCATAAATGCCGATTGAAACAGTAGGCGAACCTTTTTCTATTCTCGCCACTGTCAACGGCGAACATGTAGCTCGCTCTGCCACCTGTGCTATCGACAGATTGCGACGAAGTCGGGCGAGCTTAATCTGTTCTCCCATCAACTCCATTTTCTGTTCAAGTTTAAGGGGCAATTTAGTCCCCATCGTGTTCTTTGCCATTGCCTATAATTTAAGGTGCAAAGCGGCTATGCCGATGACTTTGCCATTGCGTTTATGTTTTAAGTTACAGTTATAAGTGACGAAGTAAAGCACCTCATAACTCATCACTATGACTTAATACTTAATTTAATGATGCAAAGATACCAAAAATATTTATTATATGATATATTGAGGCAATTCTATTTTGCTGATTTTTTCACATAAGAAAATTTCTCGGAAATCCAACACTGCTTAGAGTGTGTTTGGATTTAACTCGTATTAAGCTTGAGAGACAATTATGAAGGAAAATTTCCCGAAAGCGAGTATTCAATCTATATGGATAAAATCTCGGGCACTAACGAAATAGCCCCGGGCACGCCATTCAATGATTTCTCCGCAAACGATATCGAGGGCAAGATCGTTAAATCAGACGTCACAGCCGACGAAGTACGCGATTATCTCAAGGGATTGTACGAATGACTACCACTCATAGCCCACGGTTACACCTATATTGTTTAGCGTAAGCGAGTTTGAGTTCCAATAGTAATTGTTGTTGGATGTAAGCAGCTGGTAGGTGACACCTATGTTGAATGCGTGGCGTGTATCATTTGACGATACGGGTATGCGCAATCCTATCGTAGGACGCATGAAAAACTGAGTGCTGTTGCTCATGCAGCCGTCGGCCATGCGCAGATACTTGCTGCCTATGAGCCATGCCGCGCCCAGTTTGAGGTCTATGAAGAACGATGTGGAGTTGCGGTCGCCTATATTGAAGCGGAAATCTGAGAATACGGGCACCATGGCCTTGGTCTTCGACGAGCCGTGATACATATAGTCATAGCCGGGCTGAGCCTGCCAACCTTCGGGTTGATTGGCCATTACCACATCCACACCCAGGCCTACGCCCATAAAGAACCACGATGAATACTGGAAGCCCTGGGTGGTGGAGATGCCTATGTCGTTGGCTCGGTCGTGCCCGAGGCCGGCAAGTCCCGAAAATTCCACAAATCCCTTATAATTGAGCGACCCCGACAGAGCCGGACTAATCAGCGATGTCAGCTGATTGGCTATTTGATAATACTGTGCCGATGCCTTGAACGGCAACAATGCAAAAAGCAACAACGAAAGAAAATAGAAACGTTTCATATAAAATTCAAAATTAAGAGCTTGTTTAATAGTTTGTGTCTGTTTACTTAACACCTCAATATTCCCAAAGGTTTTATCTTAATATTAGTTAAACAATATCCCATTTGACAGGAATTGATTAACTTTGCACGAATTATCGCGATTACACACTTCTTCATGAAAAAGTATAATTTATTAAACAACCTGTTGGGTTGGGCTTGCTTTTTGGTGGCCGCAGTCACCTATCTGCTCACAATTGAGCCTACAGCAAGCTTCTGGGATTGTCCTGAATTCATCTCTCAAGGTGCGAAACTCGAAGTAGGACACCCGCCGGGCAACCCTATCTTCATGCTCGCAGCCCGTTTCTTCGTAACTATTTTCGGTAATAACATCGCCAACGCGGCTGTGGCTGTCAACTCCATGTCGGCCCTGCTCAGCGCTGCCACCATTTTGCTGCTCTTCTGGTCTATAACCCACCTTAGCCGCCGCCTTATTGTGGCCGACGACGCCACTGAGATCAAGCCCTGGAAGATGGCCCTGATTTTCGGTGCCGGTATATGCGGCGCTCTCGCCTACACCTGGAGCGACACATTCTGGTTCTCGGCTGTAGAAGGCGAGGTTTACGCATTCTCTTCGTTCTGTACCGCCCTGGTTTTCTGGCTGATACTCAAATGGGAAAACCGTGCCGACGAGCCCCACAGCGACCGCTATCTCATCCTCATCGCCTACATCATAGGCGTGTCTATTGCAGTGCATCTGCTCAACCTGCTCTGTATTCCCGCTATCGTACTCGTATTCTATTATAAGAAATACAAGAACATCTCGGCCAAGGGCTCTATAATAGCGCTGCTTGTGTCCTTTGTCATCGTGGGTCTCATTCTCTACGGCCTTGTACCGGGATTTGTAAAGGTGGCACAGTGGTTTGAACTGCTCTTTGTCAACGACTTCGGTGCATCATACAACACCGGCGTGCTCTTCTACGCCGTGATGCTCGTAGGCGTGTTCATCTGGGCCATCAGCGCCCTGCAGCGTCAGAAGAGCGCCATGTCAATCAAGATTTCATCTTTCCTGGCCATAGTGCTTTCGGGCATGCCCTTCATTGGCAACTGGGTTGTGGGCCTGGTGCTCATCCTTGCCCTTGCCGGCTACATATTCATCGGATGCCGCAAGGTACCTGTACGCATCTTCAACATAGTGGTTCTTAGCGTGTTCCTCATCTTCGTGGGCTACTCATCATACGCGCTGCTGCTCATACGCTCGCACGCCAACACACCCATGAACCAGAATGCCCCCGACAACGTATTTGCCCTCAGCTCATACCTCAACCGCGAGCAGTACGGCGACCGTCCCCTCTTCCGCGGCGCTGTCTTTGCCGAAGAGCTTGCCACATTTGAATACCCCGAAGGCTCAGGCACTTACTATGTGCGCGTAGACGATTACGGACGTCCCGCCACACAGCTCCTCGACGGCGTGCTGCGCGACGAGAACGGCGCTCCATACAACGACCCCACCCCGTCGTACACCAAGGTAGTGAAAACCAATCCCGCCCAGTCAGACAAATATGTGGAGTCTACTCCCAAGCCCAATTATAAGGAACTGCCCGACCTGCAGATGCTCTTCCCCCGCGTCTACAGTCCCGACCCCACACATGTAGAGGGTTACAAAGGTTGGTCGCAATACTCCAACGACGATATCGACAACATTCCCGAGGAAGTGCGCATGCGTTGGGCTCAGGACGGCTACGCCCCGCTCTACGAGGTGGCCCCCTACATGCACTCGCAGGCCAAGGTTGTTACAGCTCAGAGCCATAACGGCGATGAAGTCAGCTACACCTCGGCATGGAAGCCCGGTTTCGGCACAAACCTGCGCTACTTCTACAACTACCAGTTCTCGCACATGTACTGGCGCTACTTCATGTGGAACTTCGCCGGTCGTCAGAACGATAAAGCCGGCAACGGCGAGCCTCATCTCGGCAACTGGATCAGCGGTATTCCCGTAATAGACAATGCCCGTCTCGGCGATCAGAGCCTGCTGCCCGACGAATTCGGCAAGGGCAACAAGGGCCATAACGTATTCTACATGCTGCCCCTGCTCCTCGGCATCATAGGCCTGCTCTGGCAGGCGCTTTATGTCAAGAAAGACGCTCCGCAGCGTGGCATAGAGCAATTCTGGGTAATCTGCTTCCTGTTCTTCATGACCGGTATTGCCATCGTGCTCTACCTCAACCAGACTCCCGGACAGCCGCGTGAACGCGACTATGCTTTTGCCGGCTCATTCTACGCATTCGCCATCTGGATAGGCATGGGCGTGCCCGCCATCGGCATGATGCTCCGCTCGCTCTTCACCAAGAAGAAAGCCAAGGACGAAGCTCCCGCCGAACCTTCGCGCGCATGCACCATCGCCGCCTGCGCCGTAGCTGTGGCCATAGGCTTTGCAGTACCCCTGCAGATGGTGTCGCAGACCTGGGACGACCACGACCGCAGCGGCCGATACACCGCCCGCGACTACGGTATGAACTACCTCGCATCGGTTGACGAAAACGGTATAATATTCTGCAACGGCGACAACGACACATTCCCCCTGTGGTACGCTCAGGAAGTGGAAGGCTACCGCACCGACGTGCGCGTGGTTAACCTCTCTTACCTCACCACCGACTGGTATGCCAACCAGCAGCGCATACCCAGCTACAACGGCAAGCCCGTACCCATGTACGCCACTCCGCAAGACTATGGCTACGACAAGCTCGCCTGGAGCTTCATCATGCCCCGCACCGACTCGCTCGTGACTGCAGAAACCGCCCTGCGCGAACTCTACGGCAGTCAGCAGCACTATAAGTACAACCTGCTCACAAGCCCCCGCATCTTCTTCCCCGTAGATGCTCAGAAGGCTTTTGAACGCTACGGTCTCGACACCGCAAATGTCACCCACCGCCGCTACCTCCTGCCCTACCTGTCTGACATCACCACCGACCTGTCGCAGCTGGGCAAGCAGGGACTGAGCCTTGGCAACGTACTCTCGCTCGACATCCTCGCCAACAGCGTTGACGGCGGCTTCGAACGCCCGGTTTACTTTGCCTCTACCGTTCCCTCTACATACTACCTCGGCCTTACTCCCTTCATGGGCTCTACCGGCGTGGCTCAGGAAGTCACTCCCTTTGCCGCTCCCTCAGTATCGCCCACTGTTGAGAAGGCTTACAAGAATATAATGAGCGAATTCCGCTGGGGCGGACTCGACGTTGAGCATCCCGAGAAGCTTTACCTCGACGAGACCGTAGTACGTATGGTTTCGACCATGCGCTCCAGCATCTATGGTGTGGCTCACGACCTTATCCTCAGCGGCGACGCACCCGCATCGCAGTGGGCTGTGGAATACGCCCGCAAGCAGGGCACCAAGGTACCTGCCACCCGTGCCGACATGGGCCGCAACCTGCTTGAACTTATCGAAGCCAAGACTCCCGTAGCCGCCACTCCCCTCGATGGCATGCTCGGCGTCTACATGGCCGAGGCCTACTACGACCTCTACCTGCAGAGCCACGACGAGGCCGACCTCAAGGCCGCCGAGGCCATACTTGCCCGCGAGACTCCCCGCTACGCGCAGCTCATGCGCTATGCCCAGAGCCTGTCGCCCTCGCAGGTATCAATGCTCGGCGCTTCAGAACTCAACGGCCTGCAATACTTCGGCGCGGCCATCGCACTGCAAAACCGCATCGACATACTGCGCGCTCTCGAAAAAGACCCCGTGGCCAATGCCGAGATAATAGAAGAATGGGCTCCGCGCGGCACATTCGACGCCACCCTGCGCTCCGTTCCCGTTCTCTACATTTCGGGCATGGATTCGGCCGGAGTCGCCGAGATGTCGCAGGGCTACACCGGTGCCACAAAGCTCATGATGGACTACGCACAGCTCGCCATCAAGGCCCACAAGGCTGCCGGCGTCGACCAGATGGCTCTGTCGCAGAAATGGATGAACGACTATGGCATCTCGCCGCAGTCATGGAACCAGCTCCTGCGATTCTAAAAGTGTAATTGATAAAAAGGTGAGGGAGCAATCCCTCACCTTTATCTTTTGAATTTCATTGAATTCAAGTCATATATTGAAATGCTGATAGAACGTCCCCCATTGCTCTACCGCCTGCTGTTTCCCGAGGCCTTGTGGCGTATAAAGAAACGTCGCAAGAAGGTGGTGTATCTTACTTTTGACGACGGCCCCATACCCGAACAGACACCCTGGGTGCTCGATATCCTCGACCGCTACGGCATCAAGGCCACATTCTTCATGGTAGGCCAGAACGTAGAGCGCCACCCCGAGCTGCTCGAGGAAGTACGCCGACGCGGCCACAGCGTCGGCAACCACACCATGCGCCACCTGCAGGGCATGAAAGTGATTACCCGCCGCTACCTGCGCGACGTGGCCGAGGCCGACGCGCTCATCGACTCTCCCCTGTTCCGTCCGCCCCACGGCATCATGCGCTGGGCACAGAGCCGCGCCCTGCGCTCCAAGTACAACATAGTGATGTACGACCTCGTCACACGCGACTACTCGGCAAAACTCTCCCCCGACCAAGTGCTCAACAACGTCAAGCGCTTTGCCCGCAACGGCTCTATCATCGTATTCCACGACTCGCTCAAAGCAGCCCGCAACATGCGTCCGGTGCTGCCTCAGGCCATCGAATGGCTCCTTGCACAGGGTTATGAGTTCGAACCTATGCCTATGGAATAAGGGCGCCATACGCGCCGAGGCTCTCCGTCTGGGTGCCGTGGCTTTCGGATGCTCCGAAGCACTCCCCGTCGACAGCCGTTTCAGCCGGTTTTACGACGATTGGATTGCCGCAGGCAACCACGGCTCGCTCCACTACATGCTGCGCTACGGCGATGTGCGCCACGACCCGCGCCTGCTGCTCCCCGGCGCACGCACCGTCATCAGCCTTGCCTTCCCCTACCGCCCGTCGGGCGGCTACCACCACCCCTTCATTGCCGATTATGCCCTGGGCACCGACTATCATATAGTGCTCAGGCAAAGGCTGATAGCCCTCGCCCGCTTTATTTTCGACAATTACGGCGCACTGTCGCGCCCATGCGTCGACACCGCCCCTCTGCCCGAGCGTTACTGGGCCTGCCGGTCGGGCCTTGGTTGGATAGGCCTTAACGGTCAGCTCATAGTGCCGGGTGTAGGCTCGGGAGTCTTCCTTGGCGAACTCGTCACTACCCTGCAACTCGCGCCCGACAGCCCTTTGGAGGGCGACTGCGGCCGGTGCGGCGCATGCCTGCGGGCCTGTCCCGGCCACAGCCTGCGCGGCGACTCATCGCTCGACGCCCGCCGCTGCCTGTCGTGCCTTACCATAGAACACCGCGGCCCGCTGCCGCCCCACATCGACCTGCAGGGCCACTACTACGGCTGCGACGAGTGCCAGCGCGCATGCCCGCACAACAGCGGCGAACCGCCCGCCCCTCTGCCCGAATTCCACCCCGACCCGCGGCTGCTGCACTTCGACACGGCATGCGCCGCCGCCATTACATCATCGCAGTGGCGCCGCCTCACGGCACGCAGCGCCATGAACCGCATCAGCGCGGCGCAACTCAAAAGGAACATCGGACACCAAAAAGATAGTTAACAACCCTTAAATATTGTAAATTTACAGCTTGTAATATTGTACAAACGTTTAAAATTGACTAACTTTGTGGTTGCTAAATAAAAAAAGCTGTTTTTATCTGAAGATAACCAATTCTCTCTTCCTCAAAAACACATGTTACTTACAATGTTTAAAACCAAATTCAATTTCGCATCAATTTCGCGGTGGCTTTCCTTATGTTTGACATCACTCTTACTTTGTGCCTGTTCCGGTTATGACATGGAAGACGAAGTACCCGATGCCGGCAGCTCTAAAAAGCTCTCGCTGGGCTTCTACATCAATGTAGGAGAAGTGGACAACACCTCCACCAACATCTCTCGCGCCACCCCTGCCGACGGCGAATACGACCCCGGAGCCGGCTACGAGAATTTCATCGACCTCGAAGGCGGCGACTTCCGCATATACTTCTTCTCGGTTGACAACAAATTCATCTCCACATTCACCAACCCCGTCATCGAGCGCGTCGACATACAGAACTCGCCAAGCTCCAAGACCTACGTTGCCCGCACAAGCATCGAAGGCAAGGACATGATTGAGCAGATTAAGAATGGCCCCACCAAGATTGTGATGCTCGCCAACTGGCACGGCAAGTATCTCGACGAGGCCTCGCTCATTCCCGGCGAAACAACCATCGACCAGCTTGTTAACAACGCCATAATCGACTACGGCACCGAGCCGTGGGGAGCCGTGCTCGACTACGAACACCGCATTCCGCTATACGGCGTGATGCAGTTCCCCGGCGTTAACCTCGTGCCCGTGATGCTCAACCTCACCGGCGTCGACCTGCATCTGCTTCGCGCCTTTGCCAAGGTTGAGGTGATACAGACCGAGGAATCTGCCGCCAATATAGAGTCAGTATCGCTCAAACGCCACAACACCAAGGCATACTGCGCTCCCCTGGGCGTCTACCACCAGAGCCAGTACATCAAGCACACATACGGCGGCGACTACACCGACAACCCCTCAATTCCCGCCGACGCCATAAGCGACACCGAGCTAAACGTGCCGTTCTATACCGACGAAACCGGTCTTCGCCACTACGTGATATACGTTCCCGAATACAAGAATACCGGCGCAAACATGATGAGCGCCGACAAAACCCATCTGAATATCAAGCTGGAGAACGACGATCGTAATTACAAAGTCGAATTCAAATACTATCAGGTACCCCCGGCCCTCACCGGTGCCGTAAAAGTAGGCCAGTACTTCGACCTGATGCGCAACTTCTGGTACAAATTTGAGGTGACCAAGAAAATCTCCGATGTCGACATGGACATTCAGGTGGATGTACTCCCCTACGGCATTGTTGATCTACGCCCAAGCTTCGGTCTCGATTGATACAGCCCCCACCAAATCATAACTGAAAATTTACCAATCACACAAGATGAAAGCTATCAGCAACAAAATATACATCGCGTTTATCATGCTTGCAGCCATGATACTGGCTACAGCTTGCGAAGACAAATTCGACTACAGGGGCGACGGTTATATTCCCGAAGGCCATACCGACATGTCGCTCACCGTGGGCTACTCGGCATTCACCCCCGCGCTCAAATCGCGCTCCCAGGGCGATGCCATCAAGAGCATCAACAGCCTGTGGGTGCTGCTATTCGATACCGAAGGCGACCTTGTGGAGAAACATGAGATAACCAAGGACAAATTCTCCCTTGAGGAGAACGACCGCCCCGACGGCTCTCCCTCTTCTGAGGTGCAGACCGGCCGCGCCAAGTTCAACCTCACCCTCCCCAACGGCAAATGGCGCATCTACGCCGTGGCCAACCACGACCTCAGTGGCTTTGAAGGCAACATGCAGCAACTGCAGAAAATCAAACTCACCTGGCAGGACGACGTTGCCCTGAACGCCCAGATGTTTGGTTTCTTCACCAATTCCGACGGCCAGAGCGCAGCCGACATGCCCGCTACCGACGTCGACGACTTCAATCCCGACGGCAGTGTCTCGGGCACATCGTTCACCGCTCCCGTGGTGGTGGTAGCCCCCGGCAAGCCCCTCCACGCATGGGTGCGCCGCGCCGCATCCAAGCTCACCGTGGCTTTCAACACCGACAAGCTCAAAGACAACGTACATATCTACATCAAGTCTATCGCCATCAAGGATATAGCCAAGGAGTGCTACCTCGGCTTCCAGAACTGCCCCGGCCGCGACACTCAGCGTCCCACCGAGGGCATCAGCGACGATCTCATCCCCACCGGCGAGGTTTTCTACCTCACCGACCAGGCCAACGAATCGCAGAAATGGGAGGACGGCGCTCAGTACTACACCGGTTGGTATGAACTTCACAACGGTGCTCCCGTTGTAGGTATGCACACCGTCAGGAATCCCGGCGACAAAGAATATTTCTCAGACAAGACTGTTTCTCCCGAGGATATCGAACGCCTCATAGCCCGCGAGCACACCGAGAAAGTTGAAGCCCTCTATTTCTACGAGAACAACCAGGGTAAAGGTCAGGAAGGCACTGTTACCGACAAACGTCAGGACGTAACCGGCAATAATGCCCAAATTTGCTTCCCCGAAGGTGTAGCCCCCGGCGGCTTGGGTTGGAAAGACGGCATGAAAGACGGCACCTGGGTTGAAGTGGAAGCTTACTATGAATGTAACGACTCAATCCGTCCCAGCCGCGGCCCAATCAAATACCGCTTCATGCTCGGTAAAGACCACATCACCGACTACAACGCAGAGCGCAACTACCACTATCAGCTCACACTCACTTTCAACGGATATGCCAACGACGTCGACTTCCATATCGACTATAAGGAATCAGGCCGTCCCGGTCTTACCGTTGACCCTGTTGTGTACGTCAGCTACCTCTACAACCAGTCTCACGCCACCACCGTGCGCGCCGTACCCAAAGCCGGCTATAAGCTGCAATCGCTCACAGCCGTTATTGTAGATAACGAATGGCGACCTCATAAGGGTGACGGCGAAGTAGCCTATAACAAACAAACTTGGGAATGGCAGACAGGAGGCATAGGAACTGATGGCAAACCCGATGGTAAAAGCTGGACTCACTTTGTAGGCGACGGACCCGAAAACCGCAAACTCGACCCCGAATGCGCTCCTAACTGTCATTATGGATGGCTTTCACTCCGAAAAGTCAACCAAGTGACATACGATATGGGTGGTTGGCACAGTGATGAAATTGCTAAAAAATTTCGTGACACGTACCTAAATCCCAAAGCATCAGACTCAAATGGTCCCAAAGGTAAACGTTCTTACTCAATTCCCACTGCTTCAACAGATGGAAAATTCCAGTGTTTTGAAGATTCAAAGGATGGTAGCTACTATATATCTCTGAAAGAAGATGAACTAAAAGGAGAAACACTCAAAGAAAAGACTTACATTATAAATGTACCTCTTTACACCCGTGCAAAGACCCTTGACGCATGGGGTGTGTATTCCGGAGCCAATCCCTTCAACAACCACTATCGCTATGCACGTGTGAAGTACACTGCTGTATTTGTCAACGAATTCGATAGTAGCGATACCTACACAGACATAGCTTATTCTGATGTACTTCAGACCCGACGCATTGAGAATCCACGTGCGATCTACCGCAAGCACAACAGCACCGAGTCGTTTGACGTGGAAATGATGTACTCAACATTCTCTGTCGACGAAATCCCTACCGAGGGCAGCACCGTGTACGAAACTCTTTTATCACGCGGCCCTTGGTCAGCCACCATTGACGTAGATCCTCATGGTATTGTCCGACTCAAATCCGGATCTCAGGTAATAACCGGTGTAGGTGGTAAGATTACAGGACGTACAGGTACTCCGATTAAGTTTACCTATACCCCAAATGCTGTTATGCCCAACCGCCAGTCGGCCGGTGCAATCGTAACAGTACGCTACCACAACAACAGCTGTATCCACAAGATTATAATCCGTCAGGGTTATGGCCCCGTACAAATGGGCGATGCAGGTACAACCGGTGAAAAATGGTCTACATTCAATGTTTATGACCAGAATTCACTGTGCGTATCGCCCCTGTCTGTAGGCAGCTTGTTCCGCAGATATTCGGATATAAAATATCCTATTAAGGAATCAAATAACAAACGCGAGAATTTCGGAGTCGGTCAAGACCCCGGTAATACAGGATATTGGATTCATGGACAAGAAGATACTCCCTGGACAAGCATTCCTGCTTACTCGTATGGCGATGCAAACGGTTCGGCTTTCGGCACATTCGACCTTCTCAATCCCGGTATTGGCGTGACAACCAAGACCTCTTACCGTGCTCCTGATATGGAGAATTGCGTAAAACAGATTCTTGAAAACAATGACATAAACTTTGCTTTCGGTATTGCTTACGCTGATGGTGCTTCCAAAACTCAAACTACAACCAAGGCATTCTCATTCTACGACCCCGACAATACAGGTGGTGATGCTGAGATGAAAACCAACGGTGTTCGTGCTGTGGTAGCTTATTCACTGAAACACGGTGACAACATCCTGTTCTCTCTCGGATTTACAAGTCATCCCCGTCGTAAGAACCTATCTCGTACCTATGACGGAAGTACATTAGTAAAGAAAGCTGCCGGCGGATATATGCGCTATGGTTCTTTGGATTGCCGACTTGGTGGATATGACGGTTATAATCCTGCGGACAACAACTATCGTCCTATGGCTTACAATCTTCCTGCTCAGTATGGTGTTTCATATTGGGTAAGAGAATCCGATTGTACGCACAATGGCAAGAGTCAGCAGTTATTGGCAATTGACTTTAACTATGGTAACTATATGACTAACGCCATTGGTAGAGGTGACTTGTACACAGGTATGGATGGCAGTGATACCAGCACCTTATTCTCCGACGCCCTGCCCCTCCGTCCCGTTTACAACGATTAATCCCAAACAACAATACACAAACCAACAGCCCGGACTCACACCGAATCCGGGCTGTTTATTTTTAATTAATCGCTTGATTGGGGGCGTAATCCTCCGAATTGCAATGTCGGAAAGCCTACCAAGCCCCGGTTATCGGGATGATGACATCCGGCAGGATGTCATATTTCGGGGGTCGTAATCCTCGGGATTGCTGTAATAAATGGTATCGTGAATATGCGGATGCCATATTCACGACACTTCGTGGAGCATCCCTGCAGAATTTATTTTTTCTTTACTACGGTGCCGCGGAGGCGCAGGGTGAGTCGTTTTGACGACTTGGCTGTGGCCGAGCGGTAGCGCACTGTTATGTCCTTGTTGATGTTGCCTTTCTGGCCTTTGGGCAGGAAGGTGATTTTGATGTGGCCGCTGTCGCCGGCTGCCACGGGCTTCACCGGGTATTCGGGACGTGTGCAGCCGCAACCCGTTGTCACCGACAGGATTGCCACAGGCTCATCGGCGGTGTTTACAAACTTATATTCGTGAACCACAGGTGCGTGGTCGTCGCTGATTGTGCCGAAATCAAATGAATTTTCGGCAAATTGCAGCAGATGGCTTCTATTGGCCGACATCAGGGTGATACCCAATACCACGGCCATAAGGGTGATAAAAGTGAATTTTAAGGATTTCATTTTTTAATATCGTTGAAATATCGGTCGAGCACCTCGCGTGCTGCGGTGAATGAGCTGCGGCGGTTCGACTCCACCTCGCGGTCGAGCTTGAGCAGTGTGGCCGCGATATCGGCGTCGTTGTAGAAGTGCGACCTCAGCTGTTCGTCTATTGTCTCATACATCCAGTAGCGGGCCTGCTGACGGCGCTTTTGGTCAAAGAATCCGTTATCCTTTACAAATTTGAAGTAACGGTCTATCATGTCCCACACCTCGGGTATTCCAAGCTCGAAATAGCCCGAATATGTGAGTACTTCGGGTTTCCAGCCCGAGGGTGTGGGCGGAAACAGTTGCAACGCGCTCCTGAACTGGGCCTGTGCGAGCTGTGTGCGCGGAATATTGTCGCCGTCGGCCTTGTTGATCACTATGCCGTCGGCCATTTCCATAATACCGCGTTTGATGCCCTGCAGCTCGTCGCCCGTACCGGCCACCTGAATGAGCAGGAAGAAGTCAACCATGGAGTGTACTGCTGTCTCGCTCTGGCCCACCCCCACGGTCTCAACAAAGATGTTGTTGTAGCCGGCGGCCTCGCACAGCACTATGGTCTCGCGGGTCTTGCGGGCCACGCCTCCAAGGCTGCCGGCCGAAGGGCTGGGACGGATGAAAGCGTTGGGATGCACCGACAGCTTCTCCATGCGGGTCTTGTCGCCGAGGATAGAGCCCTTGGTGCGCTCGCTCGAGGGGTCGATGGCAAGCACTGCAAGTCGTGCCTCGGGGTCTTTGAGCACGTGCAGACCGAATACGTCGATCGAAGTTGATTTTCCTGCGCCGGGCACACCGGTAAGGCCTATGCGTTTAGACTTGCCGGAGTATGGCAGGCATTTCTCAATCACCTCCTGTGCGCGTGCATAGTGGTCGGGGGCGGTGGACTCTATCAGGGTCACGGCACGCGAGAGCATGGTGACATCGCCTTTGAGTATGCCCTCAACAAGCTCCGATACCTCGGGCATGGGCTTGCGGCGGCGTCCGCGCTGCATATAGGGGTTTACGCTCGGTGGCTGGACCACACCGCTGTTCACGGTGAGACCGGCAAATTGCGAATCGTTTTCGGGATGATGGTGCGTATCAGTCATGGCATGTGTTCTTTTTCCACAAAGTTAGCAAATTTTTCTAAGAAAGTAAATCCACAAGGTGATTTATGCCGTCTTCAAGCATATCGAGTACCAGTTCAAAGCCCTCTGCACCCTCGTAGTAGGGGTCGGGAATGCACTGATATGTGGTGGTGAGATTGTGTACAAGGTCAATCATCGGCACAATCTTCTCCTCGGCCTCGGGCGACGGGGCCAGCTCGCGCAGGTCGGAGATATTGCCCGAATCCATACCGATAATCAGGTCGAAATCCTCAAAATCGTATGAGCGCACCTGACGGGCATGGTGTGTAAGCTCATATCCGCGGCGGCGTGCATGCACCCTCATGCGTTGATCGGGCAGCTGCCCTACATGCCACGCGCCTATGCCGGCCGAGTCTATCTCAAACCGGTGGGCAACGCCGCGCTCCTCCACTATGCTGTGCATGATGCCGTCGGCGGCCGGCGAGCGGCATATATTGCCAAGGCACACAAAAAGTATTCTTATTTTCTCTTTGTTTTTCAAAGAGTTAATAAGTTCTATTGTTTTATGGTTTACGTTGTGGTTTACCATTTTATTTTTCTACTTGATGAGGTCGGACACCTCAATTATAAGTGCAAAGTTAACGAATTTAATCCGAAAATGAATTATAGTGGGTTGGCAAACATCAAAGTACCAAAAATTATTTGTATCTTTGCAACCAAATAACTAAACTGCAAACAGCCTATGTAGCATAGTCAATAAAGACATATAAAATAGAAAGCGTTAGCTTTATTCTTGTTTCGGAAAAATCGGCAAAATTTTAATGAAGCAATCAAGAGTAAAAGTTGATGCTCACGGTTAACCGTGGGCTTTTACTCGTATATGATTGCAAGGTGTTTGCCGATACCTCCGAAACGTAGACGAAGCAAAAAGTCCACGTTTTTTATTTGTCTACACCTCAACAATGGGCTTAACAGAGTTAACAAACAATCAAAATCACAAGAACATGAAAAATGGAATTTTAATATTCGTGGCTTGTATGATGTCTTTGGTTGTGGCAAGTTGCGGAGGTAATTCTAATTCTTCCGAAGCCGACAGAATTGCCCAACTGGAAGATAGCATTCGTAAAATCCAATCAGACAAAATAGTAGATGGAAATAATGAATCTAAGAGGGTGTTTCATAACAATTGTTAAGAGTAACAAGCAAAAATGCCTCTGCTAAAGGAGAGGACATTTCTAAATT